>NZ_MUFA01000012.1:0-130828 GCF_001995955.1 Salinivibrio sp. PR6 | reverse complement strand
ACATAGGTTGAAACAAGTAAAGGTTACAAAAAATCAAAAACGAGCCGAACGCGAGCGCAAACGCCGTCAGTCGGTAACGTGGTGAGCCAAGCTCTATCATAAAAACCTCACCAGTGGGCTAAGATGTGATCATGCTAACAACCGCTTTCTAATTAATAAAATATATTAAATATATCCTCTTCATATATTTTATTTATATTCATGGACGTCAAACAGCTCCGCCAAGTGATTGCTGTCGCTGAGACCAAAAGCTTTACGCTCGCCGCCCAGCGTCTGCATATCGCGCAACCTGCGCTCAGTATTGCGATAAAAAAGCTTGAGAATCAATTGGGTATGCCGATTTTTATCCGCAATGAAAAGCATATTCAGCTTACGCAAGAAGGGCAAGTATTGCTGCAGCATGCCTATCGCGTCGTACAGCAAATGCAAGATGCAGCCACAGCCATGGATGAGCTTAAAGGATTGCAAAAAGGCGAGGTACGTATCGGTGTACCGGGTATGCTCGGATCTTATTTTTTTCCTGAGTTGCTGATGGGGTTCCGCCGTCGCTATCCCGCGCTAAAACTCACAGTGGTAGAGGCTGGCACTCACTCCCTGCGGCAAATGCTGCTCGACGGTGAGCTGGATCTCGCCGTGATTAACGATAGAGAGGTGCCCGATTCGTTAGAAACCACGCATTTGATTTCCTCGCAGATGGTCGCCGTTGTCGCGACCGATCATACGCTCGCCACACATCATACGCTCGATTACCACACCTTTTTCGACCATGAGTTGATCATGTTCCGCCCGGGATACTTCCACCGTGATTACCTTGACCAGGTCTGCGATACGCATGCAATAACCCCCAAACTTTCATTAGAAACCAATTTACTGGCGATGATTTTGAATATCGTCCGTCATGGGTTTGCGATCAGTGCACTGCTCGATATGGTCACCGAACATGAAAGGGGGATTGTCGGGATCCCCTTTACACAACCGATCAAGCTCGATATTGCGATTGCCTGGCGTAAACACGGTTACTTGTCCCTCGCCGATCGCGCCTTCATTGATTATGTGCAACAACACAATCCGTCTGCCAAGCCTTCTATGACATCCTGAGCCACCTTTCCCCAGATTTACCCCTATACTCGATGCAGGATTATCGCTAAAATCGCTGGCTAATTTATCGCCCGCCCTGGCGCACGATGCGCGTATCGTTGAATCGCCTGTCCTCATTGCAATGGGCTGACCAAGAGACCATAACGTGACACCGACTGCTATATACGATTACACCCCTTATTGGGCGGCCTGCTTTGGCCCCGCGCCTTTTTTGCCCACCAGCCGTGAAGAGATGGATATCTTAGGTTGGGATAGCTGCGATATCATCATCGTAACCGGTGATGCCTATGTCGATCATCCTAGCTTTGGCATGGCGGTGATTGGCCGCACATTGGAAGCACAAGGGTTTCGTGTTGGCATCATCTCGCAGCCTAACTGGCACAATAAAGATGATTTTATGGCATTAGGCGAGCCTAACCTATTCTTTGGCGTGACGGCTGGCAACATGGACTCGATGATCAACCGCTACACCGCAGACCGAAAACTGCGCCATGATGATGCCTATACGCCCAATAACGAGGGAGGTAAACGCCCTGATCGTGCGGTTTTGGTCTATTCTCAACGTTGTCGAGAGGCGTATAAGCAAACGCCGATCGTACTGGGCGGGATAGAGGCCAGCTTGCGCCGTTTAGCACACTACGACTATTGGTCAGACAAAGTCCGTCGCTCTGTGTTATGTGACGCGAAAGCAGACATATTGCTATTTGGCAACGCAGAACGCGCCTTGATAGAAGTGGCACATCGTTTATCTCGCGGTGACACCTTAGCCGATATGACTCGCATCGCGGGCACCGCAGTGATGATGAAAACACCGCCCAAAGGTATGGCAGAAGTCGATTCCACCCGCATTGATAAACCGGGAAAGAGCATGACCATGCCCAACCCCTATGCAACAGAAACCCAATGCGAAACCAGCAAAAAAGCAGAGCCAGACGCGGCGAAACCCATCACTATCCGTCCGTCTCGACACGATGCTAAAAACACCTTTGTTCGCCTGCCCTCGTTTGAAAAACTCAAAAACGATCGGATTTTGTACGCGCATGCTAGCCGAGTGATGCACTTAGAAGCTAACCCCTATTCTGCCCGCGCCTTGGTGCAGCAACATGGCGATCAACTGCTTTGGATTAATCCACCACCGGTGCCCCTCACCACCGAAGAAATGGACTATGTGTTTGGCCTACCCTATGCGCGAGTACCTCATCCAAAGTACGGTAAAGCCAAGATCCCTGCCTACGACATGATTAAAACCTCGGTGAACATTATGCGTGGCTGTTTCGGCGGTTGTTCATTTTGTTCAATTACCGAGCACGAAGGGCGGATCATCCAAAACCGCTCACAAGCGTCGATCATTGAAGAGCTCAATGATATTCGCGATAAAGTGCCTGGTTTTACTGGCACGATTTCAGACTTGGGTGGCCCAACCGCTAATATGTATCGACTCGGCTGTGCCGATCCTAAAGCAGAGCGTAACTGTCGTCGCCCCTCTTGTGTATTTCCAAAGATTTGTGACAAGCTCAATACCGATCATCGCCATACCATTGATCTTTACCGTAAAGCACGCCAGGTAGAGGGAATCAAAAAAGTCCTGATTGCCTCGGGAGTGCGGTACGATCTGGCGATTGAGTCGCCGGAATATGTGAAAGAGTTGGTCACTCACCATGTCGGTGGCTATTTAAAAATCGCCCCAGAACATACTGAGAAAAATACGCTGGATTTAATGATGAAGCCCGGTATGGGTGCGTATGATCGCTTCAAGGCTCTATTTGAAAAATACAGTAAAGAAGCGGGCAAAAAACAGTATTTGATCCCCTACTTCATTGCCGCGCATCCAGGGTGTACCGATGAAGATATGGTACATCTAGCATGCTGGCTGAAAGAGAATGCCTTTGAGTGCGACCAAGTGCAAAACTTTTACCCATCACCCATGTGTAATGCGACTGCCATGTACCATTCAGAAACCAACCCACTGAAGCGGGTACGCTATAAAAAGCGCGAGACACTGACAGTGGCAAAAGGAGAGCGCCAGCGACGCTTACACAAGGCACTACTGCGTTACCATGATCCCGCTAACTGGCCACTGATCCGTGAAGCCTTGGTACGTATGGGGAAACAGCATTTGATTGGTAACGGGCCCAAGTGCCTGATCCCAAAAGAAGATGCCCCCGAAAAAACAGGCCGGCAGCGCCGCTCAGGCCGCCATGGCACCCAGCGCTTTGCCACTAAGCACCCCAAACAACCCGATATACGTCGGCCAAGTAACAAAGGGCGAGGCAATAACCAGCGTGGAAAACGCGCATAAGCGCCTGCTTTAAAAGGATGAAATAAAAAACGCCCGTCGTGGTACACCCCGTTGCGGGCATCTTACTACGGGCGTTTCACTACGAGCGCGGCGTGTTTGTTGGCGTTACGGTATCATCGTACTCATGGCGCGTCGGATACGCCCACCACTAACGGAAAAGCTCAACACCAATCACACCAAGCGCCAGGACACCGGCGATGGCTCCGATCACCCACGCAATTTTCTTTTGCGTCCCCTCGTCCAAGTACTGGGCTGCCGTAATCCCGAGTAAAACCAGCAAGATGATAACAATCGTTTTAAGCATTTGTTTTACCTTAGCTTTCAGCTCTTTATTTTACTGTATGACAAAGCCACCCAGATGCAAGCTTTATAGTGATACGTTATCGACACGCGCACGATCAATTCGCGTACACGCTAGCCGCAACAAGATTTGCAAAGGATGTTGTAACTGCGTCTTACTAAACCGCTTCACTTGGCTACGGCACGAGTAACCGGTTGCGAGCACTCTCTCGCTAGGTAGGTTGGCCAACTGTGGCGACCAACTTAAATCATAGATCGCAGCTGACGTTTCGCGTTTGTCTGCTTCATGGCCATAAGTGCCCGCCATACCACAACAACCGACAGAAATCGGTTTAAGCGTCGCACCAAAGTGCGCAAATAAAGCCACCCATTGTTGCTCAGCATGAGGCAACTGTGTTTTCTCGGTACAGTGGGCGAACAGATACCAGGGGTCAGCATCACGGCTCGTCACGACCGGCATGTCAGGCACAACACTGCTCAGCCACTCATGACTCAGCATCACATTAAAGTTACCTCGGTGTTTACCTAGCGCTTCTTGATACTCATCGCGATAACAAAGCACCAGCGCCGGATCAACGCCCACCATGGGAATATTCAACGCCCCCAGCTGGTTTAAAAAGCCAGCGGTGTTACGCGCCGTCTGGGCGAAACGACGGAGGAAACCTTTTACATGCTGGGCTTTCCCGTTGGGTTTAAAGGGTACCAGCATGGGCACCTTCCCGAGTTGTCGCGCCAGTTTGATCAAATCGTGAATCAGGGGCGCTTCATAAAAACTGGTAAAAGGGTCCTGCACGATCAACACATAGTGCTCACGCTCTTGCGCGGATAGAGCCTGCAGCCATGCTAAGTCAAACTTAAGCGCATGATCGCCCGCCAAAGACTGAGCCAGCGTCGGTACCGACAACGCCGGTGTGTCTGTGTAGCCAATTAGCTTCGCAGTGAGCCCTTGGGCCCATTGAGGCTGAGTCGCCGCATTCACCCATTTTGGTGCTTTGGCCATCAGCGGGAGCAAGGTTTCAATGTTCGCTACTAAGTGGTCTTTCACCGGGCGCGGATAGCGGCTGTAATAGAGCTGCATAAAGCGCGAGCGGAAACTCGGCACATCCACTTTGATCGGACACTGACTAGCACAAGCCTTACACGCCAAGCAACCGCTCATGGCTTCCATGACTTCATGGCTAAAATCATCTGCTTCTCTGCGGCGAGTAAAATAGCGTCCGAATTTGGCCATCACTTCACGGACTGACGGCGACTGGGTCATCAATGCCTGCTCAACCGCCAAGGGGTCGACACCTTGCTCAGACAGTAAACGCAACCATTCCCGCACGATCCCAGCGCGACCTTTTGGCGAATGGCGACGGTCATAACTGACCTTCATCGAAGGACACATGGGTGAGGCGGTGTCATAGTTAAAGCACAGCCCGTTGCCATTACACTCCATTGCCCCTTTAAAGCTATCACGCACTTCTACCGGAATTTGGCGGTCATAAAAGCCACGCTTGGTATCATCAACCTTCACCAGGGAATCTTGGCTATTAATCGGCGTACAAATCTTTCCTGGGTTCATTCGATTTTGCGGATCAAATGCCGCCTTGATATGGCGAAGCTGCGCAAACAAGGTCTCACCAAAAAACGCTGGGCCGTACTCCGAACGATACCCTTTACCATGCTCTCCCCACATCAAGCCGCCATATTTGGCAACCAAAGCAACCACTTGGTCAGAGAGGGTTTTCATTACGCGTTCTTGGTCAGGGTCACACAAATCCAGCGCTGGACGCACATGCAGTACCCCCGCATCGACATGACCAAACATGCCATAGTGCAAATGGTGGCTGTCGAGCAATGCTCTAAATTCACTGATAAAGTCAGCAAGGTGTTCCGGCGGTACACAAGTGTCTTCGGCAAAGGCGACGGGCTTGGCTTTACCTTTTGTGGCACCTAGCAGTCCGACCGCCTTTTTACGCATCGCGTAAATTTTGTTGATTGACGCGAGATCCCGACAAATCTGATAGCCAATCACCCCTTTTTGCTTGTGAGCAATCAAGCTATCCAGTTGCTGACAAAGTGCCGTAATCTGCTGCTCTATCTCACCCGGATCATTCCCCGCAAACTCCACCATATTAATGCCATGCATGGTTTTGCCGGGCACCGCTTGCAACAAGTCACTCACCGTATGCCAAACAATGTCATTACGCGCTAAATCAAGCACTTTGGCATCAATGGTTTCAACCGACAAGGCATTAGCGTCTACCATCATCGGCGCATTACGCAATGCTGAGTCAAAGCTGTCGTATTTAATATTCACCAAGGTACGCACAGTCGGGATCGGGGTGATGTTGAGCTTGGCCTCGGCTATAAACGCTAAGGAGCCCTCAGCGCCACATAGCACGCGACCAATGTCGAATACGGTCAGTGCGTCATCGTAAACATGTTTAAGGTCATAGCCGGTTAAAAAGCGATTCAACGGCGGGAAGGTGTCGGTAATCAGATCACGATGCTCACGACAGACTGAGGACACCGTTTGCAGCGCTCGGCCACTGAGATCGTCGCGCAACATTGCCTGCTGAAGCTGTTCAGCGTTAAGCGGTTGAGTATCCAAGAGACTGCCATCGACGAGCACTGCTTTTAAACCCAGTACATGATCAGAGGTCTTGCCGTAACGTAACGAGCCTTGACCGGAGGCATCGGTATTGATCATCCCGCCAATCGTGGCACGATTACTGGTCGATAAGTCAGGTGAGAAAAAGTAACCATACGGGCGCAAGACATCATTGAGTTGATCTTTAACCACGCCTGCTTGCACACGTACCCAGCCTTGCTCCGGGTTCACTTCCAGCACCTGTTGCATATGACGCGACACATCCACCACCACATGCTGGGTCAACGACTGGCCATTGGTGCCAGTGCCGCCACCACGGGGAGAAAACTTAATCTCACTAAAAGCTGGGGCTTGGACGGTCTGACCAATAAGCTGAAGATCATCAACCGATGCGGGAAAGAGGACGGCTTGTGGTAAGGCCTGATAAACACTGTTATCAGTGGCCACCGCAAGGCGGCTCGCATAGGTCGATTCAATGTCGCCTTGAAAACCTGCTGTTTGCAAAGCGGTGATAAAATCAACAACGGCGGACGACAGGCCCGCCTCTGGATGGATTGCCGGTATCATTGCTGTTCCTGTGCGCTATCTCACCATGCCTGGTGCAATTTTTGTTGTGCTGTCACTTTACCTTAACTCTTGGCACAGCCAAAGCGATCACCTAGCAAATCCTTATCACCACTCGCGCCAACCTAGCCGCTTACCTGACCATTTAGCAAGCTCTGGGCTGGCAATCAGTACCCAAGGGCCCAAACTCCATGCCGCCATTGACACGACAATAAGCACAATCCAGCTTAGGCCTGTCAGCTGTGCCACTCCCCAGGCGGCGCCAACAATGGCGGCGATACCGAAAAAAATCCACGCCAGCGTTAACAGTTTGCCATTGAGCTGGCTGGCCGGTTTATGGCTAGGAAAGAGCTTATGCCAAACCTGACCGGTATAGACACCCGCTGCTAACGCTGACAGATACACCAAATTGGGGATCTTTAATGCCAATGCCAACAGCGCCATGATAAGACACGCTAAGAACCAGATTCTGCCTGTCGTTAGCATGGGCCTTTCATTACCCACCGTCACGGCATCCAGCTTGACAGTCGCCCAAGCAACGCTGGCGCCGACCAAAGCGCCAATGACCACATCACTGGCAAAATGCACCCCAAGGTACATCCGGTTCAGCCCCATAAGCATGATCACCAACAACGCCACCGCAAGCGCGCCAAACGCGGGTGGGTGGGTGACTCGACGTTTTAGATACCAAGCAGTCATCACTGCCGCTGCAAGCAATGTATGTCCACTGGGTACGGTAAAACCGCTTGCCTGGCCGATTTGTAACTCTGGCCACAAATAAAACGGCCTTGGCATGGCAAAGCCACTTTTTAGCGTCGTCGACACTGCCGCCGCGCTTATTAACAAAAAGAGAAGTGATAATGCGGATTTATGGCCACGAAAGACCAAAAATAGCGGCAGCAGTGCAATGTAAAAAGCGGTCTCGCCCAGCGTATTGACCAATCTAAATACCGCGGTCACGGTCGAGCTCGCCGCCTCGCTCATTTGCTGTACCGCGGTTTGTATCCCCGCGACCCATCGATATTGACTGACATAAAACACAGGCGCTAAGGCACTAAAATCGGCCAAGGCACTGACATCGCTGCTTGGCGTTCTCGCCGCTAGCGACCACAAAAGATCACGACGGTCGCGAAAACGATAGCGATAATCCTGCGCATGGGCGCGCGGTACCAGCCGTGCTTGCTCGACTTCAGAGGCAAAATGGGGCGCGCGCCAAGCCGGCAAAAGACCCACTCCCTCCGCCGTAGAGACAACGGGCAATGGTGCCTGGCTTTGACAGGCAAATAACACACCGCGCTCATCTTGATGATAGACATTACCGACCGTGACGCGAATAGCCGTTTCTTCAAACACTTCACGCGCTAGCGCTCTACTCGGTGATTCGGCCAAGTTAACCCGCCCACCGGGCAAACCATACCGTCCGGTCACTGTGTCTTTTACTAGCAAGAGCCGTCCGGCTGGATCGCTAATAATGCATGCGACCCCAGCGATCCCTTGCTCGGTGGAGAACGTAGTTTCATTCTCAGCCAAGGCATAGCTCGACACTAATCCGCTAAAGACTGACAATAGTACAGCGATAATCCGTTTCATGCGGCGGCTCCTGAATGCACGTGTCCTGATGAAAGATAAGGAAAAGAATGACGCAGCCAGACCCTCTTAGTCCCTATTATTACCATCATAACTTTCAAAACTTGATGGATTTAGTCTGCGAACGTGACTGGGATCTTCTCACGCACAAAGAACGACATTGGCTGACGACCTTTCAACAGCTTAGCTTCAAAGCACAGTGTTTGCTGGTGCGTTTACTGATGCGCCGTCACGACTGGTTTTTGGCCGGCTCGCTGCACTACGATGAGCTGGGTGAAACGCTGCCGCTGCTCGACACCTTGGCTGAACATAAGTTTATTAGTCTTACCCATACTGCCCCGGCAGAGGTGGTATTCAAATTACTCACCAAAACACAACTTATGGCGGCTTTTCCTGATACAGGGCTCGCCAAAAGTGCGCCTAAAAGCCAGTGGCAGCAGGCGATAGAGGCTCTCTACGGCAACACGCTCGACAGCCCTTATGCATTGGTGGTCTGCCATCAGCCAGACATCTTACCGGTATTAAACCTGCTGTATTTTGGCAATTCGCGCCAGGATTTGAGCCAGTTCGTGGTGGCCGAGCTGGGTATCCAACACTTTGAGCCCTATCCCATTCGGCAAGCCGATCGCTTATTTGAGCATCGGCCCCAAATAAATGACTGGCTGCACTTATCCGCATTAAACGAGATCGTATGGCAAGCGCGCAAAAACAAGCAACCTAAAGAAGTCTTGGCGTTAGCGCCCTGCTTGCCAGCCCCTTTTGACTGGGCACCGCTCGAGCGCAAGCGGCAGCGCTTGGTTAATCGCATTGCACGCGAATTTGAGCGCCAGGATGATTTATCGACCGCATTGTCGCTGTATCAAACCACCACTCAGCCACCCAGCCAAGAACGACGCGCACGTATCTTGATAAAGCAAGGTGACATTAAAGCGGCTGCAACGATCATCGCAACCATGCTCCAAGCCCCACACGATGAAGAAGAGCTTGACGTCGCTTATCGCTTGGCGAAACAAAAACCGATTCGCGCACTCGGCCGCTTGGTTCCCTCAGCGCGTGCTAAACCGGCGACATTACCCACAGAGACGTTAGCTTTACCGCTGAATCAGCGCGTCGAAAAGGAGGTTGCTGATTATTATCGTCAGCAAGGCTGGGAAGTATGGTTCAGCGAGAACAGCTTGCTTAACGCGTTGTTTGGGCTGTTTTTTTGGGATGTTTTGTTTTTGCCGGTCCGTGGCGCCTTTCTTAACCCTTTTCAACGTGGGCCGCGCGATCTCCACAGCGACGACTTTGTCGCTAAACGGCAGACACAGATTGATCAGCGCTTCGCCGAGATTGATCGAGCACGCGATTGGGTAGCGCAACACTATCAGCAAAAGCACGGCATCACTAACGAGTGGGTAAATTGGTCGGTGATAGAGTGGCCGCTGCTTGAGGCTGCGTTAGTCATGCTTACAGACACACAGCTTCGCGCCTGTTTTCAACGTATTTTGTTCGACCGTCGCCATAACCGCCGCGGCCATCCTGACTTGTTTATGTGCCGAGACGCATCCTACCAATGGGTGGAAGTAAAGGGGCCAGGCGATACGCTACAGCCTCACCAAACACGCTGGCTACAGTTTTTTCAACAGCATGAGATCCCAGCGAAAGTGACGTATGTGACGCCAGACCAATAATGCACGCACTGAGACATGTCTATCACCTGCTCTCAATCTCGCGACAGCCACCGCGTCTTTAAAGTGACGTTGTCACTCTTTCTCTTCTACATGTGGGTTAAAAATATAATAGGAACCATCGTAAACCAGCCGTTTAATCAACGCCTCGCAATGTTTGAGACCGCTGCGGTCAAACGACACGCCATAGCGTTGCATGCCCCATTTTTGTTGGCGGTTCTCTATTTGCCCACTCAAGATAAAACACTCGTCACTGTTTGGTGCTTGGATTTGAATCGCCATTTGGTGGTGTTTTTCAAATACAGGCGCAATGGCGTCAAAACTAAACCCACAACCGCCTGCAGAAATATCGGTAAGATTAACGGGCAAACGACGATGATCGAGCGGAATTTCCCCTTTGACGTTTAACTCATAACGATTATCTTTGCGCTGTTGTATCAGTTTGGCTTGTTGCGGTAACTCGACCATGACCAAATTAATGGGTGTTTTGAGCACGGTTGAGATCTTAGAGGCAAACCGCACTTTAGCCCCCTCGCCCTCATCAGATACTGCATCAACCGCCAAGCGATAACCTTCAATAAAAAACTGATTAACTTGATTAAGATTTTCTGTCGGTAGCGAAAAGAATAAGCGCTTTTCACCATCAAAACCGATAAAGGTACATTCACACCGGTACGTTTGTCCCACTGGGGTCTTTATTTGTACTTGCGTCGTGGTGCCATGCTTCATAAATGCCACGGCACGTAACCCTATGACRGTCTCTTCTCTCACCGTTTTGTATTTTTTGGCCTTAAGTTCAGGCAAGGACTGCATCATCGTTCGCTTTTATTGTGATGGATAACTAGGGGCACCGACGTCTCAAGTCAGTGCCCATGCGGCATTTACATCAGCATAAACATGACAAACTGTACCAGCGGTACGGCAGAGCCATCAGAGGTGATGATTTGGTTTCCCTCAATTTTGGCAGACAGCACAGTATTTTTATCTGTTTGTGTGACAAAACCCGCTTTGGTCAGATCCTGTACTTTTGCTTGCCAAGGTGACTGTGTCAGCACCCCATTGGGTACCGAAACATCAAGATCGCCGCTTACCTGATTGACCAGTTGCTGCAAATTAAACACGCCAGTTGGCTCACTGCCTTTTACATCGACGTGCATGTCGACACTGATATCCCCTTCTGGCACGGTTAAGCTGGCGGGCGACAAATCAATCGATAACCCCGACTGCAACAATTGCACCAAAGCTTGATCAAAGGCCTCCATACTCACTGGCGCGCCACCTTCTTGCCACTGCGACGAGAGTAACGCGATTTGGGACATGGCACTGTAATCAAGGTGATTGGCATCGAGTGCCACTACCAAGTTACGCCACTGCGTGTTGTTCGGTAACGCAATCGTTCCCATCGTCAGTTGGTTGGTGTTATTTAGCTCGCGGGTTGACGTTGACTCAGACGTAATCAACTTGTTCCCTATCTCAAGCTTGACGTCGCCCAGCTTTAACGATTGACCGCTCACATCACTGAAGTGCGCTTGCTCGAGCGATAAAGACTGTTCACCAATCCACAGACCATCTTGCAAATAGCCGCTTCCTGACCCCGACACGCTATCCACTTTCAGTTGCTGCCCACTATCGTCGTTGAAGGCCAGCGCGGGTAAAGAAAAGGTTGCGTTCACATGTCCTTTGCGGTCGATCTCGCCTTGTAGGCTTAACTCACTCGCGGTCAGGTTACTGCTCGCCTCTGATAGCGAAAAAGGTGCGACGGTAAGGTGATAATCGGATGCCCCTGTCATCAAGGTATCTAGCTCTAAACGAATTGGGGTTGGGTTACCTGGCCACGCTTTTTGGGTGATCGCTTGTAGCTCAGGCGTCATCACTAACGTGTTGCTTGACGAGACGCCAAACACGCCATGAGAGATCTCTGAGGCGATTTCGTAGCTAACGGGTAAGCCCGACTGCGCAAGCATCGCTTTGGTTTCACCCTGAAATGCGAGATGTGTGACCGCCTGCGAGCTTAAATACCCGCGTTCGTAGGTCTGCTGCTCAAGCGTGAATTCTGACGTTGAGCGCTGATCGACTTCTCGCTCATACATCGACTGTGCGATTTGGCCAGTCGCAAATGGCCAACACGCAACAATCGCAAGGCCACCTGCGATGGCACCATACTTTCCTAAAAACATGTTTTCTTTGCCTCAGGCATGCGAAAAATCATAGTGTAACTAAAATTAGGCGCTGAAGATAACGCGTTATACTGTGAAGGCAAACTGTTATGGAAGCCATCGCACAGGTCAATAGACAATGAATAATAAGAAGGAACTTTCTCACTAATGAGGCAAGGGCGTGTATCACAGTACTGCCATGCAGAATACGGTGTATTTATTCGTGAATGTCGACCATTTCGCATCATTGCCGCGGATAAATGCATACAATCAAAGCATATTTGCAATAGATCGACAGAGTGTATGAATCCCTACGTTATATTGTGCATTGACCAAGACCCTTTCGTGGTAGAGCAGTTGTCTCACGACCTCGCGCCGTTTCGTGATGTGTTTGATCTTTGCAGTGCAGAGACCCCAGACGACGCTTATGCCATGCTCGACGACTTTAAGGCTAACGAGCAACAGGTGGCATTACTGATCTGCCATAACGGGCCGGACGATAATCGCGGTATCGATCTATTAGTCAATGTCGACAACCACTCTGCCAGTCAAGGCGCACGGACTGTTTTGCTCAGTGAGGCACCGCAATACGATATTATTTTGCAGGCTGTGAATGAAGGCCGACTTAATTATTGTATGCACAAGCCTTGGCGAGCCGAGGAGATGCAGCGTGTTGCCGAAAAAGAACTCACTACCTACGTGTTGCGCTATTGCCAACATGATTTGCTGCGTTATACCGAAGTGTTAGATCACCGCACCTTATTAGATGCTCAAGTTGAGCGCGAGATAAGCCAATTTCAAGCGCAATTGTTAGCGCCAGGCGAAACCGACAAAGCAGCGGTCGCCGATCGCGTCATTGCCGGTTTGTATGCGTTTTTTGAAGGCAACGATGAAAGCCGTGCGTGCCGCACCTACAGTGCCAACCATGTGCTTACCAAAGAAAATCAAGATAATGCTTTTTTGTGGTTTATCACCGATGGTGACGTTGGGCTGTATAAAACAGATGACGAAGGGCAAGAGCACCATGTTTCCACCCTTTCTTCCGGCAGCTTGATTGGCAGTATGTCGTTCGTGACGGGAGACGTTTCTTTCTCTACGGGGCGCACCCTCACTCGGACGCAGGTGATCAAAATCGATCATGCGTTATTTAGCAAAATAATGACCAGCCGCTCTGAGCTGCTGCCATTGTTCATTCAATACCTGTTGCTGCACTTTAACCAACGCTTAAAGCGCAGTATCGATACCGAAATCCAGCTGCAGCAAACGCTCGCCTCACTGGACGAAGCTAACCGCCAGTTATTAGAAAAAGAAAAAATGGCACTACTGGGGCAACTCGTGGCGGGCGTCGCTCACGAACTCAATAATCCAGTGTCAGCGATTTTACGCAACAGTGACGCACTTGCAGACGCCCTAAAGGAAGTGGCAAAAACCCCGTTGACCTCAGCCAGCCGCGAACAAGCCCTGTCGCTTTTACAGACAAACCGCGAGAGTTCCCCCCTATCAACCGCCACGGCTCGAACCTATACCCGTACCCTAAGCGACCTCACCGGGGATAAACGGATCGCGCGCGATTTAGTCAACATTGGGTTGTATCAGCCTGAAAACATCAAAGAGTGGCAACAACGTCTGGGTGAGGGCTTTAATCACGAACTTGCTACCTGGAAGCAATACGCCCGCTGTGGGCGGTTATTGCGCTCTAATCATGTCTGCGCGGCGCGTATTGCCGATCTCGTCAAAAGCTTACGCACCTATGCCCGTCAAGACAGCGAACAACGCCAACGCACCCGTATTATTGAAAACATTGATGATACCCTTACCTTATTTGAGCATCGACTCAAGCCTCATCAATTGGAAAAACGCTACGACTGGGTGCCCGATATTATTGCTCAGCCCTCGGCCTTAGCGCAGGTATGGACAAACCTCATTGCCAATGCCTTAGATGCGATGCAAACACCAGGCACACTGACAGTGACAGTAAAAACACTCAATGACCAAGCCTCTGGCACGATAGAAGTGTCGGTCAGTGATACCGGTATAGGCATGACCCCTGAGCAGCAAGCAAAAATGTTTGCGTTAAATTACACCACCAAACGCGAAGGTCATTTTGGTCTAGGTATTGGCCTGACCATGTGCCAAACCATTATTCATGAGCAAGGGGGCGATATTCAGGTACACTCGCAGCCAGCTGTCGGTACCACAATGACAGTGACGTTACCTATTGAACTCCCCGCCTCTGCCAGTAAGGAGCCCCAACGATGAGCCAATACTTAGTCCTATGTGTTGATGATGAGCGTGATGTGCTCGATAGCGTGATCGATGACTTGCAAGGCTTTACCGATCACTTCGAGGTGGAAGCGGCAGAGTCAGTCGCAGAAGCACGAGAAGTGATTGCGGACATGGCCACAGAAGGTACCAAGCTGGCATTGATTCTGTGTGATCATATTATGCCCGGCGAGCTCGGGGTGGAATTTTTGATTGAGTTAGCCAATCAGCCAGAGACAGCGTCGACGCGCAAAGTGTTACTGACCGGCCAAGCAGGCTTGGAAGATACGGTCTCTGCGGTTAATCACGCCAGTTTACACTATTACCTTGCCAAGCCTTGGCAAAAAGAGACCTTGGTCAGTGTCGTCACCGATCAGCTCACCAGCTATGTCATCGCGCACGAAGCCAATTTATTGCCGTGGACCAGTGTACTGGACACCCCTAGGATTGTAGAAGCCATCAACCGCAACAAATGGGATATGGGCGCAGAATAGCTCTCAAACCAGTTCGTACACGCCGATAGGTCAAAAATCGGTAAAAAAGCCTGACTCACGGGCGGATGTGCTTGTTTCTGCGCGCAATCGTCTTATAGAATGATTTGAACACCAATAACAAGTGGAATTGATAATGCGTAAATCTCTTTTAGCCAGCGCGATTGTCGCTTTGGCTTCATTCAGCGCCGTGGCCAATGAAGAAGACGCCAACCTCACCACCATGAGTAACTTCAGTTACGACTATCTGGAAGGACGCATCGGTGTTAGCCCACTCACCTATGGTGCAGGATTTAGCATGTCTATCCATCCCAACGCGCACGTACGCGTAGAAGCGGATACCGAATTTGATTCCGATTGGGACACGGCGGCTGGGATTGGCTTTCATGCGCCGATTAACAACTGGGCAGACTTAACCGGTGAGCTACTCGCGCGTGGCGTCAACAAAGACAACTTTGATAGTGATGTCGGCTTAGAGGTCAACCTAGGCGTGCGTCAGTGGCTTGGCCCACAAGTTGAAGTTGGCGGCGAAATCGGCCTGCTAACAGTGGATGATGAGGAAGATACCTTTGGATCTGCCTACGGGCGATTCCATGCCACGGAGCTATTCTCACTCGGTGCAGCCTACCGTGTTAACGAGTGGTACGGCGATCAGTTTATGTTTACCACGCGTTTTAAATACTGATAAGTCCACTCGGTAATGCATTGCCATCAAGCAATGGGTATTGCCGCCAGACGTTGAAAGTCAGATCAAAAAAACCCGCATCACTGCGGGTTTTTATGTATGCACTCATGCATAACTAACGGATCAATAGCATAGGCACGGTCGATTCAACCAACAACTTAGTGGTATTGCTCCCCACAAAGAATTGACGCAGTTTTGAGTGCCCGTAGGCGCCCATCACGATCATGCCCACTTGATTATCAGTTTGATACGCTAAAATCGCGCGGTGCACGTCACCGGTTAACTGAGCCTCAACCACATCGACACCCGCCGTTTTCAAGCGCTCTGCCGCGCGTTTAAACGCTGCCAGCTTTTCTTGCGAGTCTTCCACCATCACTAAATGACAGGTCATCCCTGCCAACAGCGGTGTGCTCAGTGCTTTTTCCACTAGCTTTTCGCTGATATCGCTGCCATCGAATGCTAATAAGTAGCTTTCAGGTGTTGAAAACTCACCGTTAGCAACCAAGGTATGCGCTTTAATCGAGCGCACCACGCTTTCAAGCTGCGAACCAATCGCCTTGGTGTCGTTTTGGTGTAGTTCACCTGATTTACCTAATACTAATACCCGCGTCTGTGGCTCGATATCCAGTAAGGTCTCGACCAAATTGCCATGGCGCTGCAACTTGCGCACATCGCTCAGCCCTTTGGCTTTAGCGTCTTCTTCCAGCTCAGACAGCAAGGCTTTGCCGTGCTTCATGGCTAGCTTGGCGCGCTGCTCATCCAGCTCCACCAGCTCTTGTAGCAGTTGTTCACGGCTACCCACGCCCAAGTTGCCTGATAGTTCAGGCTCCGCTTGGTGTGAGGACTTATCCAGCACATGCAAAAGTGTCAAAGGGACAGACAAGCGCTTGGCAGCCCAAACGCTCAAATCTGCCACTTGCTTTGAATAATGCGGGCCATCTACGCACGCGGTAATTTGTTCCATGGTCGGTCTCCTTAGTGGCCACCCATCATTTTTTCTACTTCTTCTGGTTTATCGTGCACGCCGAATTTATCGACGATGGTCGCCGTCGCATCATTCATTCCCACGATATTCACCTCGGTACCCTCACGGCGGAACTTAATGACCACCTTATCAAGCACAGACACGGAGGTGATATCCCAGAAGTGCGCTGCCGAGAGATCGATGGTGACACGCTCCAACGCCTCTTTGAAGTCAAACGATGATAAAAATTGATCTGACGAGGCAAAAAAGACTTGGCCAACAACACGATAAGTACGCGCATCGCCATTGTCTTCAGGCTCGCTTTTGACCACCATAAAGCGACCAATTTTATTGGCAAAAAACAAGGCTGCCAGTAGCACCCCAACCAATACACCGATCGCGAGGTTGTGGGTGAAGACAACGACCACCACGGTCGAGACCATCACGATATTAGTCGATAGTGGATGTGATTTCAGATTAACCACTGACTCCCAAGAGAAGGTACCGATAGACACCATGATCATTACCGCCACCAGTGCGGCCATCGGGATTTGGCTGATCCAATCACTGAGGAACACCACCATAATCAGCAATAGCACACCGGCGAACAAGGTAGAGAGACGTCCACGTCCACCGGATTTAATGTTAATGACCGACTGACCAATCATCGCACAACCGGCCATACCGCCTAAGAAACCGGTGGCGATATTGGCAACACCTTGACCTTTACACTCACGGTTTTTCTCACTGTCTGTGTCGGTCAAGTCATCGACAATGGTGGCGGTCATCATTGACTCAAGCAAACCCACTACAGCCAGTGCTGCAGAATAAGGGAAGATAATCGCCAAGGTTTCAACGTTTAGCGGCACATCCGGCCATAAGAACACTGGCAAGGTATCAGGCAGTTCACCCATGTCACCCACGGTACGCAAGTCGAGGTTATACGCCATGGCAATACCGGTCAGAATGAGAATGCACATCAATGGGGAGGGAAGTACTTTGCCAATACGCGGTACGTAAGGGAAAAGATAGATAATCGCGAGCCCCGCCGCCGTCATCGGATACACATGCCACATTATTTCGTTGTCGCGGATGATTTCCGGACCAATGAGCTCTGGCAACTGCGCCACAAAGATCAGGATCGCGAGCGCGTTGACAAACCCGGTTACCACTGAGCGAGAAACAAAACGCATCAGGTTACCGAGTTTTAAATAACCGGCCGCTATTTGCAGTATCCCGGTTAGCACAGTGGCCGCCAATAGGTACTCAAGCCCATGCTCTTTCACCAAGGTCACCATCAACAGCGCCATCGCACCCGTTGCGGCGGAAATCATGCCTGGACGGCCACCCACAAAGGCAATGATCACTGCGATACTGAAGGAGGCGTAAAGCCCGACTTTCGGATCCACACCGGCAATAATCGAGAAGGCAATTGCTTCTGGGATCAAGGCCAATGCCACAACGATACCCGCAAGAATATCGCCACGTACATTGGAGAACCAATCACGCTGAATTCTATCTATCATGAACGTCTCTACAAAATTGGGTTAAAAAAGGTGTTGCGCTCATTTCAGGCCTGATTTCACCTGAAAATCAAAACGCGTGATCCTAGTCACTTATTGACCAAGCGTCAACTCCCCTTTTTTTGTCCAATAACGACTTAATTTTTATAAATCAGGCGCTTAATTTGTAATTGTGATATTTTTAGCACAGATTTATTTCATTCTTTTCTCCAACCCCCTTTTTCGCTTATTTTTACCATCAGGCAAGGTTGGCTTTCGCACATTAGGCTTAGCGCTGTATCTTATATACGTGGATACACAGGCACCAACAGCACAGTAAAAGAAAGAATCAATCCAATGAGTGCATAAATCAGTTGGTTAAGCGTCCAGCCAATATCGATAACGATACCGAACACCCAAGGTGCCAATGCGGTGGAGAGGATCATCATGCCAGTCACCAAAGACCGAATGGCACCAATATACGAGACCCCATACATTTCCGCCCATAAGGTATTAATCACAGGATTGGTTGCACCAATCGCTAAACCGAAAAGGCACATAAAAAGCGGTGCCGCAAGGGTATGATCAATGTTAGCTATCACCATTAGCCCAAGTAGCAGTGGAATGGGAATTAAGATAAGTACATTTCGCGAACGATATTTATCAATCAAGCTGCCTGATATCACTGAGCTTAGCCAATGCACGGCCCCGTAAAATACGAAACTGCCCGCTAATACGCCCGGCGTCCACCTTTTCGCTTCCAGGATAAAGTCCTGTTGGATAAAGACGCCGGTCACCAGAAACGGCGTCACCAAAGCTATCGGTATGATCATCCAAAACCGCCAGTCGCGAACAACTTGACGCCGACTCGCATCGCTGGCGTGGTTTTGATTGTCTGCGTCAATACGGGTCCGCTTAAGGTCTGCTTTTCTGACTAGCCATAACACCAGTGGTAAAAACACCACTAACAGGGCGGCACCAATGAATAACCAGCTTTCTCGCCAGCCCAAAAACGCGATTAAGCCAATGACGATTGAGGGTAAAACCACCTCGCCAATGGCAACACCACTGCCGACCAAGCTAATGGCTTTGCCTTTATCCTGCTGTGCACGCTTAATCACAGTGGCCTGCGCGATGTGAGGCAAAAAACCTTGTCCACAAAACCGCAGTAAGAAGAAAACCAGCAGCAAGCCCACCACACTATCAACGGAATACATCAACGCACACGCGACCATCAGTAACGTGGCAAAAAAGATCAGTAGTTTGTCGACCCGCACCCGATCCACCACACCACCAAAGCTAATCACCAACACGCTGCTGGTCATGGTCGCAATGGCGTAAATCCCGCCGTAGGTTGCATCACTCAACAACAGCGCATCTTTAATACTGCTGCCATACCAACTGATGAAAAACGATTGACCAATGTTGCCAAAAAAGATCGATAGAAAGCCAAAAGCAATTAACGGCCATTGGTGCCTAATTAATGTCACATACGATCGCGCTAGCATACGCCTCCATTGCCCCTTGTCATTTCACCTTGAAGCGTCACATATCAACACGCCCTTCAAGGGCTTATTTAACGCATAGGGGATATCATTCCATGAAAATTGACTATGACATGCCTGCACGGAAGAAGAAATGAAACCCGACCTGCTTACGTCGGTTTTGTGATGCCTTTTAATCCATATTGGCGATGGATCAATCGCTTATTCATGTTTTCACCGCTTACTGACACACAAACGGGCCGAGATGCGCTAGGCTTTGCGCCCTCTCAATATCACAGACAATAACAACAATATGAATCCAGTCATGTCAGCGCCAACCAAGATGGCGTTACGCTTCCCCAAAGGGCGATTCGCCATGTTGAGTGTGTACAGCTTTACCGGTGCCGCCATTGTGGCTTCTACCATTTTTTCCCTGCTGCTTTTCTTATCCCTTGACGACAACCCGCTGATGCAATGGTTGTTCGGGGCACTGGCAGTGATTTTTGAAGCGGGTAAGTTTTACGCATGGTACGAGTTTGGTGAGCGCCGAGCGCACGGCAACTATGTGGGTGCCTTATCAGCCTTGGCTTTTTATCTCATTTTGGCCTTAATCTCGATTGGCGGCAGTATTGGCGGCATCAATAGTGCCACCAATGCCGCGCAAAGTGAGCAGCGCCAAGCCCAAGCGCAGATTGACGCTTATAACCGGCAAATCGATGCTATCGAGCAACAAATCACATTGAATAATCAAGCTGCCGAGCGCTATATCGAATTGGATAGAATTGCGACTGGCGTGGCGCGATTACAAAAAGAAAACAACCAATTACGCAAAGAGCAACAGCAACTCGCGTTAGAGCGCGATAGTTTACCCGCGGTGGCACAGGACTCCATCTTGGGATTGATTAGCAACCTTGCTAACACATTAGGCGTCAGCGCCGATCAAGCCCAATCTTGGCTGGTGATTTTTCTCTCTGTGTTGCTCGATGTGTTCGCCGCTTTCTTTGTCGGCGTGATTGGTGAAGAGCAGCGTTTCCGCCATTGGTATCGTCACCCACATGCCACGCCCCCTACGCCTTTGAACAACAAGGCCTCTCCTCGTGCCAATGATATCAACACGGAATCCACCACGCCGGATTCAGCGTCTCCTCACGAGGATACGGATGCGCCTTATGCAGATATCAAAGCCGCGCTAGCCGCCAAAACGCTACGTTGTAGCAAAAAAGCCGTGATGGCGGAATATGCACTCAGCCAAGAGGCCGTCGATACCCTATTTACCCACTTACAACAGCAGGGATTGGTGGCCAAAAAGCCGAACCACCATTATCACTGGGTGGGTTAAACCACCAGCATCAATATACCGCTGAGTATCATGGCGGGAAGCCCACTTAACTATCCCGTTCTTTGCGACTGCGTAGCGATGTGGTACAAACATCTTGTAAGTTTGTTAATCAGTACGTTACCTGACCTTTTAGCACCTTACCGATAAAAACAATTTATAACCAAGCAAATACAACAAAAAGGTGATCTATGCATAAGGCTGCACAAGAGGTGCATGCGCCTGAGGCATCAGTATGGCGCGCATTAGGCGATGTCAGTCCGTTGTGCCTCGCCGTCCTGCCTTGGGGGATACTCTGCGGTTCATTAGGGCTACAAATGGGATTCAGTGCACTGCAAACACAAGCCATGTCATTACTGGTTTTTGCCGGGGCGGTGCAATTGTCGGGCACCATGATGGTGGGCAATGCGGCGGGCTTACCAGCGGTACTCGGTTCCACACTGGTGATTAGCGCACGGCACCTTCTCTATGGTGCTCACTTTCGACAGTACATCACTCCCTTGCCACTTAAATGGCGCCTCGGCCTCGGCTTTTTACTGACCGATGAAATGTATGCGCTTTCAACCGCACACACCAGCAAGCAGGGAAGATTTTCTAAACACTATGCCCTGTATACGGGCGCCGCGTTTTACGTTGGTTGGAATCTTGCCACCTTGGCGGGGATTCTAGCTGGTTCTCAGCTGAAAGCCTTGGAAGCGATCGGCCTCGACTTTGCCATTGCAGCCACCTTTATCGCACTGACCGTGCCCAGTATAAAAACCCGCCCCGTACTGCTTTGTGCCTTGGCAAGCGGCATCAGTATGTTGCTATTCACCTATTACCACATCCCCAATGCGTTAATCATTGCAACCGGCGTAGGTATGGTCGCGGGGCTAATGGCTGAATCGTTACCGACAAGGAGGGCGTCAACATGAGTTATTGGTTAATCATCGTCGCCATGGCGCTGATCACCTTCTCGGTGCGTTATCTGCTACTGGCACGGAGTATCCCTGTGCGCATTGGGCCGCGATTGCAACGACTCCTGACCTACTCTGCACCGGCGGTCCTGACCGCGCTATGGGTACCGATTGTCTTCTTTCCCGAGGATCAGCTGGCTATCTCTACCACCAATCCTTATTTACTCGGCGCCTTGGTCGCTATCGGTTTAGCCTGTACCCGTCTATCGACCTTATTAGTGGTCGGGCTATCGATTGGTTTTTTCGTTACCCTTCAGCTTTGGGTCCTGGGATAAATAACGACGATAAGCCAGTCAGTGCGATGCCACTATAGCAAGAGGCAGGGTCATCACCCTACCTCTTTAATTTATTTGGTGGTTGTCTCAGTCACCCGTTCTTATCACGACACATGCTGTTTTTCCGCCTCGAGGACAGGCTTTTTACTGCGCAGCTGCAATTCATCAAGATCTTGGTTTAAAGACTCTGACAAGTCGCTAATTTTCACCATATCTTGTTTGTTTTCTTCCGATATTTCCGCTGCCTCCGCGCCAGATTCGGTCAAACGGTTGATGTTTGCGGCAATATCGGTCGACACCGTTCTTTGCTGTTCAATCGCACTGGCTAAGGAATTGATGCGATCACTGATAGTAGAAAAGTTATCAAGTACCCCCTCAATCGACTGGGACGTATCAGAGGCTTGAGATGAGGCACTTTGCGCCAGCTTCTCGGTGCGATCCGATAGCTCTGATGATTGCTTGAGACTCCGGAACAACTCTTTGGTCATATCATTGATCTCACTCGCCGACGCTTGTGTCCGGCTCGCCAGTTGACGTACTTCATCGGCAACCACGGCAAAGCCTCGTCCTTGCTCGCCCGCACGCGCCGCTTCGATTGCGGCATTTAACGCCAACAAGTTCGTCTGCTCAGCCACATCGGTGATCACCGAGAGAAAATGCTCAATTTGACTCGCACTGTGCTCAACTTTGTCAAACATCTCGGCTGACACTTTAATCGCCGACACTAGCTCATCGAGCTCACTCATCATATCGGTAAGCTCTTGTTGCGACTGACGCGAGCTCGAATCAATCTTGCCCGCTTCTTCCGATATGGCTTGAACATCTTCAGAGAGCGAACCCACCGTGGTGGTCATCTCTTCGATGGCGGTGGCAATACTGTCTATTTTCTCGCTCTGCGCGTCATTAATTGCAGCGCCTTTCTTCGCACGTTTTTCCGAGGCATCGGTAAAGCTATCCAAGGTATCGGCGGCTTTCTCAATATTGCGTACCGTGCGGCGCAGCTTTTCAACCGCATGGTTAAGCGAGGTGGCCACCTCCGCAAACTCATCACCGTCTCGCGTATCAATCGCCGCCGTTAAGTCACCTCGCGCTAACGACTTAGCGAAGCGATTCACTTTTGCAAGCCCAGCTTTAAAACGTCGGTCAATAAAAACAGCCGCCGAGCCTGCAACCAATACATTTAACCCCAGCACTACGTACTCGTTAAGCCAGGGCAAGTGGATAATTAGTGAGGCAGTAAACCCCACCATGATGACATAACTCCCAATTGTCACCGCACGAATCGATACCTTTGGCATTGCTTATCCTCCTGTGATTTTAGCTGAGGCACGCCCAGCATTGCAGACAGAAATCAAGATAAGTGCCAAGTATTCGTCACGGCGGGAGAAAGTTAGGCAGGTAGCCAATTACGCTTTTAGATCAACGGTTTGGAAAATGAGATATTTAACTAGTACGATAGGATGAATAAAGTCGTAGGCCAACGCTTGTCCCGCTATTGCAATTCGCACAAAAAAAGCAGTCCAAGGGAAGGTTACCCGTAAAGCTGCTTTTAAAATAACCACTTAAAATAGCGGTAATGCGTTGCAATTTGCTAATTCATTGAATAACAGTGGGTTATGCCGTTTCCTGCGCCCTTTGTTGTACGCGAGAAACATGGACTAGGCCCATCAATTTGATACTCGGTTTGAGTAACAGTTGCGCACTCCCTACGATAAACAGCCAAGTCCCGCTTTCCATTAACGCATCGTTGAGAAAAAAGAAGCTACCGATCAAAAACCAAATCGCAATGAGCAAATCATTAAATGCCCCCAACGCTTCATAGCGACGCTGGATCACTAAGTGCTTATTACCAATATCAATATCCAGCTCAGGGCCATTGCGCTGTATCATCTTGCCTCCTCTGGACCTTGGTATTAACAATGAATAGCCAAATCATGGCATTAACAATCAAGGTGTTGCCGTTTAATGCCCAGCATGGTTCTCACCATGTTGACCACAAACGTGACCGCACTCAATCCTAAAAACAACCAAGCTAGCGGGATGAATGCGAAAGGTTCGTTGAGACTGCCGTTAGCAGCAACATGTGGCGTGGAAAGGTTGAAGGCGAGCAGGCAACCCGTGCCGATGAGGAAGAGGATAAACGAGGTACGAAAATGTCGCAGTAGGGTTAACATAAAACCTATATTCGTTGCTTCAGTACTCTCTGAGACTGACCACAACACTAAAAGTTCCATGTCTCTCACATTTTTTTCAAAAAAACCGCTACCTTGCATGATGCGTAGGTAGCGGCCGATTCATTTAGCGTGTTGGTTGTGCGCCCTTCAAAGCTTGTATGTCGACACCTTGTCGCTCAGCTGTGTCGCTTGGTTACGCAGGTTGTCCGCCTCTTGCGAGGTATCGTTGGCACTGCTTACAAGGTGCTCAGAGACATCTTTGATGGATGTGATGTTTTGTGTGATCTCACTCGTCACATGGGTTTGCTCTTCTGCCGCTGTCGCGATCTGCGTCGCCATATCACTGATCTGATTGACCGCTGCATCAATTTCACTCAACGCGGCAGTGGCTTTATCCACATCAGAAACAGAATCACCTGCCAACGCTGAGCTGCTCTCCATGGTCGATACCGCGCTTGCCGTCGTCGTTTGCAACGTCTCAATCGTGGATTTAATTTCTTCTGTCGAGGCATGCGTTCGCTGCGACAAAATACGTACCTCATCCGCGACCACGGCAAAGCCTCGTCCTTGCTCACCTGCGCGGGCTGCCTCAATGGCTGCGTTTAGCGCAAGTAAGTTGGTTTGCTCAGCAATTCCTTGAATCGTCGATAGTACCGTCGAAATCTCCTGCGAGTGCTTATCTAGCTCGGCAACGATAGTGCTAGCCTGTTTCAGCTCATCCGACAAACGGGTGATCGATGTTTTGGTATTTTCGACCACCGCACGTCCGTTATCGGTACTAGCGGTGGATTCTTGCGCCGTATTCGCGGTATGTTCAGCATGAGAGGCGATCTCTTGTGTCGCAGACGCCAACTCGGTGACGGCGGTTGCTACCATGGTCACTTCTTGCTGCTGCTGATTAATATCATCCACGTTGCGGCGCGCACGTTCCGTACTGCTATCCGATTGTGATGTCAGCTGTTGTGCTTGCTCGCGAATGTGGCTAATCAACTGATGCATACTGCCAACAAAGGTGTTGAAGTTTTTCGCCAGTTGCCCCACTTCATCTTCACTTTCAACGTCAATACGTTGAGTGAGATCGCCACTACCATGAGCGATTTGCTCGAGGGCATTAGAGACATTAGTCAGCGGTCTAAATAGAATATTCACCAGTAGATTAAAGAGCAGCGTACACGCAATCACCACGGCAATTGTTACTGCAATTTGCCCCCACACCGCATCAAACAGTGGCGCGACTAAGGAGTCATAGTTAATAACGGTGACAGTGATTAATCCGGTATCTTTAATGGGTTTGGCATATACCACACTTTCTGCCCCGCCCACGTCGGCCATCACACTCTCACCCGAATTCATGGCAGACTTCACTGTGCTGAAAGACAAGCCTAGCTGGTTAATTGGCTCGTTAAGTAGCTCGGTATTGGCGTGAGTAAAAATATTGCCTTCACTGTTGGCGATAAACATATAGCCATTACCTGGCAAAATCACCTTCTCGAGACCTTCGATAATGTCGCCAATTTCAACATCCGCCCCAAGCACCAAGGTATCACCGTTGAACTGGAGCGCTTTACCTAACGACACCACATTGGCGCCGGTTGCCGCAGCAACCGTCGGATTATCCATAAACACACTCGACGAGTCCGCTTTGGCGTTGATATACCAACCCCACTTGCGCGGATCGTCATTACCCGGCGGTAGCACAACACCATTTGCGTTATCCTGACTGCCATCTGGGTAGGCAAGAAAAACATTGTCAAAGCCACCTGCATCACGTACTTGCTTGAGATGAGTGACCATATTGTTCTCATCGGCCTCACTGGTCAGTGAGGTCATCGCACGCTCTTTTGACGCGACCCAATCAGAGACATATTGATTGTATGATGCAGTGGTACTTTCCAATCGCTGTGCCACTTCGGTGTCCAGCCGGGAGAGTGATGCGCGAAACGATAACGCTTCAACGAGCAAACCACCGATAATGATGGCTACACTTGCCGACAGCGCGAGCTTGTGTTTGAGGGAGAGTTTTTTAAACATAACGGCCTTGTTCGTCTGTCATAATGTTTTAATAATGATTTTTAGTAAAACAGCGTTCTTTGCCACCCGCAAAATAAGCGCCATACAACTGATAGGTATATCACAACAATGGTGCAAGACAATTACTCAAGCTGTTGTCAGAAGGCGATAAATTGACCAATTTCATGCAACATACCTGAGTTCAAGCCTCGAGACCATCGCTTGTCTACTCCAAGGCTAGCAGCCCAATTAGCACACATACTGCTCCAGATCAGAGAAATGTAACAAACCCAAAACCAAGGAAAGTGACTTAAGTATCAATAACTCGCCCCCTCCTCGCAACTTTGAAAGTCCTAAACTACGCTTTAACTAACTGAGATAAACGCGAATAGGGGCGAAGTGAATGGACTTGTTTGCAGATCAACGTGACGGCGCATCTCCCAAGTCTAATGAGACCAATTCAGCATCTGATGCAGCGCCATGGCGGATACTGCTGATTGATGACGATGATCTGATGCATGAGGTAACACGGCTCGCGCTAACGGGATTCACGTTTCAAGGACGCCCTTTAGAGATATTGTCTGCCCTCTCTGGGCAGGAAGCGCGAGAAGTGTTGGAGAAAGAGTCAGATATCGCGTTGGCACTCGTTGATGTGGTAATGGAAACCGAGCACGCAGGTTTGGATTTGGTACGGCATATTCGAGATGAAATGAATAACCACCTGATCCGCCTAGTATTGCGCACCGGACAAGCCGGACAAGCACCGGAAGATCGGGTGATCCGTGAATATGATATTGACGACTACAAAGAGAAAACGGAGCTCACCACACAAAAACTCAAAACCCTATTATATTCAATGCTGCGCTCTTACCGCGACCTCTGCATGATTGAAGAGCAGAAAGAAGGGTTGCGGCGTGTGATTGAAGCATCGGCCAATGTGCAAAACACCACCAATCTTCAACACTACGCCACCGCGGTGCTCGAGCAGCTCACATCCCTTCTCTATATCCACGACTCTGCGTTTTATTGTGTGGTACAACCTCGCCCGGGGGCAGAAGAATCTCGTGCACTCACCCTGGCGGCGACCGGGGAGTATGTAAACTGCTACACCGAATGCGCCTTTGATAAACTGCCTAGCAATGTTTCAAACCGTTGCAAGCAAGCGCTTGAAGCACAGAAAAGCATCCAATTCGACGACGGATTTGTGCTTTTCCACCGCGATGATGAAGATGTCGAGTTTTTGCTGTATGTCAATCATGACAAAGCCCTATCAGAGCTCGATCAGCACTTGCTAAAGATTTACATGCAAAACATTGGACTGACGTTTGAGAACTTAAGCTTAATGGTCGATTTGCGTGAGACCTCCAAAGAACTGGTTTACAACTTGGCAAACGCGGTGGAAGCAAGGAGTAAAGAAACCGGAGCGCATGTACAACGGGTATCTTTATTCTGTGAAAAGTTAGGGCAGCTCTATGGTTTGGACGAACACAAAACCATGCTGCTTAAACATGGCTCTCCCCTCCATGATGTCGGTAAAGTCGCTATCCCAGACGCGATTTTACACAAGCCGGGCAAGCTCGATGCGGAGGAATGGGAGACGATGAAAAAGCATGTCGAGTACGGGGTAGAAATTCTGAGCCACTCCAAGCGGCGCCTTATCGTCGAAGCCAAAGAGATTGCAGCCACCCATCACGAAAAATGGGACGGAACAGGCTACCCCAATCAGCTCGCCGGCGAGGCCATTCCGATCAGTGGTCGAATTTCAGCATTGGCAGATGTATTCGATGCCCTAGGTTCGAAGCGCTCGTACAAACAAGCGTGGAGTGATGATGACATCCGCCACGAGCTCGTGGCTCAACGTGGCAAGCATTTCGAGCCCAAGCTGGTCGACTTGCTGCTTGAGCATTGGGACGACTTTATTGCTATCCGCGCCGCGTATCCAGATTAAGTAGAACAGTGACGCCTTGGGTCTTAATCACGATATATAACAGATCAAACTGTCTATGAGCCGAAGCCACAAATTTGATGACAGCATCCGTAATCCGTTCTTCAGCTTAGTAGGAAGACGGATTTTGCTGATCATGATTTTGCTCAGTGGCTTTTTTACCATTCTCACCACCTTGCTACAAACCTATTGGGATTACGATGAAGCGTTCGATCTGGTGGACAGCCGACACTACGAAATTGAACACATTCATGCCGACTTACTCGCCAGCTCGCTTTGGATCTATGACTTAACCAGTGTCCAAGAGCGCATTGATGGGTTAATCAATTTGCCACATGTTGATTATTTAGCCGTGCGCTCAGAGAACTACCTCTTTGAAGCGGGATCCCCCTTAGACGTGAGTAAAATGGTCAATGAGTATCCGCTCGAGTATGACGACCCCGATACGGGGAAAATCCAACGGATTGGTACTATCTACGTCGAGTCCAACACGAACGCTATCTACAATGATCTGATACAACACTTTTTTATCACACTGCTATTGAACGCAATAAAAACACTCATTGTTTGCTACCTCATTTTGTTGGTGTTTCACCATACCGTCAGCCAACGCGTGTTTAAAGTGGCGCAGTTTTTACGTCAGTACAATCCGCTTGATCCCAACGAAGAAAAGCTGACCTTGCCCCGCAAACGCTACATCATGGAAAAAGAAGACGAGCTCGACTGGCTAGCAGCCGAAACCAATAAAATCACCCAGAATATGTCAACGCTCTATCGCAATATTATGCTAGAACGGGAGCGCTTGTCTGACTTTACCCATGTCTCTTCAGATTGGCTGTGGGAAACCGACGCCGATCTCAAGCTGACCTTTTGCTCCGATCCGATGCGGTTGGCGTTTGACCTTAATCCCAACCAGTATCCGCACCTTGACAAGTTGCTTTCTGCTGTCGGTTGTCACCAATTCATGGCCAATCTTCATCGACAGCAGGACTTTTCGATGTGTGAGGAAATCGTACCCGTTGAGGGTGAAAGCCGGTATTTTGTCTTTCAGGCGCTTGCCCATCACGGTATTGATGGTTTTCGCGGTTTCAGAGGCACGGGCATCGATATCACCGCGCTGAAAACGGCCCAGTTTGAACTGGAAACATTAAACCATAACCTAGAAGAAACCGTTGATGAGCGAACCCGTGAACTCCAAGAGAATATGGAGCACTTAAAAGCGGCACAAGAACAGTTGGTCGAGTCGGAAAAGCTCGCGGCACTGGGGAGTCTAGTGGCAGGTGTTGCGCATGAGGTCAACACCCCTTTAGGCATCGCCGTCACCGCATCATCCGTGATTAAAGATATCACCCACACGCTCAATCAAGCGTTTGAGGAACAAACGTTAACCAGCACGCAGTTTGCTTCATTGATTAAACAAGTGAACGACAGCGTGGTCATGCTGGAGAACAACCTCAAGCGTGCGACACATCTTATTCGTGACTTTAAACAGACCGCGGTTGACCAAGTATCAGAAGCGCTCACCGAATTTGATGTCAAACAGACAATAGACGCACTCGTCGCCAGCTTACACCCAGAAACCCGTAAAATCCCGGTGACTCCCGAGGTCAGTGGCGAGCCTGACATAGTCATGTATAGCTTACCCGGCGTCATCACCCAGGTCGTCTCTAACCTCGTGATGAATAGCATCAACCATGCCTTTGACGAGACCGATAACCCTAAAATAACGATCGAATTTGAAAGACAAGGAGACCACCTTTATCTCTGTTACCAAGATAATGGTTGTGGTGTCGAGCAATCCCTTCACCATCGAATTTTTGAACCGTTTTATACCAGTAAACGCGGGCGAGGAGGCTCAGGGCTTGGCCTCAATCTGGTCTTTAACCTCGTCAAACAAAAGCTAGGCGGCGAGCTGCAATTTGAATCAGCACCCGGGCAAGGCGTGAAGTTTATGTTTCTGATCCCCCTAAGCTTATCAAGCCAAATAGCCCGCTACGCGAGTGAAAGCAAAGAGTAAGGTGATACGCATAGAATGGAAAAGCTAGAAAGGTTTGAACAAGGTCTCAAGCATCCACTTTTTAGTATTGTTGGCCGCCGAATCATTCTGCTGATGGTCCTACTCAGTGGTTTTTTTACCATATTAACCACGCTACTACAGCTATCATGGGATTACGAGGAAGCCTTTGACCATGTTGACCGCCGCCATGCGGAAATTCAAAACGTCCACGCCGACTTAATTGCGTCGTCTTTATGGGTGTTTGACCTTGTGAGTGCGCAAAATCGACTGGATGGCCTAGTCAACCTTCCCTATATCGACTATCTCTCGATTGAGTTTGATGGCGTGGTGTTGGATGCAGGAAAACCACTTTCCAGCAGTAATGTGGTCAGCCAGACGGAGCTCAATTATTTCCACCCCGACACCAATCGCCGCATTAATCTGGGCACCTTACGCGTCGAATCTGACGCGCAAAAAATCTATGACCTCTTGTTACAGCAATTTCTCGTTACGCTCGTTTTGAACGGGATAAAAACCCTGATTGTCTGCTCGCTGATTTTATGGGTCTTCCACCAAAGCGTCAGCCAACGTGTATTTGCTATCGCCAAACACTTGTCGCAGTTTGACCCTATCGATCCTATCCACGAGCCATTGCTGTTGACACATCGTAAATTCATCATGGAAAAAAGTGATGAACTCGATTGGCTGGCGGACGAAACCAATAAAATCACCTTGCGGATGACCAACCTATATCAAAATATCGCACTAGAACAGGAGCGGCTCACCGATTTTACCCGCGCAGCCTCTGACTGGCTTTGGGAAACTGATGCCACGCAGCGACTAACGTTTTGTTCTGAGGCGATGCAGTTAGCACTTGCCATTCCGATTGAAAGCAGTCCAAAAGTGAAGTCGTTACCTGCTTTGCATCACTGCGCATCACTTTTAGATAACCTGGATGCTTGCGCTGATTTCACCATGTGTGAAGAAAAAATCACCTTAGGCAAACACACCTATTATTTTGTTTTCCGAGGAATAGCACATTTCACCGAACACGGCTTCACGGGCTTTCGCGGCACCGCGATTGATATCACCGAGCTTAAAACGACCCAGTTGGAACTCGAGCAACTGAACCAGAGTTTAGAAGCGACCGTTGAAGCACGAACCCAGGATCTCGCGCAGAGTATGGAAAACCTTAAAGCCGCGCAAAATCAACTGGTAGAATCCGAAAAGCTCGCCGCGTTGGGTAGCTTGGTAGCGGGCGTTGCCCACGAGGTGAACACGCCCCTAGGTATCGCGGTAACGGCTAATTCAGTGATCAAAGACGCGGTTTCCACACTTAACCGCGCATTCGAGCAAAAAACCTTGACCAGTGAGCAGTATGCGACCGTGATGAAACAGGTCACGGATGGCACGCATATGCTAGAAAACAACCTCAATCGTGCCGCACGATTAATTCGGGATTTCAAACAAACAGCGGTCGACCAAGTCTCTGAAAATCGGAGTCAATTCCGCCCCATGCAAACACTTGAAGCATTAATGGGAAGTTTGCGCCCCGAAACCAAGAAAATACCGGTTGTGCCTATCGTCGAGGGCGACGCTAAGCTTGTTATGAGTAGCCTGCCCGGAGTGCTTACCCAGGTTATTTCCAACTTGGTGATGAACAGTGTCCGCCATGCCTTTGACACGATTAATGATCCTCGTATTCACATTCGTATTGCCGATAAAGGTGAGATCGTGGAAATCCGCTATACCGATAATGGTGTCGGGGTTGCGCCCGAACTTCACCAACGTATTTTTGAGCCCTTCTACACCAGCTCACGCGGCAAAGGGGGGTCGGGGCTCGGCCTTAATCTCGTGTTCAATCTGGTGCACCAAAAACTGCAAGGAAAACTTCATTTCGATTCCAATATCAATCAGGGGGTTACCGTGGTGCTCAGCCTGCCTAAGTTTTTGACAGAAACATCTGCGCCACAAACTGAAAGTTCTACTGAATAACCGATTCAGCCATAAGAACACGGAACCAAGGAAAAGATAATGAGCAAGAGCCAGCACAAGACTGGCTCTTGTCGTTAACGCGTACACGGGGAGTTAGACAAGCGCCGCGTCTTTTTCCGGTGCCGGAGTATGGTCAGGCAGGTAGCGGTAGTATTCCGCATCTTTCGCTGGTGAAAGCGTGTGCCCCATGATCATGTCCGCTGCTTTTTCCGCCACCATAATCGTCGGCGCGTACAAGTTGCCATTGGTGATCGCGGGGAACACGGAGGCATCGACCACACGCAGGTTATTGACGCCATGTACCTTGAGTGACTCATCGACCACCGCCATTTCGTCGCTCGCCAAGCCCATTTTACAGGTACAGCTTGGGTGATAAGCACTTTCCCCTTCGCGTGCCACAAAATCGAGGATCTCCTGATCTGTTTGCGCCGCGCTCCCGGGCGAGAGTTCTTTGCCACGTAGATGATCAAAGGCCGGCTGGGCGATAATATCACGGGATACACGGATTGCTTCGACCCACTCTTTACGCTCTTGTGGCGTGGAGAGATAGTTAAAGAAGATCTCTGGCTTCTCATCCGGGTTCGTGCTGCGAATTTTAACATGGCCACGCACATCGGTATTCATTGGTCCGACATGCAACTGGAAACCATGTCCTTTGTTCGGTGCCGAGCCATCATAACGGATCGCCAGTGGCAAAAAGTGGAACTGCAAGTTCGGATACGCCACCTCATCATTACCTCGCACAAAACCACCCGCTTCAAAGTGGTTGGTGGCCGCTGCGCCTTTACGACGGAATAGCCAATCAAAACCAATTTTCGGTTGATTGTGGAACTTAAGCGCGGGATACATGCTGACCGGTTCTTTACATTCATACTGCACGTAGAGTTCAAGATGGTCTTGCAAGTTCTCTCCCACCCCAGGCAAATGATGCACAGGCTTAACACCCAAATTTTTCAACATGGTCTCATCGCCAATGCCTGAAAGCTGCAATAGCTTCGGTGAGTTGATTGCACCACCACAGCTGATGATTTCAGCGCCATACGCGGTTTTCGTCCGTCCCCATTTACGGTATTCCACGCCAATCGCGGTTTTGTTTTCGAACAGCACTTTGTCTGTTGTCGCGCCAGTGATCACTGTAAGGTTCTTACGGTTCATCACCGGGTGTAAGTACGCCCGAGCCGCGCTGTGGCGACGACCTCGATAGATATTTTGATCGAAAATACCAAAGCCTTCTTGCTGGTAACCGTTCACATCGTCCGTCAACGGATAACCCGCTTGCTGCGTCGCATCAAAAAAAGCACTGAACAAAGGGTTATCACAGTTCGCGGTGGTGATGGCCAGCGGGCCATTATTACCGTGATAATCATTTTGACCGGCCAAACGTGTTTCGCATTTACGGAAATACGGTAAACAATGGGCATAATCCCACGTTTTAAGTCCATGTTCGTTGGCCCACTTTTCATAATCCAACGCGTTGCCGCGAATATAAATCATGCCATTAATGCTACTACTACCACCGAGCACTTTACCGCGAGGCTGTGCAATACGACGATTGTGCATATTTGGCTCGGGCTCAGATTCATACAGCCAGTTGTAAGTGCTATCGGTAAGCAAATAAGTTAATGCGGCAGGCATGTGGATGCGAAAATCCAACCGATAGTCTGGCCGCCCTGCCTCGAGTAGCAATACGTTGTTATCTGGGTTAGCACTTAGACGGTTCGCCAGAACACAGCCTGCCGAGCCTGCACCGACAATGATATAGTCGTAATTTTGTTGCTGTCCCATAAAACCTCCAAATTTTGTCCTTCCCGTGTGCAGGGCATTAGCCCGGAACAGTCGCAACACAGGTAATGGGTATGATTGTGTAGAGGTTTCCTTTTTGAAATTTTTATAATTAGCTTGATGTTTGTTCATCAATGCATTGTTGTAGCAACCGATAGTGGTGGCTAATCGTTGCCTGCGCCTTAAACGGCTCGGCAGCGATAATGTGGTTAACGGTCTGTTGCCAGTTTTCCACGGTTTGGCGACGATATTTTGCCGCCTGATAAAGGGCGTAATCGTGCGAACTAAACCCTTGCTGGATAGCATGCATCACCCATTCAAAAATCGGGTTGCCTGACATCGCAGCAATCAGCAGGTTCAGTGCGCGATCGAGCTCTCCTAAGCGATCCAAATCCGGATTCTCTTCAGCGGCGAGTGCCGGAAGCTCTGTGACGCTTTCACTGAGCTGTTGTTTTTGCGAGTCGGTACCACGGCTAATGGCGAGCAACACCAGGCTTTGATCAACGGTTTCACGAAACTCCGCCACCTTGTCTGCTTGTACATGGCTTTGCTTGAGAAATAGCGCCAGTGATTCACTAATGTTATGCACATCAACCTGACGTACTACCGCACCACCTTTTTGGCCTTTACGGATTTCAATCAAGCCTTTTTGCTTGAGTGACTGAATGGCTTCTCGCACCACACCACGGCCAGTACCAAATTGTTGCTGCAGTTCACGCTCACTGGGCAATTTATCCCCCGGCTTTAACGCCTCAGACAAAATCGCCGACTCGATTTGCAATGCTACATCTTCACTCGCTCGGCCCATTTGGACCGGGTGAAACAGGCTACTGGTGGATGTCGTCATGGTTACCTCTTCGCTTTTGGTAGTACCAAACTAGCAAAAAAACAGGATAATAGTCAAATTAAGGGTTTTGTTCTTATTTTGGTAGGACCAAAATTCCCCTTACTGCTGCAGCAAGGGGAAGATAAAACAGCTATCGGAACGAGCGTCCTTTAAGTGGTAAATGAGTGTGGTTTTTTGGTAAGTCTCGACTTGGTGTGTCGATCTGCTTTTTAACGTCACTCAAAGGCTTCAACGCATTCGGCAACATCAAATCGTTACACAACGCATCAATACGCGCTTCGCTGACATCCCACATCGTGAATAGATGCACGTATTGCCTCTGAAAACTATTGTCATTGGGATCTGTGATCGTCTCTTTCGCCAACGAGTATTTCGCGATAATTTCGTCACTCGGTTGCGAGAAGATCAGGGATAACGATAGTGGAGTGTGCTGCAACCACAGCCCATCAGGCGGGCACGCCTCCTCGGGGCGACCTAGAGACTCTTTACGCCAATAGGCTGCTACCTCCTCTAGCTTCTCAACGACATAATACGCAAGCCCAACGGCATAACACGCTTTTTCACGTTGTTGTTGATAGCTGTTGGTGGCGAAGAAGTGCCATAAAATCAATGGTGATAAACCGCTTCGTGATCCCGCGAAGGTAGTATCTGGCGAACCAATATATTCAGGATCGTCTGGCGGCGAGACCATGTATTTTTGTTTGGTCATGTACACGCCTGTTGGCCAAGGACTACCCGGCCACTTATGACCACTCGCAACCATTGAATGTACCATTGGCAAACTGAAATCAAATGCTGGCATCGCCGCAATGTCTTCCTTTGGAATGTTCTTACCTAGATTATTCGGAAGCGGCATCTCGTGTGGTGACGCCATTTGAATAAATGGCGCATAATTCGCGCCCAACGCACCATCTATATGAATCCAATAGCCACTGCGCATTTCCTCATGGGTTGTCCCCGTGTCCGTTTTCACCGTGACTTTTCGCTCGTATAGCCCGGTCTCTTTGAGCACTTGCTCAAGTTCTGACAAAGCCTTAGGCACATCATCGTATGCCCCTTTAAATGTGGTGCCAAAGTTCAGCACAACCAAAATCGGGTGCCCCTTTTGGGCAAAAAAGCGCACAAGTGTAATGAGACTATCAATGTCAATGGCCCCAGACCCGACTGGAAGCGCGTCCGTTGGCCCTTGAGATGGCACAGCATCAGGCCAAGGTTCTCCTTCGTTCAGTGGGTTTTGTTTGGGGTATAACCGGCGACCTAAGGTTGCAAACGTATCAATTTTCTCTACTTCCATTGCTTTTACGATGGAGTAATGTGTATCTTCTGAGAAGAATGCGACGGGATGGTACTTGGCCTCGCCGGTGTCCGGATACACAGAAAAGTATTCACTTTGCTCATCAATACGCGACGTTTCCTGGGTACACCATGCTTGCTCTCCCAGTTGATCACGTAACAGCATTCGCCCTGACAGATAGTCACGTGCGTTTAGCATCGCATACAAGTTCCCTTCGGTACTGCCCATCGTCAGCACATATCCCCAGTAACTTTCATTCTGCTGCGCAGGCGTTGCATACTCATTATGTGGCTGATAACCGAGTGATGGCCATTGCGCTCGCCACAGACAGGCATAATAATCTAGCACCATACGCTCGATATTTTTTGAGTTGAGCGTGAAGTCACCATCGACAAACGGATCCCCCACATTATTGAGGCTCATCGTCAAAAACGGCGCAATGTGTGATGGATAATTGACTTGACGCCAATTCCCTCGTTCTAAGTCTGACTGCTCCGGCGCATAGTCACGGAGGCTTGGTTCTGCCTGCGTAAACCTCGATTCGACTTGATACCCTAAAAATCGATCAGCTTGTTGCGCGCTATAGACATAAAATGTCTTCATCGCTTGATATTGCTCTGCATCCGATAAGCCATGTGGAGGGATCTCAAAGTCTTGACTGCAAAGAGACGTTTGCTGCAAGACAAAGGACTGATTTCGCTGCTGGTAGACAACCAGAGGATCATGAGTGGGCGCCGACACATAGTCTTTGGCAAAGTCGGGCACCTGTTCATACCAAGGACGCTGCGAAGGCCCGTAGGGGATATTTGTCTTTTTCATTAGACACTCCATATGAAAGAAAGTGATGTTCGGCCAGCGCAGGCTGACCCTGGGGACAACTAACCAACTTTCTGACTATAGACCGTATTAATTACTGGCATACAGAGTGTCTTATTTTTTTAACACAAATCACATTAGTGACTCAAATATCATTAACCACCAGAATAAACCATTCGCCACTCACGCTCTCCGGTATGTGGATCCGTTTGCGCTCTGTCGACCACAAAACCGTGACGTAAATAAAAAGCGTAACTGGCGGTATTTTTCTGATAAACAGTGAGATCAATAGTGGGCTTTTGCAGTTTGGCATGGCCGAGCAATTGACTGCCAACACTGGCCCCTTGATGGGTAGGATCGACAAAAATCGCCGCCAGCGTATTGCCATGCAATGCATAAAAGCCAAGGATGACCTCTTGATGGGTTCCTACCCATACCTCAGCCATCGGTAAGCAAGATGCACGCATGGCATCACGTTGCTGATGCCAGAACCCCTCATCAATGAAGTCATGCGCCTGCAGTGAGGCATTTAACCAGATATCTAGCACCGGTTCCGTATCGTCCGGCCGCATACGACGAATAGTTAATCGATTGGGCGCCGTCGTTGCCATACTGTTCCCTTTTTATTGTTCGGAGAGTAACGCAGGCTGAACCACCAAATTTCGTACACCGTGTGCATGATGCTCTTCAAATACGTTCGCCTGACACCAGCGTTGAATACTTGCGATGTTGACCTTTTTGACCTTCGGGCGGACCCGCCACGTTACTTGGTACGGCGATCCTTTATCGTTGTAGGCCGGGCCAGTCGTTGAGCCTAGATAGCTCACCGCCTGACCGCTATCTTCGGGCAGGTAAATCGCCTGATAGCGCCCTTTGCGCTGACCAATCGCCGTCAGGCGGGTGAAATCAGCAGCGCTATCATCATTCACCGCCACGAGCACTTGTGCCTCAACCCGCAACTGCGGATTCACCGTCGCATCACTCAAACACGCGCCCAGTGTCGGCCCCGGCGCGACGGACGCCGTGCTATAGACATAATGGAGTTCCAAGGTGTCACCAACCTGCACATTTTGATGCTCACTGGCACACACAGGCTGGAGATATTCCGTGCGCTCAGCGTCGGTTAATTGCCCCGTATAGAGGTAACCCGACTGATAACCCTGCCCGTCTCCGATCCCAGCATATTGCGTAAATTCGCCACCTTTGTGTTCTGCATTTTTATGAAAATGAATATTGCACAAATTCATTTGCGGTGCGGCAGGTGCGTACTGAAAACGTTGTGGATTAGTGCCTGAGAGTTGATCGATATCGCGGGGTGACTGAGGACCAAAGCCCTTACCTAACATCGCTTGGGTAAGGGATTGATGCTGGTTAGCCAGTAATGTTTCATCATTACTGACGGTCGCGAAAACGGAAGTGGAAAGCAGTACGCTGAGGGAGGCCGCTAAAAATGAACGTGATGTCTTCATGATTCCTTTCTATTTGTGAGTCAAAAACTTGCGAGTCTAGTCCTGTTACTCGCAAGTATATTGATCTCAGCCGTAGCCCGTTGATAAACCACACAACGCGACCCGTTTTTTGGAATCTTTATCACTATTTTATCACGACAAATCAGTCAGTTGCTTGTCGGAATGAGAATTTAACCCGCTCAATGTTCGACTCAGCCCGCAAGCTTTTTGGTCATAAAGTGCAGAGAATGGTTGAGGGGGTAATCATCTAATATCATCTGGCATTGATAGCCATGCTTTTCGTAGAAGGGTTTGGCTTGAAAGCTTAACGTATCAACGAACGCCATTTTACAGCCCATATCCTTGGCGTACTCTTCCAAGTTACTTAATAGATGACTCCCCACATGGCGGTGACGAAAGGCATCATCGACCCAAAGATATTTAATCAATAGCCATTGCCCCCATGTATTCGCCACAACCCCGCCGATGCGTTCATCGTTATCATTGTAAGCATAGCCGGCAAGAGAGCCTTCAGAAAGGCCAGACAAAAAAGGGGCGTTGCTTTGCTGTAGCTGCTGTTGAATGGCAGCGACATCGTCGTCACTCGGGCTCGCATCCATGCGGTATTTCATTGGCTTAGCTATCCATACTGTTCAACACACGGCATATTATGCCCTGTGTAGTAGGGACAATCTGTGCCCATGCGCACCCTATTGGCGCTTACTCGTGCTCTATTGGCTTCGCAGCCACAGAACACTGAGTGGTGACTGTAAGTTTGGGCCAATGCGTTAACCATTGTTTATCATCAAGGCGCTGCTGAAACACTTGCCATGGGCGGGCAGGATTATGGCTAAGCTTCAATTCAAACAAAGATTGAACCCCAAAGGCAGCGATGACTTCGCAGCGTTGGTTCATATCAAGGCGAACAGCAATCGCGGTTTCTTTCTCTGGCCAAAAGCGCATCGCATCCAGTGTACTTGCATAAGGAGGATCTTGGTGTTTCTCGTGCATTCGCGCCTGGTTACGTACCTGCCAAGTCATTTCTGGCATGGTCTTTTGCAGTAGCTGCTCTAAATATTGTTCGCGTTCTGTACTGGTATCTTCAGGATCGTAGAAGACAACATCAATATCGTTAAGTGTACTCGACGAGTACTTGTGAAGCGCATCCCACACCAAATTACGGATAAATCCAGCGGCAATATAACACTGAGGGAGGTTTAAGGCTTGAACACAGCGAAGTGCACGCATCCTAACAGGATCTGCCTCAATCAAGTCAATCAAGGCGCGTCGGTATGTCTTCTGGCATAAAAAGAACTGGTGCTGATGACGTTTACGGATCCGACGACGCTTCATGGGTTAACCACCGCGGCGGATGTCTTCAAATATTTCACGTGATACATGGTAGTTGTACTGCCTGGCAATCTTCTGGGCAAAAAACAGCTGTGGTAATTCAAATAGCACTAAACCCGCCAAAATCAAACCAAAATAAGGCTGATTCAGTACTAAGCCGATAATGGCGATGACCAACAGCGTACATTCTACGACAAACAACCCATACTTTCGCAAGTAAAGATGATGTATCCCCCCTAAGAATCCCCAATTCAGCGCCGCGTAAGTATCGGGATCTTTAAGCTGTCTTGATTGCTCGGCAAAAAAGCGTTTTTTCTGGCTTTGAGTTAAGCCATTTACCTGTTGCTTAAGTTCGACCTCTTGTGCTTCTAGCGCTTCTATTGGTTGGGTAAAACGCATTAAGGCACCTCATCGTAAATTTTTTCTAGCGCATTGGGGTTATTGCAGCGGCGAATGCGCGCCAAACCAAGTTGCCAGCCACGGATTGCGCCGTATTTTTCGATGGCTTGGCGTGTATACTCCGAGCACGTCGGCTCGAAGTTACACTCAATATTAAACAGTTTCTTTGATCCACCTTTTGCTTGATAGCGGTGGATCAAAGAGAGCGACAAATACTTGAGCATTAGCGACCCAAAGTCACAATCACCGCTTCACGTTGCCAGAATAGCATATAACGTTTCTTTTCAATAACTTGAAAAACAACCTGCCAGCCGTCTTGTGCATACTGGTTTAGCTCTGCTTCTAAGCGTTGCAACGGTAATCCACTTGAGCCCAGTAGCAAGGTGCCGCAGCCACCTTCAACAATATGAACGACTTTATACTCGGTAAACTTACTCATCTTTTATCCTCAAACTCACAACAACATAACCAGGTGTGGTCATCGTTGAACACCCCTGCCAAAAAACCGGCACATTTTGTAAGAATTTTTTTGTTTGTTCAAAAACTTATTATTAAAGGTGTATTTTTTTGAAGCCAGTTCACGCGAATTACTAATTGTCTTGCTATTCAAGCAAAGAATTACGTTTCGCAGTTAGCACATGGTCTTGCCAACGGCCGTTGATTTTGAGGTAACGGCGAGCATAGCCTTCGCGCTCAAACCCCAGCTTGGTAAGTAGCCGCTCACTACGCGTATTATCGGGAATATAGTTGGCCATCACACGGTGCAACCCAACCTGCTCAAACACAAAACGGATGCCTGCTTGGATGGCTTCGTGCATGTAGCCCTGGCCTTGATAATGCTTGTCAGCGGCATAACCTAACATGCACGCTTTAAAGGCGCCGTGAATGACATTGGTAAAATTGCACACCCCTATTACATCGTCCCGTTCATGATGCAAAATCACAAACTTGAAGGCTTGCTGCTGTTGAAACAAATCGTTCGCTTCTTGCAGCGCGCTATGCCAATAGTCTTCGCGATAAAATGCGGCAGGACGTATGGGCTCCCATGGGGAAAGGTGAGCACGATTTCGTTGATAAAACTGCGCCATCATGTCGGCTTTTTCTGGGGGAAGTAAAACTAATCTCGTCCTTGGCGTGCTTAGCACTTGGGCCTCCTTGCATCGATTGGCGCGACGGACAGTACTAAATTCTATAAAAAATGCCGCCTTGGAGGCGGCATCAGAGACTACCAGATATTCACCCGCTGATCTTCGGGTAAATACATGCCATCCCCTTCTTTAATATCAAAGGCTTCATAGAACGCAGGCACATTACGCGGCGCACCAAGCACTCGATACTTTGGTGGCGCATGCGGGCCCAGCGATACACGCTCACGCAGCGCATCTTCACGCATTTTCATTTTCCATATCTGCCCCCAGCTGAGGAAGAATCGCTGCTCGCCGGTATACCCGTCCATCACAGGAGACGGTTCACCGTGCAACGATTTTTGATAGGCGCGGAAGGCGGTAGTCAAACCGACTAAATCACCAATGTTCTCACCCAAGGACACTTTGCCGTCAATGAACAAGCCCGGCAAAGGCTCAAACTGGCTAAATTGCTCAGCGAGCTTTTGGGTGCGAGCATCAAAGCGCGCCCGATCCTCATCTGTCCACCAATTTGCAAGGTTACCATCCCCATCATAACGCGAGCCCTGATCATCAAAACCGTGTCCCATTTCATGACCAATCACTGCACCGATACCGCCATAGTTCACGGCGTCATCCGCATTCATGTCAAAAAACGGCGGTTGTAAGATCCCGGCGGGGAACACAATCTCGTTGGCGGTTGGGCTGTAATAGGCGTTGACCGTTTGCGGGGTCATGCCCCACTCTTTGCGATCAACCGGCGCACCAATCCGCGACAGCATATCTTGATAGCCCCAGCGTGCGGCACGTTTGCTATTGCCAATCAAGTCATCGGCGTTGATGGTCAGCGCGCTGTAATCTTCCCATTTCTCTGGGTAGCCGATTTTGGGCGTGAATTTACTCAGCTTATCCAACGCTTTCGCTTTGGTTTCATCACTCATCCAGGTTAACGATTCAATCGAGTCCTTAAACGCAGCACGCAGGTTATCAATCATGGTTTCCATACGTGCTTTGGCTTGCGGTGGGAAGTAGCGGGCGACATATTCTTGGCCAAGCGCTTCACCCAATACCCCTTCAGTGGCTTGCACGCCGCGCTTCCAGCGGTCACGCTGCTCAGGAATACCGTTGAGGGTTTTGGAATAGAACGCAAATTGACGTTCAACCAACTCATGATTTAGACGCGGTGCAAACGCATTGAGGGTACGAATGGTGAGATAATCTTGCCACGCTTGCAGGCTGGTTTGCTCAAACACCTGCCCTAGCGCCTCAAAATAAGATGGCATGCGCACCACAACCTCATCGGCTTTGTCGATACCCGCGCGTTTGGCAAAACGTGCATAATCAAACCCGCCCATCAACTGATTGAGCGCCTCAATCGGCATTTTGTTATAGGTGGCTTGCGCGTCACGACGTTTAGCGCGTGTCCAGTGGTGTTCTGCCAGCGTTTTTTCTAACTGATAAATACGGGCAGCGCGTTGCTTGGCCTGATCGTAGCCGGCTAAGCGCAGCATGTCTTCGAGATAGCGTTTATAAGCGGTGCGAATACGCTCAGCATCCTCGGTGTCGCGGAAATAATAGTCTCTATCCGGCAACCCCAACCCGCTTTGGCTCAGATACAGGGCGTTATAGTCCGGATTTTTCGCATCGGCCCACGCATAAAAACTAAACGGGATCCCAACGCCAACTTGTCGCAAATCGGCCATCGCATAAATCAGCGCAGGCTTCGAGGAAATCGCGGCAATACGATCGAGCTCAGGCTTGATTGGCGTCACCCCTAGGGCATCGATTTTATCTTGGTTCATATAGCTAAGATAAAAATCACGCAGCTTTTGCTCGTTGGAGCCAGGCTTGAGATCATCACGCGCCACCAGCTCATCAATGATCCCTTTCAAGCGCTTTTCATTTTCTTCAGCCAAAATACGGAACGCACCATAGCTGGACATATCATTGGGGATTTGGGTTTGGTCGTACCAAGTGCCATTGACGTGACGAAACAAGTTATCTTGCGGGCGAACCGAACGATCAAAGTCTTGTAGATACAGACCTGATTCGCGCTGCACTTCAGCGTGTGTGGTGTCAGCAGCGTACACCTGGCCAGGCACCAAGCTCATTACACCTAGTGCAAGCGCGACACCCATCGCGGCGCGTTTTAATCGCACTCGATTGACTGGTTTATTTTTCATCATTCGTTTACCTAATTCCTTCCATAACATGGCTTAAGCGACGTAATCTTGTCGATTCCCGAAAAGACATGCGCTGTTCACGACATAAGGTCTCGATAGAGCACCACACAGTGATAATCACGCCCCTCGTCTTGCTCGGGTTCAAAATGGGTAATACGACAAAACCCTTGCTGATACCAGAATCGAAACGCGCGAATGTTTTCGGCATAAACATTCACCCCCATGCGTCGATAGTCCCCATAAGCTTGCACGGTTTCAATCACGCTCGCAACCGCTTCGCTGCCATAGCCATGTTTTTGATATCTTGGAGAAATAGTGAGCATGGGCAGCCAAACACTCTGTGTGTCAGGTGCATTGAGCGAGATTTGCAAATAGCCGATATCTTTACCGTCATGGGTCTGAATACGACGAAGATAAAACGCCTCTTCCACATCAGGCGCTTTTTTCTCCGCACTGTCGGCAATCAATGATTGGTAGGTGGATAATGACCAAGGTTTAAACGTGGGATCTTGATATTGCAGATGCTGATTTTGCTCAAACATCGCTTTGACACGCTTTGCATCGCAATAATCAAACGGACTAAAACACAAACGCTTAGAGCGCCATGTGGCTGGGAACATGCTCAATTCCTATTCTATCAGCGCATACAGTGATTATTATCGCGCTACGTACCTTATCCAAACTGCATACTACTCGTTTCGCTGCCAGTGGTAATCCATTTGCTTGGCAACGCGCAAGGCTAAATCTTCGCTGTGCAGCTCAGCCACCAGCTGCAAACTCATATCAATGCCCGCAGAAATACCTGCGGAGGTGAGATATTTTCCATCCCTCACCCAGCGCTTACCTGATACCACGCTTAATGGCGGATAAGCACGGCTGAGGTCGTCCATATCTTCCCAATGCGTGATCACCTTTCGACCATCGAGTAATCCGGCCTCTGCGAGTATGAACGCCCCCGTACAGACAGAGGCCGTGCATTGAGTGATCGCATCTTGTTGCTTCACCCAATCGATCACCGACGGGTTAGTGACTTGCTCATGGTGAACGCCGCCGACAACCAGCAGCACATCGAGCGTGGGATGGTTGGCGAGATGATAATCCGGCACGACACGCAAGCCACCGCGCGCCAGCAACGGTGTGTCTTGTTCAGCAATCAGTCCAACCTGCCAACTGTCCGCGCCCAAACGTTTTGCGGTGCTAAACACCTCAAAGGGTCCGGCAAAATCGAGCACCTCTGCGTGCTCATACACATAAATACCAATATTCATCGTTTGTTCTTACATCCATGTAAGTGTTGGGTTAATGATGAGGAATAAACTTATCAAAGCGGCTCTCCATACAGGCACTGATATCAGTGGTGATAAACTCGCCCTGATAATACAAACTGAAAATGGTGGCCGGTGAAGGACATGCTTGTGCTTGGCTCAATGTCTCTAAATGATGTACTTCAAGCGGGATACCGCGCTGCGCACAGCTCTGTTGTAACGAGTTCAGCACATGGTATTCCGCATAAGGACAACGATGGGAGTAATACGCCACACACCCTTCGGTTGATACCTTGGCGGTATGAACGGATGCCCGAAACTGCGGTATTTCAGCCGTGTCATGCAACGGATAATACAACAGCACAAAGCCATTAGGGGCTTCATCCGCCACGTTGAAGCCTTGGCCTTTTAACCATTTTGTATCGCTCATAAAGTGGTATTTCTTTTTACCGACCACGGCGACTAGGCCTTGCTTATTTTGCTGCTTAGCCGCTTCAATGGCGTCAGCTAACAGTTGCTTGCCGTGTCCATGTCCTTTGTATTTCCCAGAGACCCAAAAGCAACCCAGAGCCAGATAACCATCCGCTTGTATGGGCTGCCAAGCGGTCTCTGCTGGGCCATATTCGATGAAGACTTTAGCGCGTTCATCCAAACGGCGAAAACGGTATCCGTGCTGATGCTCCTGCTTTAGCCACTGCTTTTTCGCCTGATAGCTGGCTTGGCACTTTTTATCCGAGAACGCACAGCAGATATGCGCATCATCCAAGGTTTCTGGGGTTAAGGTTAGGTAGGCCATATTCACCTCCACACAGGTGTATTGATGGTATACCTTTAACCTACCGTAACCGCATAGGTGATGACTCCACCTTGGTCACAAAGCCATCAATTTTATAGCAGCCTAATCGCCAAGCTTGCTTTTTATCTCTGTAAAACGCGAGTAAAAGAGGCAAATACGTGGCTTGGACCTTTCTGTTTTTCGAAAATATAAAGTCCCTAATATGGTGGCTACGTTTCGACCTCTCCAGAGGCACACCGATGGATGATAACGCTCGGCAACTGCTTAACCACCTATGCCACGGCTATGACCAATTAGCCCAACGTCACCAAACGCGCGCTTTTCCAGAGCTCTCCACCGCTATCAAGCACCCACTCGGCTATTGTCTGGTTCACTGTCCGATAGGTAGTCAGCGATTCTCGATTGTGTCGCTACAATTTGCCCCCAGCGTTCGCGGCCAAGGGGTGCTGACGGCGTTTATCGACTATATTCAAGCGTATCCGCATCACTACCGCGGCATTGAAGTTGCCACCATCCAAAACCTTTGCCTAGCGAGGCGACTGCTCACACTCGGTTGGCAATATAAATCTGTTTTGACCAAGCTATTTCGCGCCAATACCCCCACCTTGGTGCATGATTTCTAATCAAAATACGGAAGTGTTCGCGAAGATGGGTTCCTATTAATGAGGATTCTCCATTGCACCAAAGGTGTTGCGGCAGCAAACGCACAGCGTACTGCATTCTAGGCGTTTTGAGGCGTAAATGCTGCTTTTTCTTACAGCCGCCATGACAGTTGCTCTTACCTCTACTACCTTTTTAGACCGTAATGCCTAAAAAGCATCTTTATAGGTGCTTTTGGGTAGGCTAGGTCTAATACGAATAAGCACAATAGGGGGAAGCAACATGAAAGAGAGAGTCTCCTCAGGGATTCCTGGACTGGATCAAGTCTTGAATGGCGGCTTCCTCCCCTCAACGGCGGTATTGGTGAGAGGTGGGCCAGGTTTAGGTAAAACAACCACAGGCTTACAATTTCTCTCTACGGCGTCACGAGAAGGCGAGAGTTTGTTTATTGGCTTTCAAGAGGCAGAGGATCAGCTCAAAACCAACGCGACAGCGATTGGCATTGACGTTGCGAACATCACCTTTCTTAGCTTGGCGCCAGACGAAACGTTTTTTAAGGAGAACGAATCCTATGACATATTCGCCTCCAACGACGTAGAGCATGAGCCTGTCACCAAGGCCATCGTAGAAACGGTGGAAACCCTCAAACCGACTCGAGTCTTTGTCGACTCCTTTACCCACTTGCGCTTTCTCACCGCAGATGTTTTTCAGTATCGTAAAGAGGTACTGTCGTTTATCCATTATCTCACCGAACGTGGCGCCACCGTTTTGTTCACGTCAGAACACAGTGACTCCTCGCCCGATGACGACTTACGCTTTTTATCCGATGGCGTGCTCTCACTGAGTCAAACCCCGATGGGGCAAGAACTCTGTGTAGAAAAATTCCGAGGGTCTGATTTTTTGAAGGGCTGTCATCAGATGCGCAATGGCGCTCACGGGGTTGAAGTGTTCCCACGGCCACTTCCTCCTAACGAAGAGCTGGTACCAGGACGGTTTGAACCCATCTCGACGGGCATTGCATCTATCGACAATCTGCTTGGCGGTGGACTAGAGATGGGGACAGTAACGATGATCACCGGCCCATCTGGCATTGGAAAGTCGACCTTAAGCAGCTGTATTGCCGAGCAATATAGCCATAGTCTAGGTCACGTAAATATCTACCTATTCGAGGAAGAAATCTCCTCATACCTTCACCGGGCACGACAACTCAACATCACACTGCAACACCAAGCGGAGGCAGGATGTTTAACCATCGAACAGATCGAGCCTTTGCAATATTTAGCCGATGAGTTTGCAGCCAAGGTGTACAAGGATGTTGTTCAAAATAACACTCGCCTGGTGGTGCTTGATAGCACAGCCGGTTTTAAACTGACCTTGCGCGAGGAATCGATTCAAAACCGTTTGCATGCCCTCGCAAAAGGTTTATCGAGAATCAATGTCTCGGTGATCCTGGTGAACGAGACATTTGCGCTTTACGGCGAAGACAGCATTTCTGAAAAAGGCATCAGCTACTTGTCGGATACGATTATTTCCCTGTCTTACTATGCGGACGATACCGCGCATTCACAGATTTCGGTGATGAAGAAACGATTGAGTGATTTTGATCGCAAGCCTCATCAGTACCTGATCGGCCCCGATAAAGTGCAAGCCGTAGCTGTTTGAATTTGAACAAGAGGTAAGCGAGGTGACGAATAAAAACGCGGCGTCATTAACGGTTTTTTTGTGCGTGAAATCATCGGGTAACCGAAAAGTGTTGGCCGACTCTCTTGAAGAGGCTGGTTATCATTGTCGACCTTTGAATAGCGAAGCCGATATGCAAGCTGCAGCGGCGATTGGCGGTAAAAAGCTTGCCCTAGTCGACACCAGCGGATTTGGCGCCAACGTGTGGCGACTATGCGAAAAGCTACAACAGATGAACACCGCGTTTATTGTTCTCTCACCACAGGAAATGCTGACAAGTTCCAGCCAAGCCACCCAATATGGCGCAGTTAGTATCATGCAAAAACCCGTCGCCAAAAAGGCCTTGATGCAGCTCGTTGCTGGTTTCACGGGTGAGGAGTAACGATGACCAGTACGGTTAGAACCTTACCAATAATGGTAAACCCCGAACAAAAAGCAGAGCGCAAAGACGATGGATTACAGCGTATTCAGGGTGCCAACGTTTTATTGGCTATCCATAACCCCAACAACTTGGCGCTACTGCGCGAACAACTGAGCAGCGACTTCCGAATTTATGAAAACCCAAGTGATATAGACAATATCGAGTTTGACCTTGCGATCATCGATATCCCCTCTCTCGAGCATTATAAAGACGCATTGCAAGACAAAAAGACCCGATGCGAGCCCACACTTTTACCTGTGATGCTCATGCTCTCTAAGCGCGACCTCAAACACAAACTTCGCCCTTACCTGGCACTGGTGGATGAATTTATTACCATGCCCGTTGATAAAGTAGAGTTTATGGAACGCGTGGTGATGCTACTTAGAGCACGTTTTTTAGCCATTAGCCAACGCGATAAGCTTTATTATCTTGCTACCCATGACAGGGTGACCGGTCTCCCCAACGAGCAGCGGTGTATAGAGCATATCACCGACACCATCCTCTCGGCGTCAGTATTAAATCAACCTGTTTACGTGATTGTTTTTTCCATTAATCTCGATCAGGTTTTTAAGTCATTCGGCCATTCCGGGCTCGATCAAGCGGCGGTGATATGCTCTCAACGAGCCGTCAGCGCGATTACCGATAACGATAAGCTCTTTCGCCTCACGACGGATACTTGGTGCTTGGTTAACCCACCCGGCCAAAACAGCTTGAATCACACTTTATCTGTCTGCCAACAACTGATCAGTGCCATTAGTGTCCCTGTTAGCATTGAGCATGATCTGATTCATCTTGATATCGCTATCGGCGTGAGTCATTACCCCGATGATGCTGTCAATACTCGTCGTATACTGGATGCAGCTATAAACGCGATCAACACTAAGGCCCCCAACACCCCTCACTTCTATTCAAAGCGACTTCAACAGGATGCGCTGCGCTATATTCGGACTGAGACATTGCTGCGACAAGCCATCACCAAACAGCAATTTGAGCTTTGGTACCAACCGCAAATAGACTTTGCAACGAGTAAAGTGATCAGTGTCGAGGCCTTGGTGCGATGGCGGTTACCGAATGGTAACCTCGTCTCACCGGGTGACTTTATTCCAATAGCAGAGAAAACGGGGCTCATTACACAAATTGACAGATGGGTGATCATTCAGGCATGTGAAACCATGGCACGCTGGCAAGAGCAGGCATTATGCATTGAGCGCGTGGCGGTTAATGTGACGGCATGCGATGTGGAAGAGGATGACTTTGTTAGCTTTATTGATGATATTTTAAAGAAGAATCACATCCCTCCTCCCAACTTAGAGCTAGAAATCACAGAAGGCGTGTTCTTTCATTCTAAATCAAAGAACCTTGAGAAACTCAGCCAACTACGTAAGCGTGGCCTCAGTATTGCTGTCGACGACTTTGGTACGGGCTACTCCTCGTTGAGTTACCTGCACACGTTGCCAATTTCTACGCTTAAAATCGATCGCTCATTCATCAACAGCATCTTAACCAGCGAAAATGATATCGCGATCACTGAAAGCATTATTTGGCTAGCCAAAACATTCAAACTACAAACCGTTGCCGAAGGTGTCGAAACCGCGGATCAAGCCAATTATTTGAAAAAGTTAGGCGTTAACATTGCCCAAGGCTTTTATTACGCCAAGCCCATGCCGGAAGAGCAGCTAATAGCGTGGCTACAACAACAAACCAACGTTAAGCCAATAGAACAACGGCAAAGCCAAATGTCTTAGTTGAAACAACAGTGGCGGCTCTTGAAAATCAGCACGCTCTCAATAACAACGCCTCAGCAAGCCTTTTTAGGTTTAGGGAGCGATCACATCCGCCATTGGTTTAACGTGTATTAATGACAAAAAGCAATTTTGTTCAATACCTACCAGCTCGTTTTGCTACACACTTTTGGGCGATATTTATACCCAAAGGACTGTAACAATGGCAGATATTTTAGTTGTACCCATGATGGCATTTGCGCTCGCGGCTTCTATCTCTCCAGGCCCCGTGAACTTGGTTTGTTTGAGTAGCGGTACGCGCTACTCCCTACCTAAAGGCTTAGTCTTTGCAACTGGCGCAACACTGGGATTCATTTCCTTATTTCTCGCTATAGGGCTTGGCCTATACTCATTTCTCTCTGTTTTTTCTGGCTTTAAACAATTATTGAGCTGGGCAGGTATCCTATTCTTACTCTATCTAAGTCTTCGATTATTCTTGGATAGCGGAGAGCTAGGCACAGATGAGGCCCCGGAAGCACCCAGTTTTATGACTGGCGCCGCTATGCAGTGGCTTAACCCAAAAGCCTGGCTCGCCTCGGTGTCTGGTATTAGCGCGTATACCAACAGCGAAAACCTTATCGAACTGGTTATTTTTGCCTCACTGTATATGCCGATATGTTGGCTTTCTCTGGGCTGTTGGGTTTACGCTGGCGCCACACTGCGAAGATACACCCGTCAACCGAAAGTGATCGTCGCCCTCAACCGAACACTATCCATTTTAATTGCTGCTAGCTGTGTCTTTATCGTGATGGACTAGTGACCGTCGATATTGATTTGGCGTCGCAGCCAATAGCTTTTTAAATGTCCGCTGAAAGTGTGATTGATCCGAAAAACCCACATCAACCGCAGTATCTGCGATTGATTCACCTCGTTTTAGTGCTCTCTGACCCTGCTGAACTCGGCAATTAAGTAGGTAAGCGTGTGGGGTCAGACCAAACTGCTTTTTAAAAGACCGGATAAGGTGGCCAGGGCTATATCCGGCCAAATTACACAGGCTATCGAGTGATACATCCTCACAAGCCTGAGCCCTCAGATAATCCGCTACCTTTTGCAAAGGGGCTGGTGTTTCTCGAGATAGATTGAGCTGACCGGAAAACAAGGTCATGATGTTGGTGAGAAATTCTACCAACATTGATTGTTTTTCAAGCAGTGTTCGCGTGCTGTCGAGTAAGCATGCCGCCATGTCGCAATAGCCGACATACCATTTCTCGTCTTTAATTTTGGCTGTCATTATGTCTTGCCAAAGCGGAGCTTCAAGCAGACCCGCCTCATAGCGCAGCTGCGTTAACCAATCTTTATCCACATAGAGCATCGTGTATGCCCAGGGTTGATTATCAATTGGATTGCATGCATGGACCCAATGTGGGTTCATCAACACCAAGGTGCCAGCATTCACCCGATATGCGTCATCACGGTAGGCAAATGTGCTTTCCCCATTAATGATCGCACCCATTGACCACTCAACATGGCTATGCGGCGCATAACACACTTTACGACCATCCTGGACCACACGAAGCTCAACATATGGCATACGCCCATCACGCCAAAAAAGCGGTTGATCTGGTGGCCCGATACGCGCGTTTTGCTCCATGGATAACGTCCTGATCAAATAATCCCTGATTGTGCCTTAACCACACAGGCAAGAGAACAAAAAGACACGAGCCGTCAAAAGTTAGGCTTATATTCAAACCCTGCTGAGGCCTCGCTATCATAAAATACCGTAATAGCCTGCTTGTTATTCACCCACTTGTTTACCAAAGAGTTGGGAAAGACTTGAATACTTGTATTAAAGCTTTCCACATTTTGATTAAAAATACGAAGTGCCGCACCCACTTGTTCTTGCTGCTCTGAAATCTCATCCATCAATTTTAAATATGCATCAGAGGCCTTCAGCTCCGGATATGCCTCGACCGTTACGCGTAACCCTGATAAAAAATTACTGGTCTGCTTTTCGGCCTCCTCTAAAAGCTCGGTATCTACTTGAGCGTCAGAAAGCTGATCGATTGATGTTCGCAACTTCGTAATCTCAGTAAACAAAGAAGTCTCATGTAGTTTGTAGTCTTCTACCAACTGTTCCACATAGGGAATAATTTTATTCTTCTGTCGCTCCTGAGTCAGCACCGACGCCCACGCTCGTTCAACCCCATTATAATTACTGATAATAGTGTTGTTAATCCTAATAGCCCAAATAGCTAGTAGGATTAATGTGAATAGTATTAGGAGTATAATGGTACCCATTTATCATTTACCTTACCATTGTTGTTAGCTTTTCTATTTCATCAAGATCGTCAAACGACACTTCTCTTACATTGTAATCTGGGAAAAAATGGGCCGTTTCACCACTAAAGTTGCTGTCCGTTAGTTTCATCGTCTCGTGAATGATCGCTAACAGGCTATTCAGTTTTTCAAGGTTAGCATGGGCGGTGATTTCATCAGCAAATGCCCCGGGGTTTTCTAGGTCGTATTGCCACTCCGTTTTAAGAATGTCGCCATCGTCAAAAGCCAGACAAAGCTCGTTGTCATTACTCACAGCCAACACAGGCTTTTCGACTATATCGTTGAGATCACTCAATGTCTCAACCATTGCGGGCGACAAAAACCGAGCTGCACTCAATTCATCGTTAGCGTTAATTATAAACTGACGGTTAAAAGCCGGAGAAGCCGTTTTGTATTCTCCACCTCCACCTGAAACTGCACCGTCACCGCTAATAGTCACGTCCTCAGCAAAAGGAAATGGCACTAACAAACCATAGCGGTAGTAAGAGCAGCGAGCGTCCCGAGAGGTAGTATTACCACTAGAATCGTTGCGCGTCTCTGACTTTCTAATCACATACACAAAGCGATAAACTTGATAATCAAACTCGTGTACCTCCCCTTTGTAATGTCCTTGGTACAAGCTGTCTAGGCCGCGATAATCGTTACCTCGGTCAAACTCTGCAAATTGAGAAGCCACTTGCTCATAACGGATACCGCAAGCTCTTCTGAGATCTTTTAAGTTATTATCGAACAACGTGCCCATAGACATAATATGCTCTGACATATAACGACGCCAGTTCGGCCGCCTTCTTAAAAAGAACCAGTAAAATAAGATAACCCCAGCACAGAATAAAAAGAAGCCAACAAGTTCGCCACTGGTTCGGTAAGAGGAAAACGAGGAACCAATAAAAGACATGAAGTTCCAATAGGCGGTTTGTAATTTCGATGAAATGCTCATAGAAATGAAGGTGGCTAAAAAGGCAAAAGCAAAGCGATGATCAGGGTTAGGCAACAGTTTATCGAGCCCGAACTCTTTACAAGTCCACTTATCCAGACGCTTAGCCAAATAACAATTAATAGTGGCAGGCACCCATGCAGAGCTATAGAAAACGACAGTCTGCAAAACATCGTCAATATATGGAAGGTCAAAGACTAACTTAAAAGGAGCGGGCGCCCCGAATAAAAATATCGTATAGATAAGCAGCAATACCCAGGCACCGAGAAAAACACGAATGGGCCGATCATCATAATCAAGCGGTCCAGGGTGACTTTCTACCTTACGAATAAATGTAACTAAGTCTTCCTGGCTCTTAGCAGCGTTTAGCTCTGCTTCGAGCTCTTTGATATTCTCCGAAACTTTCCTATTGTGACGCATCCGATTTCCTCTTGGACGACTAACGTGACCATCATATATGCCGATTAGATTTGAGCAGGCTGTAGTTAATAGCGTTTCTAGCCATGAAGCAACTGACTGCCTGCTAAAGCGTGCAACACTTTGGAGAAAGATCACGAGAAATTAGCGTACTGGTCGCATGTCAATACTGCCACGGATCTGATACCCGAGAGCAATCACATCCTTAGAGGGAAAAGGATGTCACAACACATCTAACCAATGCAGTATGTATTAGTGAGCAACCGACAAGAGCTAAGCTGGCGCATTAAAACACAGTTACTTAAAGCAAACTTCCGCCCAACGCGCTAAGCCTGCGGTGACTGAGCCAAAGTAGTCGCCACTCACCACAGGAATGTTCGATAGCTCTTCTTGTACAGCTTCCCGCAAGAAGGGCGAGCGTGCCGAGCCGCCTGTCATAAAAATCACGTCAGGCTTTACATCGCCCTGCGCGACCACATCGTGAACTAAGGCGGTCATCTTACGTTTGGGCGCTTCAATCGCATCAATCATGTCATCGCGCGATACATCAACGTCCACGCGCTCGGAGAACAGCTTAATACCCGCTCGGTAAGCGGCTTGATCCGACAACGCAATCTTTGCCTCTTCCGCACGACGGACAATGTTGTAACCCAGCGACTCGTGATAGACCTCAAGCAAACGGGCCAGTTTATGTGGCTCTTGCGCTTGCTTGTGCAGCCCTTTGAGCACCGGCAAATTTTCAAACGCATAGAAATCGTTTTGCGCTTGCACGTTGTTAATCGCGATAGGGTTGGAAAACTGCGTAATCGGCATCTCAATGCCAGATTCCATCTTGCTGCCCATCCCAAACGGGAACATCATTTGTTTGAATGCCAGCGCAATATCTAAGTCATTGCCGCCAATACGCTGGCCTTTGTGCGCTAATAAACTTGCACTGCGATCGCGACTACCGCGCCATGATGGCCCCATCTCAATCAACGAACAGTCTGTGGTCCCTCCACCGATATCGACCACCAGAACAATTTGGTCTTCACTCAGTGTCGCTTCATAGTCCAGACCGGCAGCGACCGGTTCAAACTGAAATTCAATCTGTTTAAAACCCGCCCGCTTAGCCGCATTGAGCAAAATACCCTCGGCTTGGCGGTTTGCCGTCTCGCCTCCACGACCTTGAAAATTTATCGGCCGACCGATCACCGCATCATGAATACTCTGTTGGGTTTGGTGTTCGGCTTGGGTTTTGATGTTATCCATCATTGCGCATACGAGATCTTCAAAAAAGCGCAGTTGAGCATCACGTAAACCTGACGCTCCAAGGAAAGATTTAGGGGATTTCACGTAGTACATATCGCGCGGATCATCGAGATAGCGATCGAGCGCCGCTTGACCAAACGCCATGTCCTCCGCCTCAAGTTCAATGCTTTCCTCTCGGTTTACATGGATCGCGCGGCGCAACATCTGCTCGCCAATCGTATCTAGGGGCTTGATGCCCCGATGACGAAACAAATACTCAGACACTGATTCGCGCGTAGGTGCGGCAAGGGAGGAAGGAATAAACGTGCTGTCCCCTTCTAGACGTAACAGCGTCGGCTGACCATTTTCAATCTTTGCCACCGAACAATTGGCTGTACCATAGTCAAAGCCGATATACATAAATGCCTCTCACCGCTGAAAAAGTCGGCAATACTACCTCAACCGTCGCGGGATTTCTAACATCAGTTCGCCAAAGCCAGCACGACTATCTGGGCCTGTGCCCCGCTACCCAGTGCCATCCTTGTGAACCTGAATTACACCTTGTCGGCAAAATAGGCCATGATTTTTGCAGCCGTCATAAATTATTATTGGTCATCTCTTTGATAACTCGTGCCTTAACAAAATGATCTAACTGATGGGTCTGTATCCACCAGGTTGCAGCTTCCATCAACTGCTCTGGATCGTCATTTTTATTTTTGAAGAACGCATAAAATGACACGCCGACATTCTCGCCTTTCGCTTTGATTTTTTGCTCACATACTGCCAGGATTTTCGCTCTCAGCTCCGCTCTCATACGCCCCTACTCTATCCTTAAATGAATAAGTTCTGCTCTAGTTCTAAAAGGCGCTTTTTCAGTGACAAACCGCCACCATAGCCAATGAGCTCCCCTTGGGTGCCGATAACCCTGTGACAAGGAATGATGATCGCCAACGCATTTGCGCCATTAGCATTGCCAACCGCGCGCACTGCGGCTTCATTACCAATCGATACTGCCAACTCTTGATACGTCGCCCTGTCACCGTATTGAATGTTGCTTAATGCATTCCATACCGACTGTTGAAAATCGGTACCCGCCAAGAGTAAAGGCAGGTCGAAATTTTTTCGCTCACCCAAAAAATATTCCTCGAGTTGAGCTTGAGTAGCCGCTAAAACATCATCGCTCTTTTCTACAAAATCAGCGTTAAGAATCCGTTTAATGCGCTCATCAACGGTCCTTCTCATCTTGCGATATCGGAAGTCACACAAGCAAAGCTTACCTTGATAAGAACCAAGGATAAATTCGGCATAAGGATGTTTATAATACTGGATATTTATTGTGTTCATTGTGCTCTCTTGTGAATAATTTATCCATTGAATACGTAAGAATGAACAATATCCTACTTTTGATAACCTCTGCTCCATGTCCAGTAAAACGGATCAAGTCCAGAATCTGCTTGAATTGTTTGTTAACTTACTTTTTTGACTGTCACCATGTAGCTAAGTGCATGATCTTGATCATCCTTAACGGTGACTTCATATTTGATACTTTCGTCTTTCATTGGGCATCTATAAGGTTTATCCATTAACCAGTAAATCATAGGAGCTGATTTAGCACCGACCTTAGTTAAATTCAATAACCACAAGAGCACTCTTAAAGTTAGTTGGTACAAGTTTGGTATAGAAAAAAGAAACGCTACAAAAAACAACACTTCTAACGGAGTCATGCCATCAACGTTATAACCAGTCAGCGTGAAAACAAACCCTAGAATAGCTACTGTTATTGCTGCTAGCATTAACCCTTTAGCTGTAATGAAGAAAGTTGTTTCTTTCTTAACTCTCTCCCAGTCATGCTTAAGTAACCTTGAGATACTGTCATTTATTTCCAGTAACGCCGAAGTATCCTTATTGACTTCCAAAGTCACTATTCGGTCGATAATACCTTTATCATTTTCATCATAGGGATTAACTAGCACCTGAAGTTGAGCTCTTGCCTCAGTAACTTTCTGCCAATTATTTCCTATACTACTCTCGTTTATGTCAACTACTAAATCTCTGATTTTCTCACGCCATCTTTGGCGTTCTTGAGTGATATTCTGAATGATAATGCTCTTGTCTTTATCATAGCGAGTAAACAACAGAGTAATAAGAGAACCGAATATACCTGATCCTAATATTATCCCTGCGTTGTCTAAAATTTCTTTCATTCGAAGTTACCACTTGTTGTAAGTTAACGAATGACATGGATTTCCCCTCTTGAAGATCTGCCACACTTAGGTGCGGCCTTTAGTACCGGAGGTAACCATGTCTACTCAATTCTTTTGTGGCGTTGATCTCGCCAAGCACCACTTTTCTCTTCACGCGGTGGATAACCACGGAAAAGTCATTCCCCATAAATTTGTTTAACGCGCTAAACTACTGGCTACATTAGCAAATATGCCTACGATGTGCATAGGTATTTAGACCTGTAGTGAGGAACATTATTGGGCCAGAGAATTCAACAAGCTCGGCCACGATACCCGCATCATGGCCGCAAAGTATGTCGGTCCTTATCGCACAAAAGGAAAAAATGACCTGAGCACAGGAGAACAAACCGACAAAAACCACATCGTTAATGTAACATATTGAAGTGAGGTCTATCTGCTCACTTCTTGGCTGCGCTCGCGCTGAAAAAAGTGCCAGACGCAGTGCCTACCTATCCGCATTCGAGCTATTTACTTAATAAAGCAACGGGCTTGTTCAACACCCAAATAAAGTGTCGGCTGCACGATATTTATTCTTATTTGTTATGTGTTTGAGCTTAAAGGGAGCTCCATTTCAACCAACCCTTTGACTTCTGATGTCCTAACAAAGCCTTTGGACTCATACAGCTTGATTGCTGGGTTTTCACTAAACACACGCAGAACTAACAGAGTAGATTGACGATTAAATGCATGCCTAACGACTAAATCAAGACATTTAGACCCAATACCTTTACCTTGAAACTTCGGTAAAAGTTGAAGGTCCCTCAGGAAGGTCGTATTCGCACCATAGCTAAAACGCGCTACACCTACACGAGTACAATCCAGTAGAACCGCGTAGTTATCTAGATCTTCCCAACTGTTCAGAAACTGATTGTGGTCCCAGACTATCTCACGAGCTTGATAGTAACTTGCCATATTTGTCTTCGTTAAAGACTCTGCGAATAAGGGGTCATTACCAATCTCAAACTGTACTTCCATGCCTTGCCCTCTGGTTACACGTAACGCCGCCAGCAGGGGCAGACAAAGCGCGCAGCGGTTTTTCTGTCCCTCTGTCTGGCTTTGTTATGAGCTGAGGCCCATTTTACGCTTTGCATATTCCGCTGTAGCGGATTGAAGCATTTCATTCCATGACTCAAAGCTCGATACACTTGAAATATACTGATCCCATTCGTCATCTGGGATAGCTTTGAAATCCTCTGGGGAATCAATTTTAAAACCGCTATTGTCGAATAACTCTTGGGCATTGGTGAATTTTGTGTGCTTTGCCAAGAATGATTCAGTTAATAGGTCGGGAATTGCCACCTGATGTTGTCCGTCGAGTTCTCGGGCTCCATCAGCCATTTTCTTCAGTTTCTTTTGAAGGCTATCCATTCCAGTGATTTTTACGCTCATACTTTCTCCTTGTGTGACTCATAACGCTGCCTTCAGCGGAGCAGGCGCGCTAGCGACTGCATCCGCTGAAAGGCCTTGTTGAACGAAGCCGCTACGCGGCAGAATGCCGTCTTACCGCCTATGTTTCTTCCTACTCTGCCAATCGGCAATAAACAGGAGAAACACCATGACCCCTCTACAACAACGGCACTTCGATGCCCTTTATCAACAGCACCTCAACAACTTAACCCTTCAAGGCAAACGCCCCGCCACCATTGATGCTTATGCCCGTGCCGTTCGACGTATCACCGAATTCTTCGATTCTCCCCCTGACAATCTCTCCCAGCAACAACTCAAAACCTACTTTGTGCGGCTTATCGCTTCTCACTCTTGGAGTACCGTTAAGCTCGACCGCAATGGCTTGCAGTTTTTCTATCGCTATACCCTTAATAAACAGTGGCAATGGCTCGATATCTTCAAGCCTCCGCAAGTGAAGCGCCTGCCTGATATTTTAACCCCAAAGGAAGTCGGCTTACTCATCACTTTCACCCGACAACCTCGCTACCAACGCTTTTTCTATACCCTTTATTGTCTGGGGCTGCGATTAGGAGAAGGACTGCAGCTGACAGTGAGCGATATCGATAGCGCTAACCATCAAGTACATGTGCGTCATGCCAAAGGTGGTAAAGACCGACTCGTGCCGCTCCCAGATAACACCCTCTCTGTGTTGCGCCAATACTGGCGCACCCATCGCCATCCAACCTTGCTCTTCCCCGGTGTCGGGAATGATGGACCAATGGACCGCGGTGGCGTGCAAAAAGCCATGAAGCAGGTCTGTCGTGATGCCGGCATTCACAAGGCCATCAGTCCGCATTCATTACGTCATTGCTATGCGACGCATCTACTCGAACAAGGCCTGGATTTACGCTCTCTACAACGCCTTTTGGGGCATGCCAGTCTCACGACAACGGCACGTTATACTCAACTCACCGATGTAAAACACGCCCAGCTTCATCAGGCAGTAAATCGACTCGCGCCCGGACTCACAATTCTGTGGGAGACAACATGAGTACATTTATTCAACTGTTGCAACAACATACCGAGACGATGCCGACTCATTCGATGATGCCTGATATCGCTCGGGCCATCTCCGCGATGACCCGTTGCCGGACAGGCGCGTTGGGTCAGTCTCAATGGGCCTGTCAGGGCTGTCACTATGACGAGCGAACGCCGCTCTCTTGTGGCCATCGCCATTGCCCCCAATGCCAACATCCCAACACGGTACAATGGCTAGAAAGGCAAACAACCAAGTTGTTGCCAACCACGTATTTTATGGTGACCTTCACCTTACCTGCGACATTGCGTCACTTGGCTCGTATGCAAGCAAGAAGCTTGTATGCATCGATGTTCTCTGTCGCTGCGTCAGTCCTGAAAGACTTCGCTCAGCGTAAACATGGCGCAGACAGTGGCTTTACGCTGGTACTACACACGCATAACCGACGACGGGATATGCACCCACATTTGCATGCGATTGTGCCCGCAGGCTTTTACCACCCAACGCGTAAGCAATGGCACAAGGGCAATAAGCAGTATCTTTATCCACACGCAGCATTGGCCTCCGTCTGGCGGGCAAGGTTGCTCGCCGCCGTTAACGCACACCCCGCGCTCTCACTGCCCCCTTCTGTGCCGAAGACATGGGTGGTGGATTGTCGAGCAGTCGGCCGCGGCCTACCCGCGTTAAAATACCTCTCCCGCTACTTGTATCGCGGCGTCTTACCCGACAAAGATATCATCGATATCAGTGACCATCAGGTGACCTTCCGATACACCGACAGTCAGACAAACCAATCGGCGACCCGCTCGTTGCCTACCAATCAGTTCCTGATGTTGATACTTCAGCATGTTTTACCCAAAGGGCTACAACGCGTGCGTGACTATGGCTTATTGCACGGCAGCGCCAAACACAAGCGATACCATATTCAACGTATGTTGCTTCACATGGCACACCAGACCTTGCCCGTTGAGGCGGCCCCTGAGCAGCATATGACACGATGTTGTCCTACATGTGGGGAGCGGCTCATGGTCTGCGTGGGCGTGACACGACCGAGGTAGCCGAAAGGCGAACAGAATAAGGAGAATGGCGTTCACTTAAACACAGGAGAGCAAACCAACAAAAATCACATCGTTAACGTAACGTATTGAAGTGATGTCTTATCTGCTCACTTCTTGGCTGCGCTCGCGCTGAAAAAAGTGCCAGACGCAGCGCCTACCTATGCGCATTCGAGCTATTTACTTAATAAAGCAACGGGCTTGTTCAACACCCAAATAAAGTGTCGGCTGCGCGACACTTATTCTTATTTGTTATGCCTAGTTAAGAGGTTTGACTAACGTTCCGCCCGGGCAATCAATGAGTTGTATGGGTTTGCCAGACCAAAAATAATCGACGTAAGCTCTCCCTCCGGCATTTTTCTTAGCTATTCCGGTCGTTTTGAAGTCGTGACGCTTGTAATAGGCATCCAGCTCCGACAGCTTCTCCTCTTCGACGGCAACTTGGATGGCTCCTTGATCGGCCACCATTGCTTTTGCTGAATTGATCAAATGAGTGCCGAAACCAGACCTTCTATGCTGTGGGAAAACATAAATGCACGACAGAATGAATAGACGCTCTTCGGGCCTAGCCTCAAAACCCATGAAATAGATTGGTTCTTTTTCGAAGTTATTGTTCACTACGTGCATATTGCGTGACGATCGCGGGTCAGTTAACACACTTTCAGTCATATCCGATATTGCTTCCACATACCCCTGAAGAAAAAAATCGTGGCAGTGAGGAAAATCTTCAAACCATTCTTCTGTTTCTTCCCTTTGCAAAATCATATCCATTTCAGATTCCTTACTTTTTTGGCATAACGAATGACATGGATTCCCCCTCTTGAAGATCTGCCACACTGAGGTGCGGCCTTTAATAACGGAGGTAACCATGTCTACTCAATTCTTTTGTGGCGTTGATCTCGCCAAGCACCACTTTTCTCTTCACGCGGTGGATGACCACGGAAAAGTCATTCTCCATAAATCTGTTTCACGCGCTAAACTACTGGCTACATTAGCAAATATGCCTACGATGTGCATAGGCATTGAGGCCTGTAGTGGGGCACATTATTGGGCCAGAGAATTCAACAAGCTCGGCCACGATACCCGCATCATGGCCGCAAAGTACGTCGGTCCTTATCGCACAAGAGGAAAAAATGACCTGAACGATGCCGTTGCCATTTGTGACGCTGTTCAGCGTCCAAATAGCCGGTTCATTCCTGTTAAGTCACCCGAACGCCAAGCGATTCTTGCTATTCATCGTGTACGTGAACATTGGGTCAATGAACGTACCGCCCTCATTAATCGTATTCGTGCATTACTGGCAGAGTTCGGCATTATTATTCCAACAGGACGAGCCGCCATTCACCGTCAAGTACCACTCATTCTCGAGGCAGCAGAAAATGGCCTGCCTGATATTGCTCGTGCTGTCGTGGCCGATTGTTTTGACCACCTACAAACACTTAATCAGCGTATCGCCGATACCGAGCAGTGTTTCGATATGGTGACCAAGGCCAGTCCCAATGCCCAGCGTATTCTTAATGTTCGCGGCATTGGTCCACAAACAGCAACGGCGATTATCGCTACTATCGGAAAAGGCGAACAGTTTGATTCCGGTAGAGACTTTGCTGCTTGGCTTGGATTAGTGCTCAAACAGTACTCTACCGGAGGAAAGCCGCGATTGGGTCGTATTAGTAAACGAGGAAATAAATATCTCAGAACGCTCTTAGTGCATGGCGCGAGAGCCGTCATCACGAACCTAGGCGATAAGCAAGATAGGCTCAGTGTCTGGGGGCGAAATATCCTTGAGCGACGTGGCATGAATCGCGCCATTGTCGCTCTCGCAGCCAAAAATGCACTTATTGTGTGGGCGTTGTTGCACCATCAAACGGATTATCAAGACTACGCGGCCTAACTCGTCGCTGTCGTAAGGAGAATACACCAATCGGGTCATTGCACACGCAAGTTGATGAGTATCGGTGAAGACCATTTGCAGAGAGCCTGTTAATGCGGCGGGCACCTTGATGCCTTCTAACGAATTAGGCACTGCAACCGCGCAATGTCATCCGGGCCATGACGTGAGTCAGTAAAAGGCCGAATGTAGAGCGGCAGTCCAAACCAAACTCAATACGCTTCGCGGATGCTTGACGAACGGGGGAATCCATGTAGCCCGCATTTTCGGCTGGTTTGGAGCGCAGCGGAAAACAAGTCCGACAACATGCGCTTGTTAGTTTCTGTGCTTCCAATCACCTACCTATCTTTCCCATTGCATCCATATAATTATCTAACTCTCCGATAGCATCTATCATCCTGAAAGGGTTATTTTGAGCGGCTTCCTCTTCATGGACCTCAGTAATACTGCACCAAGGGCAAAGAGTATCTTGGTTCTTTAATGGCTCTGAGCAAGATTCACACAAATTATCTGTTCTTGACAGTTCTCCGTTTTGAAATATGAAAACATCCTCGTTCTCATCCTTCATATAAGGCTTTGGATGGCTCTTTCCAATATGTAGTTGAAACCAGGCTAAATCGTTTTCCGCAGCAATTGATAGGCTTTCTTCTAGGTCTTCTTGAGGAAATTTCGATCCAACAATAATAGACGTGACGAATTCGATAGGTATGAACAATATACTGTTACCATGAACGTCTTCTGTGAGATTCTGCATGTCTACGAATCTACACTCTCGCTCATAGCTCCATTCCTCATATTTAGTGAAATACGACTCTACAAAGACAAACTCTTGAAGATCATATGAATATCTCGGCTTTTTTAGGACCGCCGCTTTTTCAAGAATTTTTTTCAGGTTTTCGTGCGGTCCAGACCTATAACTGACTTCCCAAATAGGATTTCCTTCGAAATGCTTCTGCATACCTTCTAAATCAAATTCAAGAACAAAACCTGAGTGATTATTAGCGTAGTGTGCCCACATAGGAGAGACAATCGGGGACTGTGAAAAGCAGGTGGTTGGATTCTGAGGAATACCACCAACAACATCGTTATAGAAAGCAAGCTGATCTGCTGGCGTATTTAGGTCCATCCCAAGGAACAATTCGTATGGATCATTGTAGTCTTTGGGGAGTGAGCATTTTACACCGCACAGTTCATCTCTATCGAAGACCAATTCCATTACGTCATGGCTGAAATATTTATATATTCTACTCATAGGCTTTTCATCCACTTTTTCCTTGTTCTTCTGCATATCATTCAAGGCCTGCTTGAATCTCTTCATCTTTAACTTCTTTCCGACTCTTCCCATAAGTCTCTACCATGAGGGAAAACTAACGCGCGGCTCACGCGCCGGTTTGTAGCCGCGAAGCGGCGGAAAATCAGTCGCTGTGCAGCCGATTGTTATGATTTTACTATACCAACCTTAATTGCAAACTCTCTCAGTCGCTTTTCGTCGTCGAAGATGTTATCAAAATCCATTTTCACAAAGCCGGTAAACTCGGTAGCGGTTGGTTCAATTAAGCTTGATAGCAAGTTTCTCATCTTCATCATCCAAGCATGGTTTGTCATAGTAGATGAGTAATTAAACTTGCCTTCTCCAAAACCAATAAAAGAGGGTAAAAAATGTTCGTAGGCATCAAGAGAGTACCGAATGAAGACAGAGTACTCTCCCAGCTCGTCTTTAACATCTTTGTATGTGGCATCATCCAAATAGCTGGAAAGATCAGCTAATTTGCTTAAATCATGTCCGGTCTTCTTTACCAATCTATAGATTTCTTCCATGTTTTCACTTTTGTGGGAAAGAAATATATGAGATTTCAAAATGCACTCAAAACCCATTAAGAGCTCTACAAAGCACTTAAATCTTTTAGTTTTAGAGTACTCCTCGTACAGAATATCAAACCGGTCTAAAAAGTCGGTGGCATCCGTAAAGAAATGGAATGCTAAATCATTCCTAAGACTAGTTTTTCGAACCTGCACTAAAGCCCCCTAAAATCATAACGCCTTGCTCACCGGTAAATTATGAGCGCAGCGAGTAATTTATCCGCGTGCAGCAATTTGTTATGCCTAATCACGCCTATGCCGACCAGTGAACTGGTTTAATACCCATGGTTCCAATTTCTCCCATAGCAGGCCCACCAGACGGTTGTGTTGCTCTTCGGTTATTGTTTCGCCTTCTTTTGCTCCGCAATTGGCGAACGCATACCGAACCGCCTCATCTAGAACTCTCTCCCTTTCTTCTTTATGTTGGATTTCCAGTGCCGGGCCTATAACTGCACCCATAGCCTCCTGTACGGCATTGCCATCCCACTTCTCATCGTCATATGCCTTCCGTATGTCAGTGGACGTCAAATCCAAGTCAACATCGAGATCCAGCTCCTTACCTTTGGTCGGATCAATCGAGTACGTTGCCGAGAACGCACTCCCTGAATAGCTGCTCGACAGACACATGACAACCCGCATTACACCGAAGTATTCAACGTATCCACGAATGAGATTGCTATCTGGATCGCCATTAACATGGACAACGTGAATTGGAATTCCAGCGGGCCTTTCAAGCACCAAATCCTTCTCGTAGTAATACCCAAAACACGGCTCAGATTCTTGTTCTTTTAGAAATTGAATAGCATGCTCACATTCTCTCACGCTCACGCCAGTTGTAGAGACCAACGCAAGCGCTGTTTTGACAAATGAGCGCCCGGCATCTAAACCACCGAAGGACAAGTTGAATTTAATTGGATTCTGAGAATAGCTGGATTTCGCCTGGGCTTTCTCAAGCAGTTCATCAGCATCAAGTTGGGGGTATTTTCTTGCGACACCTTTCAGCATCCTTTTTGCTTCAGCCATGTTTCTGGCTGAAATGTTAATCTCTACGCCGCTTTCATTCTTATGCTCTTTGAAAATAGGTCTTGGCAAGTCCAGTGATCCATCAGCGTTGAGTACCCATTCATCTCCGCTGGTGGTTTGAAAATTCTGAGAAGGTGCATCACCACGTTCCCTGTTAATTCGAAAAAACAGACTCAACGGGTTCATTTGGCGCGCAAGTGCAGACTCCCAGTTATCACCGGATTCTGAGTTGCAGCCCACACACAGGAAACCTGAGACTTTCTTCCTCCCTCCAATAGAGTTGGGGATCAAGTGTTCACGAGAGTCTATTTCTTTGGAAATCACCGCTTCACACAGCAAACATCGTTTTTCCCGATCGCTTCTCAAGAGGTCAACTCCATTTTGCATAACATTGTATTAGTGCGCGCGCTCGATTTTCCAAAACCGTTATACGCGCCTTTTTTTCATCTAACTACTTATAATTAAACACATTTTTAATCCTTGAAGCAATCGCCTTGTCTGCGAAAGTGTGCATGCCGCCTATCCCGGACAAGGCGTTCACACTATCCTCAAAGGCGAAGTTATAACTCATTGATTATATTTAACTAATATTTTGTCTTTCGGCGATAATGCGAATGTGTCTCGAAAAAGTGTGCACACTATTTGGCTTTCCTTACCGATAGGCTGTATGAATATACAGTTTTAGGTGGAGGAAAAAGATCATGACCAAAAGTCCTTTTATGGCAAGCCTTCAGCACGAGATTAGGCGGCAAGGTTATACGATCAAACCGAGAAGAGTTACTTATACTGATATATCCATATGATCGGATAGCAATTTGCGGGCACGACAAGCCCAATGGATTTGCTTTAACGCCCACGCTACCGCCGTTGGTTAGCGGCGTCCAAAAAGCCATGTAAGAGGCAGAAATATTGAGGGTTAGCGTACCAGAGTGCAGAATAGCTGTTTAGACAGAATCGCCTAAAATGTTGGTGAGGTCAGGGTTTGGGAGTTTGCGGGACAATAAATGCAAAAAAGCCGCTGACTGAGCAGCGGCTTTCGGTATGTGGCGGAGAGATAGGGATTTGAACCCTAGAAGGGCTATTAACCCTTGCCGGTTTTCAAGACCGGTGCTTTCAACCACTCAGCCATCTCTCCGGAACGGGGCGTATAGTATGAGCAGAGGTGGCTGATGTAAAGTGACTTTTTGCACTTTTATCGCTAAATGCTGAAATAATCAGCAAACGCCCCTGCTCTATGCCCAATGGCGCTGGGTCAGCGCCATATCGGCTTAACCAAAGCGACCGTTAATGTAGTCAGAGGTCAGTTTGTGCTCAGGGTCATTAAAGACTTTTTGTGTGCTGTTTACTTCTACCAAGTCGCCAAGGTGGAAGTAAGCGGTGCGATCAGACACACGTGCCGCTTGCTGCATCGAGTGCGTGACGATCACAATGCTGAAGTTTTTCTTCAGATCGGCAATCAGCTCTTCAATGATACCGGTGGCAATGGGGTCTAACGCCGAGCAAGGCTCATCCATCAAGATCACTTCAGGCGCGACAGCAATGGTACGTGCGATACACAGACGTTGCTGCTGGCCGCCTGATAGGCCTGTTGCGGGCTGATCCAGGCGATCTTTCACTTCGTTCCAAAGCCCTGCCCGCGTCAGTGATTGCTCGACTAGGCCATCTAACTCATCTTTGCCGTCAACCAGACCATGAATACGTGGGCCATATGCCACGTTATCGTAAACCGATTTCGGGAACGGGTTAGGACGCTGGAATACCATGCCCACTTGCGAGCGAAGCTCCACAATTTCGGTGTCGCGATGATAAATATCCTCGCCATCCAAAATAATATCACCCGATACTTGGCACCCAGGAATGGTATCGTTCATGCGGTTTAGGCAGCGCAAGAAGGTGGATTTACCACAGCCTGACGGGCCAATCATCGCCAAGACTTCTTTTTCACCAATATCTAGACTGACATCGGTAATCGCTGATTTTGAGCCGTTCTCGTAATTCACAAATACATTACGGGCAGTCATGCGTGGGTTTTCTACGAAAGGTACACCACACGTCTCAGTCGGTGCCGCGGTATTTTGCGGCGTGGCATCTACTACTTCTTCGGTCATGGCTACATTGTTCATTGTTGTCGTCGTCATGGTTGTTTCTCCCGACTTACCAGCGTCGCTCAAGACGCTTACGCAGAATCACGGCACAGGCATTCATAAGCGCGAGGAATGCCAGCAATACCATGATTGCGCCAGAGGTGTTTTCGACAAAGCCCTTTTCAGGGTTCTCTGCCCATAAGTAAATTTGAACGGGTAACGCAGTGGCAGCATCCAGTGGCCCTGAAGGGATATCCACAATAAAGGCCACCATACCAATCATCAGTAGCGGCGCGGTTTCACCCAGCGCTTGTGCCATACCGATAATGGTGCCGGTTAGCATGCCAGGCATAGCTAATGGCAACACATGATGAATCACCATTTGCATTTTCGATGCGCCGACACCCAAGGCGGCGTCACGTACCGAGGGTGGCACCGCTTTGATAGATGCACGGCTCGAAATAATGATAGTTGGCAACGTCATCAGCGTCAGTACCAAGCCGCCAACAACCGGCGCTGAACGCGGTAGGTCGGCAAAGTTGAGGAACACGGCTAAGCCCAGCAAACCAAACACAATTGACGGTACCGCTGCCAGGTTATTGATGTTGATTTCAATAATCTCAGTGATGCGATTACGTGGCGCGAACTCTTCCAAGTAAATCGCGGCTGCCACCCCGATAGGGAAGCTTAATGCCAGTGTCACCAGCAACGTATAGAAAGAGCCTACGGTCGCGCCCCAGATCCCAGCAAGTTCAGCATCACGGCTGTCACCATTGGTGAAAAAGCGCGAGTTGAACACGGTGCGAACACGATCGTCTTCTTTAAGCTGATTGAACCAGCCAATGTGTTTGTCCTTAAACTGGCGATAAGACTCCGGCAAGCTGCCATCGATATTGCCTTTATTAAATTGGTTGACGTTATCGCCGGCGAGTGCCCAAATTTCTACTTCTTGCCCCACCAAGTCAGGGTTGGCCGCCACACGGTCACGCAAGTCATACTCGGCGCCGTTAGACAGAAAACGGAACAGCTCACGTTTGTCACCACGCGACGTCACGTCTGGCATGGCATCAAAAATGGCATCCGCCAGCACTGAGCGATAACCCAAGTATTTAAGGGTTTCGTCATTTAATGGCTTGCCTTCAATACCTAGGTTTTCTTCACTTAAATCAACGGTCAAGCGAATTTCCGTGGTGTAGAAAGCGGTATAACCTTGCGAGACGATCGAGCCGAGCAATAAAACCAAGAAGGTAAACGCAAGGAAAATAGAGCCCATTCCGTAAAAACGAAAACGTCCTTCTTTCCCGCGGCGCTTTGCTAAGCTTGCCCTTACCCTTGCGCGCTTTTCTTGCGCCATTTTTTCGATTTTATCAGTCATATTGTTCCCGGTATTTCTTCACGATGTTCAGCGCAATCACGTTAAGTGCGAGTGTCACAACAAATAATGTCAGACCCAAAGCAAACGCCGCCAAGGTCTTTGGACTATCAAATTCTTGGTCACCCACGAGTAAGGTTACAATTTGCACCGTCACTGTGGTCACTGAGTCAAGTGGATTGGCCGTTAGATTCGCAGACAGACCCGCCGCCATCACCACAATCATGGTTTCGCCGATTGCACGTGAGACAGCCAGCAATAAGCCGCCCACAATGCCGGGTAACGCAGCCGGTAGAACCACTTTACGAACCGTTTCTGACGGGGTGGCACCCAGTCCGAACGAACCATCACGCAGCGATTGGGGGACAGCGGTGATCACGTCGTCTGACAATGACGAAACGAAAGGAATAATCATGATCCCCATTACCGCGCCCGCAGCCAGAGCACTCTCTGACGAGGCACTGCTAAAGCCGATCGCCTGTGCCACATCACGAATAAACGGCGCGGCGACCAAGGCGGCAAAGAAGCCATAAACCACCGTCGGAATACCGGCGAGGATTTCCAGAATCGGTTTGACGATACCCCGTACACGCGGCGATGCGTATTCGGCTAAATAGATGGCACTCATCAACCCGACTGGCGCCGCAATACACATGGCGATAAACGAGATCATCAAGGTGCCAGTGAACAAGGGAATCGCACCAAATGAGCCACTCGCCGCCTGCTGATCGGCGCGCAATGCAATTTGCGGCGACCACTCAGTGCCAAAGATGAACTCAGTGACTGGAATCATTTGGAAAAAGCGCAACGCCTCAAACAGCACCGAGAGCACAATGCCCAGTGTGGTCAAAATCGCGAGTGTTGAGCAAAGCAGCAAAAACGCCTGCATCACATTTTCAACGCGATTTCGAGCGCGAAGACGTAATCGCAGAGAGCGCCAGCCAAAAGCCAAACCCGCTAACGCGAGCGATGTCATTGCGGTGAAACGCAATGTCGTTCCCAGTTGGTTCAGCATTTGATAGTGGTCAGCCGCTGCCAACAAGACAGCATCGTCAGTTTGGGTGATGCCACGAGCGACGTTTCCAATCTGACTGTATAGCAAGTCGGCGTTGCCGAACTGCGTAACATACGCATCAGATATCTGTGCCATCACCAAACTGTGGATCAAGTTGGGTTCTACCGCTTGCCACAACAATAAGAGAACCAGTGCCGGAATAGCCGCGAGAATCGCAACATAAGAGCCGTAATAATTAGGACGAGAATGAAGCTTACTCAATCCGCCAGCCGTATCGGCGAGCTTGATTGAGCGTGCTCGAGCAATAAAAAAGCCTGAAATTGCAATTACAGCAATTACGGTCATCAGCATGGGTGTTGTCATTGTTCCTCCTGAACACGCACAAAGGTGGCACCTCATGTGTGCCACCTTTTCGTGTTCACACTGCGCTTACAGGTTTGGTTTTAGGTCAACTGCGGCGCTGCGTACTTGTTTCCATTCACTGTTGTCGAGTGGGATAAGGCCACGGTCAGCCAGGTAACCCATGTTGCCGATAGCATCTTCAGCAGTGAATGCGGTCACGTAGTCTTTTAGACCTGGGATCACGTCTTCGTGTGCTTTTTTCACGTAGAAGTACAGTGAACGTGATACGGGGTAGTCACCGCTACCAATCGCGTCAAACGTTGGTTCAACACCCGCGATTTTTGAGCCTTGTACCTTGTCAGCGTTTTGCTCTAGGAAGCTGTAACCGAAGATGCCAAGTGCGTCTGGGTTTGCTTCAAGCTTTTGCACGATAAGGTTGTCGTTCTCACCCGCTTCGATAAAAGCGCCATCTTCACGCATGCCGTGACAAATCGCTTTGAATTTGTCTTCGTTGCTGTCTTCAAGCGCCGCCACTTCTGGGTACTCGGCACAGCCCGCTTCCATGGCTAGCTCAACAAAAGCGTCACGCGTCCCTGATGTTGGTGGTGGACCTAGCACCTCAATTTTGGTGTTAGGCAGTGATGGGTTCACGTCTTTCCACGTTTCATTTGGGTTGTCGACAAAGTTGCCGTTGCCGTCTGGCACGGTTTTAGCGAGCGCGGTGTAGATCTCTTTCAAGCTCAAGTCATATTGCTGAGACATTTTCGAGTTTGCCAGCGCAATACCGTCATAACCGATTTTGATTTCAACAATGTCGTCAACACCGTTTGACTTACAACGGTCGATTTCCGAGCTTTTGATTTTACGTGATGCGTTAGTGATATCTGGCGTGTTTTCACCCACACCTGCACAGAACAGCTTAAGACCGCCGCCTGAACCGGTAGATTCGATTTTTGGTACTGAGTATTGCGACGTGCGACCGAAGCGCTCAGCAACTACAGTAGCAAAAGGGTAAACAGTAGAAGAGCCAACGATGCTAATGTAATCACGGTTTGCGGCCGTTGCGCTACCTGAGGCCAGCACGGCCATTGATACTGTAGTAGCTGCAAAGAGAGCTTTAAGTTTCACATCAACCTCCAAGTCGATTATTTAAGTTAGTGCTGTGCAAATCAATTTATCTACACATAACGAAGAACTCGGTTAACGGGGAGACACATTAAGAGCACAAAGTGACAGTTCCTTTATGCAATCATGAAGGTTTGATGACAGTGCGGCGCATTGGTAACAGATTCAAAAGTTGTTTTTACCACGCTGGCGCTGTGCGTATGGCGGGCTAGGATAGACTCACCAAGGACTGACGCGCGTAGACTCGATGCACCATCGAACGCCCCGTCCTCCACCTTTTTTGATGAGTAAAGGCAATGATAGATGCCAAAGATAATGTCTCGTTAAACGCGCGTGCCGACGAGACACCGATGCATGGCGATACCGTGCCGAGTAAGCCGGTCGTTTTGTTTTTATGCGATGGTAAGCACGGTGCCTCTTTGATGGCCGCCGCGGTGATGGTAAACAAAGCCAGCAGTTTTTTTGATGTCCACTGCGCACATACATCCAGCACTATGCATACGGCGCAAGCGTCAAAAGCGTTAATTCAGTTTCAACTCTCAACGTCCGGGATCACGCCGTCCCCGCTGGCCGAGCTGAGATTGACGTATGTTGATTATCTGGTTGCGATGAACCCCGCTGCCGTGCAATCCGGATTACCATTACCTGATTATGGAAAATTTGTACCCTGGGATGTGACTGAGCATAGCGAGGCAGGCTTGACCGCCGTGCTCCGAACGATCAATCAAAACATTAACTATTTTTTGTCTTTGTATTTATTTCGCTAACGCTGACAGACATTGCCAAGGTAATAAAAAAGTGCGCCGCGTGGGCGCACTTTTTTTGTTTAGTGCCTCGTGCTTAGTGCACATCATCCGAGCCTAAAGGCTTCCGCTTGCTCTTTGATACTGGCGTTTTCTTTTTCCAAACGTTCGTACGCTTGACGGGTTTGCTCCGCCGTCTCGGCAAGTGATTCCGCCGCGCGGTGAATCGCTGACACATTTTGATTCAAATCCGCCGCTGCCGTGGTTTGCTCTTCGGTCGCGGTAGCAATCGCGCCTGTCATTTCTGATACCTGCTGCGTCGCATCATTGATGGTGTCAATCGCTTCTGCCGCCCGTTTGGCATCGTCCAGCCCTTTTTGCGTTAACGTTTGGCTATCGCTCATCACTTTGTAGGCTTGACGCGCTTTCGTTTGCAGCCCTTCAATGATTTGATTGATCTCATCGGTCGATGATTGGGTTTTGGTCGCCAATCCACGCACTTCATCAGCTACGACCGCAAAACCTCGACCCGCTTCGCCCGCGCGAGCAGCTTCAATGGCCGCGTTGAGCGCGAGCAAGTTGGTTTGCTCGGCGATAGTGCTAATCACTTCCGAGACTTTACCAATATTTTCGCTGTCTTCGGTTAACGCCTCAATCACTTGCGATGCTTCATTAACTTGGTCTTTTGCCGCCACGCTTTGCTGGTAAGATTGTTCAAAGGTCTGCCGACCTTGCTCCGCGTATTCACGCGTCTTATCAGTGTGCTCCGCGGCATTCACCGTATTGCTCGCCACTTCCCCAAAGGTCGACTCCATTTGTGTCATCGCACTGGCAAGCTGTGACAGCTCCCCACGTTGTTGTTCAACACTGTTCACGGTATGACTGACCTGGGTCGACAGCTCGTCACTGACTGTTTGTAATCGCTTAGTGCCTTTCACTAAAGACCCTATCAACGCGGTAATGCTTTCTTGCATTTGCGCAAAGGTATTAGCGGCTTGTCCCAGCTCGTCGCGGTTAAAAGCGTTAAGATCCAAACGTTGGGTAAGGTCACCACTTTCCACCCGTTGCATTTGGGTAACCAGCTGCGCCAGCGGCCCACGTATACGCTGTTGTAGCAATAACGCCACACCCGCCATCAGCACAATCAGTGCAACAATCACGGCAATACCGATATAGATTAGTCGCTCGATTTTTTCTGATTCTCGCGTCTTTATCGCATTGGCTTGCTCTTCCAACGTCTCTTGCAGCGTGGCCAAGTTGGCAACTATCTGGTCAAACGGTGCCAGCATAGGGCCCAGCATTTTGCGGCGCGCATCGTCCAGTCGGCCATTATCGATAAGCGAAATGTAATCGTTTTGCATGTCGCGGTAATTGTTGAGGCGTGTCTCAATGGTGTCTACCGCCTCTGTATTGCTATCACTGACCGTTAATGCCTTCATTTTGTCGAGCGCTTCACCGACTTCTTGATCATTGCGCTCAATTTTCACCAGAATATCGCGATGCGCTTGTTTGTCATCGGTTAAACCGTAATCGAGTGCGAAGCGGCGATAAGTGACGGTAAAATAGCGAAGATCAGATACGGTGCTAAGCAGGCGAACATTACGCTCTACCACATCATTAAACTGTGCCTTGACGGTGTTTATCTCGCTAAATAGATACGACCCACTCGCCGCGACCGCAATGCCGAGTGCAAGAAACACCACGCGTAAATACTGTATGATCGTCATTGTTTACCCCGCTGCCCTAAATCTCATTATTAAGTTAATTGTTTTTTTGCGCACGAAGTAACGGGTACGGCCTATTACTGCAATAGGTTCATTCTCAGTAAGGTTTTTCTTGGTGGTCTTTTTACCGTTCACACCACAAAAAGCAGCAATCCATGGCAGGCCACAACCGCCACCGTCAAGCGACCACGCATGGTTTGATAGGCGGAAGACGTGTCCTCACTCTCACTTTTTCGGATCCATTTTTCCGCTAACCATATCGCTAAATAACCGATGGCAAGTAACCCGGTGGCAATCAAATATTGGGTCGCCCCTTGAATCAACGCCCCCCAGGCCAGTAGTGCAAACAAGTTACTCAGCAGTAACGCATTTCGGCTCAGTTTATGAGAAAAATGATCGATACCATTCCCCCACAGTACACCAGACAAAAAGCTCAAAATCACCGCACTGTAGCTTAAAAATAACTGCTCTCCACTGAGGCCAAATAAGGTCAGATCGGCCCAAGTGACGAGGACGCCGCCAATAAAAGGCAGCAAGCCAAGGTATCCAAGTTGCAGCATGGTATCGCGTGAAGCGGATTGTGGTTTCATCATCTTACTCCTAAACAATCTATTAAGGTTTTAATCAGTCTTGAGTGTACGAAGACAATCTTCCACTGGCCGTCTTATCGACACATTTCGCTGCTTTTCTCAGCACTTCAATCCAACATAATGTGATTAATGACTCTTTTTTTTGCAAAGATTGGTCGCGTTGCGTAAATTGTTGCGCGTTTTGTTGTTAAAAGAGGAATGATTCATGTCAACACGAAGTACGTCGGATGCGAGCAATGCGAGTGCATTGCAGCATCCGTTTGCCGATTGCGTCACACAAACCGGCCTGTTTAAAGGTGTTCATAAAAATATGATGATCGCCGCCACGCTTCTGGTTTGTGTCTTCGTGTTTTTTACCGGATTTAATACTGATTTAGCTGGCCGTGTATTTGCCGCTGCTCGTGGCTGGGTGGAATCGACCTTTGGTTGGTATTACATGCTGGTACTAGTGCTGTTACTAGTCGCCAGCTTGACGATTGCCGTTACGCGTTTAGGTAACATTCGTTTAGGTGATGACGACGACCGGCCCGAGTTTAGCACCTTCTCGTGGCTATCCATGTTGTTTTCCGCGGGTGTCGGCGTTGGCATACTGTTTTTTGGGGTAGCCGAACCCACGCTCTACTTTGATACAAGTGGTGCGTTCGGCTACCCCAACAACCCGTATGCAGATATGGCCGGTGCCACCACCATGGGCTTTGATCGCGCCGCCGATGCGTTGCGTGTCACCTACTTCCATTGGGGCTTTCACGGCTGGGCGGTGTATGTGATTGTGGGCCTCGCGCTCGCCTATTTCTCGTTTCGGAAAAAGCTGCCTCTGGCACTACGTTCCACGGTGCACCCACTGATTGGTAACCGCATTTACGGGCCCATCGGCCATATTATCGATATCTTGGGGGTGCTTGGCTGCGTGTTCGGTGTCGCCACCTCGCTGGGGCTCGGTGTCAGTCAGATTGCCGTGGGGCTCGATCGCCTATTTGGCATCGATCCAGGTATCGCGACTCAAGTTATCCTTATTGCACTGATTTCTGTGGCCTCTATCTTGTCGTCTCTCTCTGGCGTCGGCAAAGGGATCCGAATCATTTCTGAGTGGAATATCATCGTCTCCGCACTGGTGATTGCCTACTTTTTATTCGGCGGGCCTACGGCTTGGTTAGTGCAAATATTTGGGGCATCACTGAGCGACTATATGGTCGAGTTTATCCCGATGGGGCTGTGGTTCCCGGAGGCGAAAGGCCCCTCTGCATGGCAAAATGCCTGGACCATTTTCTATTGGGGCTGGTGGATTGGCTGGGCGCCCTTTATTGGCCTATTTATTGCGCGTATTTCTCGCGGCCGCACCTTACGAGAGTTTGTCGTGTGCGTGCTGTGTGCGCCAACCCTAATGATTTTTGCTTGGCTGGCGATTTTTGGCGGTAACGCGTTGCATCAAGAGCTTGTCGCTGATGCCGGGATTGGCACCGCTGGGATTATTGATTTGGTCAATGGTTGGGACTTACCCGCGGCGCTGTTTGCCACCGCTGATGGCATTACTGGCGGCGGGATCTGGGGATGGATACTCAACGCCATGATGATCTTCTTGCTATTTAGTTGGTTCATTACCTCGTCCGATTCGAGCACCCTTGTGCTTACCACGATTCTGTCGATGGGCAATGATAACCCGCCTAAACGCTTTCGAGTATTCTGGGGCACTATGATCGGTGCCGTCGCTGCCGTATTGTTGGTTGCCGGTGGGTTAAGAGCCCTGCAAACCGCGAACATGGTCACTGCCCTGCCCATCAGTGTGTTAGTGATCTTGATGACCATCAGCGTGATGAAGTCTTTACTGGCAGAGTCGGTGGGTAAATCCACCGCCTCGACACCATCACAAGCGAGCAGCTAAACCGCATTTAGCAAACCAAAAAAACGCCACCGCATTGGGTGGCGTTTTTCTTTGCGACGAATATTACGGTGCTACTGGCTCTCCAACCGCCATCGCCAGCACACTCACCGGATGCAAGGCCTCCAGCGATGTGTTTTCTTCAATTTGCCATTTACAGGTTTCACAGTCGGTGATCGCAAAGTCCGCCTGCGCGGCTTCAATCTGAGCAAATAAGCCACTACCGATGGCAATCGAGGTTTGATAGTTCTCGGTTTTAAACCCATAGGTACCTGCCAAACCACAACACTCGCTATCGAGCACAATCACCTCTAACCCGGGGATCATACGCAATAGCTCAATGGTAAACATCGCATTACCACTGCGTTCCAAGTGACAAGGGGTATGGTAAACCACTCGCTTATTAATCGGCTTGAGCTTGGGCATCTCGCCATTCATGGCCGCTTTGAGTAAAAAGCGGGTCACAAAGCTGATCTGCCCTGCCACGTGGGCGTTATCTACTCCCAGTACGTGGGGATACTCTTCTTTTAACGTCAGCGCACACGATGAGGAGGTGGCTATTACAGGGCGATGCTCGGCAACCGCATCGGTAATCATCGCCGTATTGGCGGTCGCGTTACGGCGCGCTTTATCGTAAAAGCCATTGGCAATTAAAGGCACGCCACAGCATTTATGTTTTTCGAGCAATTGCACGCCGTACCCCATCGCATTCATCACTTTCACCAAGTCTTTACCAAGCTGCGGATTGTTAAAATTCACATAACAGCCATGAAAGTAACTGACTTGTTTAGGATAATTCACCTGTGTCGCCGCTTGGCTTTTCATCCAACGCCGAAAGGTGCCAAACGAATACTTGGGTAGAGATTTATGTTTATCCACCCCAATCGTGGCATGCATCACCGCTTTCACCGGTTTCAGATCCGTCATCACGTTCACCAACGGTGCCACTGGATTGGCAAGCGTGCCAAACAAGTCGGTATGGCTCAGCACGTAATCACGCATCAGCTTAGGATTGATATTTTTCTTGCCGTGTTTACCGCGCGCCACCGCAATGATATCGCCAATTTTCACCCCGGAAGGACAGGCGGTCTCACAGCGTTTGCAGTTGGTGCATAGCTTGAGCAGGTCATCATAATACTCAGGGTTTTTGATCCGCAGACGCTCACCATCCGGGCCACACTCTTTGGGGCCAGGATACGCAGGGTTCGCTTTTGATACCGGGCAATACACAGTACAGACCGTGCATTTAATGCATTGGTCAAAACTGGTGGGTTGCGGGGCATGGTCGCTATAGCCACGCTGTTTCAGCCATTCAGTTAGCATGGGACGCCTCCTTAGCGCTCGCCATCACCGCGAGCGCACGTTGCGCGGCGGCGTAGCCGGTTGCGATCGCAACGCCACCGCCACAGCCTTCATAGACGGGGTCGTAACCACTGAGTACCGCACCACACACAAACAGGTTTTGGCAGCGCTTGCCGCGTGCGGTGGGACGTAGTTGGTTGTCGGTGTTAATGCCAAAGGCCATAAAGGGGTGGCTTTGCTGACTGAAAAAGTCGTCGTTGCGCCACTCACTCCGATCAGGGCTTTGCACCATGTCTAATCCCAACGTCGGTTCGCTCACCTGAGTGCGGTCGGCATTGAGACCGCGACTAAAATAGCTGCCCGTCGCCAAGATCACTGCCTCTGCGGTTAACGGAATATCTTCGAGCTGACGCGTATGCAAGGCGGTAAGGCGACCGTTGTCGCCAAACTCACCGCCAGTCACTTGATCGCCGCGCAGCAATACCCCACCCGCGCTAGCAAAGGCCCGCTGTAACGCACGCTCAATGCGGATCCCCAGCAGAGAAGGCGGCATGGTCGGCACTTCGTGAAAACAGCGATCGGTGCGCTGTTTAAGCGCATCCATCCCCCGCTCGCCGGCCACATCGGCAATGATGGCGGGTAAAATCACCAGCTCATCTGGGCCGGACTGCGCGATTAGTTGCTCGCACAGACTGTCAAAGGCATCAGGCTCAGCCAATAAACGAGAAAGATCCACCGAGCGTAGCTCATTGCGGTTACGGCGTAATCGCTCGGCTCCCGGAATCGACAGCGTAATGGTGCGACTTGGGCAGGATGCAAAATCACGTTGCGCGGTAATGGTGTCTTTCGCTAACGTCGGTTGCGCATCGCGATAGCCTTCAATGGCCACAAAACACAAACCAGAGAAACGACGCGGGCCGCGATGCTGATACACATGCCCTTGCGATAGCCAAGTCGGGCGCACAGTACCTAATGGCGTAATGCGGCCGTGGTTGGCGTTATCTTCTTGATGATACAGACACACCTTTTGCGCACTCAGTTGGTGTTGGAACCAAGCGAGTGACTGGGTGACTTCCTCTAAACTGACTTTGGCATATGGGTGCTCAGGGTGCTGGCGCACCAGTTTCGGAATCGCTTCAAAAGGCTGACTGACCGGCTCACCATTGGGAAAATGGCCCAATACATCAATGGAGCCTGACGAGAAATGTAGCGCGCTTTGTCCGGCGCTAATCATTACGGTTTTCTTGCCCGCTTCCAGTGATCGCAATGCGGCAGTAAACCCGGCAATGCCGCCACCAATCACTGCGATATCGTAGTGGATCATTGTGATACCTCCTGATCAGCCGCTGACGTCGGTGCAGCACGCTTTATCTCAGCGCTACTGCGCGGTGCCTTCGGCGGCGTTGGCACCTCACCGGCGCCAAACAATCCTTGATAAATCCAATAGCTAAATTCGGCTTCGCGTAGCGCATCGCCCCAAAAAATCGGTTTCACGCCTTTCCAACGCTCTTCGAGAAAGTCCACCAGCAGCCCTGCACTGGCTTGGCCATCTATCCCTGCCAGTTCACTGAATAAGCTAGCGGCACGATAGCTGCACAACTCGCCCTGACAAGGCCCCATACCCAGACGAGTGCGCCGACGCAGATCGGTGAGATTTTTCACATCCAGCGATTGAATCGCATAGTTCACCTCGCCCTTGGTCACCATTTCGCATTCGCAAATCACCGCTTGGCTGTCGTCACTTTCATCTAAAAAATGGCTAACGCGCTCACCGTGGCGGTAATAGGCGGATTGGTAGACAGGTTTCACCAAGCTAGCACTGGCTTTACGGATCCCTTTAGAAGGCTCAGAGCCCGGTAGCGGGCGAATCGCAGTTTGGCAACGGTTGCGGTTACCCAACTTTTCAGCCACCAAGTCTGTGGCTTGCTCGGCCATCAAACGATAGGTCATGAGCTTGCCACCAGTGATCGTGACCAAGCCTTCCAGCCCATCGCGTGCTTGGTGATCGAGTAACACAATGCCGCGACTGATATTACGACCACTGCCGTCGTCATCTACCGAGACCAAAGGCCGCACGCCCGCATAGGCGCGCAACACGCGTGTATTGGCCATGATGGGGGCGAGCTTAGCCCCTTCGCGCATCAGCACATCCACTTCTTGTGGCGTCACCGCGAGCTTATCAATCTGATCGTACTCGATGTGCTCAGAGGTGGTGCCGATTAAGGAAATGGTGTCACCGGGCACCAAGATGTCAGCGTCCGCCGGCTTACGACAGCGGTTAATCACCCGGTTATTAATCCGATAATCGAGGATCAGCAATGAGCCCTTGGCGGGGAACATTTTAATATTCAGATCGGCATACTCGCAGATTGTCTGCCCCCAAATCCCTGCGGCATTGATCACTTGCTTCGCCATAATGGCAAAACGCTCGCCGGTGAGGGTATGCAAACAATGCACGCCTTGCACCGTCGCCCCTTGACGAATTAATCCCGTCACTCGGGTATGGTTAAACACCTTGCCACCGTGCTCTTTGCCGTCCAGTACGTTCGCGGCACACAAACGAAAGGGATCGATAATGCCATCCGGCACCTGTACCGCGCCAATCATCGCTGGATTCGCGTTGGGTTCGAACGCTAACGCTTCACGTGGCGTCAGTTTTCGGGTCGGAATACCGGCTTTATCGCAACTGGCAATAAAGGTGTCTTGGTACGCTAAATCATCTTCCGGCAAGGTGATAAAAAGTCCGCTGGTGTCTTCCACGCAGTGGCGAGCAACGGCTTTAAGGATGGTGTTTTCTTGAATGCATTCACGGGCCGATTCGGTATCTGTGACCGCGTAACGAGCCCCAGAATGCAGCAGTCCATGATTGCGCCCCGATGTGCCTGCCGCAATATCGTCACGTTCGAGCAAAATGCATGAGATGCCACGCAGTGCGCAATCTCGCATGATGCCGGTGCCGGTTGCACCCCCACCGATGATGACCACATCCGTTTCAATATACTGGCTATTTGGCATGGGGCCTCCTTGTTACTGTATCGTAACGGGAGTGTGGCATTTTCCGTGTCACAAAGACGGCGAGATCATCACACAATGCGCGAATTCGAAACACAAACTCACACTTGTTTGATTTAAGACAAACTTTTGGCCGCCAAAAGACGCGCGAATGGTGACACGGGAAGCCACCGCTACAAGGGAAAGGCCCGACGATCGCACCGAAGGCTCCGTCAAGTTGGCAAATTCAATGCGATGCACAACAAACACATTAAGAAAATGCGCGAAAACGCGCATTGTTAATGATTTGTATAGTTACTTGCTACTGGTGCCAGCCACTAAACGCTGACGTGTCATGTACCCGCGGTAACACAGTGCCACTACAAAACATAACCCTGCGGGAAACAGCAGGGCAGCAAAATGGAAGTGCGCAAAAAGCGCCGCACCCACTACCCCGCCGACGATAAAGCCAGACGCGATCAGTAAAAAGAGCATCAGCTTGCGCTTATCGACTGGATTGCCGCGTAGCTTGCCCCCTAGCATTAATCCTAAATCGGTAAAGATGCCGGTTAAATGGGTTGAGCGCACGATCGCGCCGCTGTAGGTGGTCGCCATCGCATTCTGCAAGCCGCACGCTGCCGAGGCTGCTAACTGACCGATGGCAAACCCGCGAGACAGAAAATAAAACGCCACCATAATCAGCCCAGCTTCGACAAACAGTGCCGAGTCATAATGGCGGCCCAATTTAAGCGTGCTGCCATGCAATAAGCACCCGGAAATCGCGGCACCGAGGAAAAAAGCCAACAATAAGCCACCCAGTTGAATAACTTGTGTCCACTGGCCGGCAAACAACCCCGAGCCAAATTGCGTCGCGGTGCCTGACACGTGCGACACGGCTTGATGTTCAAAGCCCAACAGACCGATCGCATTGATGGTACCGGCGATCAGCGCTAACACAAACGCCCCGGCTTCAACCCACCGAGGCAAACGGGTAATCATTGGCTGTCCTAGTCGTTATTGGATGAGGATGATGGCTGGTCGAGCCTATCCAGTTGGTTGTGGCGGATCATCGCTTGCAACTCCTTCACGTAGGCCTGACCACGCTCTGAATAGCGTACCAGCCCATTGGCGAGTGCTGCGCCTGACAGCGGTTTATTCTGCTCACGCAAGCTGGCGCGGATCTCGCGTAGCCCTTGGTACGCGGCATGGGTATTCAAGTTATTGATGTAGCTTTGTACCGAGGCTTGCGGGTTATCAAACGCTGCGACTTCGTGCACTTTCCCTTCCGCACGTTGCTTGGGCACCAGTCCACATCCTTTACTAAAGCACCACTGGCCGAAGTAGTTATTCCCTTCCCGTGCAAACCGCGACGTGCCCCACGCACTCTCGTTCGCCGCCTGCGCTAACACCAACGACGGAGGAATCATATCCACCCGTTGAATCAATGCCATCCAGTCGGCTTCTTGGCCGACATCAAAACCCTCCAGCTCATACTGTTCGGCGAGCGCTCGGACACGTTTTATTTCTCGGCTACTTAGCTCACTTTTACGCGCATGCCATGCCATTAATGCGGTGCGATCCGCCAGTACCTGGCTGTTAATGGCATTAACAACAGGCGTGAAGTAATCAAAAAACGCCTGCTTACGCTCAGCCCCCGCGGCAAAGGATTGGAAATCAGGCACAAGGGGAGCTTGGGGGCGCTGACACGAAATCAAAATGGTGATGGTCACAGCAAAAATAGCCATGCCAATAAAGACGAAGGTACGATGTTTCATAGTGCCCCTAATGTTGTCGATGTGGGCGGTATTATAACGCATTCAGGCGCAATAGAGGTGTCTTGTTCAGTATCTCACGGAGAAGACACGCTAGGCTAACTAGCGATTATCAGCTCCTGGTGTCTCGTTCTGGCGGTGCAAACAAGCACTGCCATCGTTGCCGAACGCTCAGATCGGGTTGCGTGGCGTCTCGCCACATTTGTTGCCATTCTGCAAAAGTTACCACCAGAGGGTTGAAACTATTCACTGGCTTGGGGATCCCATAGCGAACCGGTTCAGATTCCGGCTCGAAGGTGCCAAATAACTTGTCCCAAATGATTAAAATGCCCGCGTAGTTTTTGTCGATGTACTGAGGATTCACGCCATGATGAACGCGATGATGAGACGGGGTATTAAAAATCCACTCCACAGGCCCGAGTGTCTTTATCCATTGAGTGTGAACAAAAAACTGTAACCCTAAATTCAGCAGTACAACAAACACCACCCATTGCGGCGGAAACCCAATCACCACCAGGGGCAACCAAAACAGCCACATCCCTGCCAGCGGGTACATTAAGCTTTGGCGAAACGCGGTGCTAAAGTTCATCCGCTCAGAGCTATGATGCACCACATGCGCCGCCCACATCCAGCGAATACGATGGCTGGCGCGATGAAACCAGTAATAACAAAAATCCTGCGCGATCATCAGTAATAAGAACAAGCCTACCGACATTTCAATATCGAACAGCCGCCAGCCAAACCACCACAAATACACCTTGGCAATCAGCAGCCCGGTCAGTAAATCTGCAGCTTGATGCAGCCCCGCCAAGGTAAAATTGCAAAGCACTTCCGGCACGTAATAACGGGCATTATCGCCCAATTTTCCGCGGCGCAGCGCTACCCAGTACTCCCCCAACATGCATAAGAAAAACACGGGGGCCAGCACAAGCAGTAGCCATTCGGGATGAGAGATCAGTTCAGTCACGAGCCTTTATCGCACGGTACAATTTCTTAACATATTAGGTGTTTTTGCCCAACCTGTAAGGAAAAGCATCACCAAGCTGTTAGTTTGCGCACATATTGCAATGCAGTGGATGTTCTTCATCAATGGTGAAAAGCGCCCAAACGGCGCCTTTCGCTATTGTCAGCAGTTTAGTTTTAATCGTCGCCGTAGTATTGCACGCCGAGCTTAATTCGCTCGCGTCCTTGCGCTAGGCGATGTTTATTCGTATCCCGCAGCGAATAAATACACCCGCAGTATTCTTGCTGGTAAAAACGCTCGCGCTTACTGATTTCTATCATGCGCTGGCTACCTCCTTGTTTGCGCCAGTTGTAATCCCAGTATTGGACATCTGGATAGGGAGCCGCTGCGCGATGGCCACAATCATTAATTTGCTGCATATTCTTCCAGCGCGAGATACCCAGTGAACTACTGATAAACCGGAAACCATGTTCGGCGGCATATCGCGCTGTACGCTCGAACCGCATATCAAAGCACATGGTACATCGTATTCCGCGCTCGGGCTCAAACTCCATCCCCTTTGCTATGGCGTACCAGTTATCGGTGTCGTAATCCATATCGATAAATGGCACGTCATGATCTTCTGCAAAACGAATATTCTCCTGCTTACGAATTTCGTATTCTTTAGCTGGATGTATGTTGGGATTATAAAAAAAGATGCTGTAACGGATCCCACTCGCTTCAATGGCTTCCATCACCTCTCCCGAACAAGGGGCACAACAAGAGTGAAGTAGTAACTGGTCGTTGTCGCGATCAAAGTCAGACGGCAAAGGCAACGGCATACGTGTAAATTCAGACATCACAGTTCCATGTTCATAATGCTCAAACAAAAACGCGAATATTCATATATTTGCGTATTAAGGTGAATTCTAGCACGCCACCGTCCAATTTTTCAGGCATGGTTATTCCCCCAATGGGTTTTTACGGTTTTTATGATCAATACGTACCTCTCTGGCCTGCATATGATGTTCGCCAGTGACCTCAACGTTCATGCCAGGTTCAAGCTCATCAAGCATGTCAGGGTCAGCCATAATCTTATAAATATCATTGCCCGTCTCAACCATCATGTGGTCTTCTGCGATGTCCGTTACTTGCCCATTTACAACGCTGGGTTGCGCATCGGCCAACACACCAAAGCTAGAGAAAAAACCTAAAAGGCAGAGTAATATTTTCATGGACGTTCCTCTTTGTATTCGCAATCCGCAGAAAACAAAGTAAAGAACAAGGGGGAAATAGTTGCCAGTGAAATGCTGACTCTTTGTTATGGCGTCAACCAGACGCTCGCGTCACACGCCGCTAGTCCCCTACTTTTATCTCGTAAGTGGTAAAGCATTCACCCAACATATGTGTTTTAAATACTCGTAGAGCACGTTGCGTTAAAAACGTGGATTCTCGACGGGTGTGCAGCAAATGAAGATAAACGACTTGATGACCAAGTTGTTCAGCGCGCGAGAGTAGAAACTTAAATACATACCGCCCAAGTCCCCAGTGCGAGGTATCCAACACGATCGCCAATTCAAAACCACATTCAGCACGCTGAATACCACACCATCCTACGAGGCAGTTGTTGACACTCACCGCCCTAACCAAACATCCGTCTTGAGTATCAATGTGTCTCTTCTCTCTCACCCATGTTTTGATGCTCTGTGCATCAAAAGGGGCATGTTCGATAAGATGCTGCCGAATACTGGGTTTATTGAAGATAGGGATAAAGTCGTTTGGCGTGATGGCACCGAGTGGTAAGTAATTAATCATCATCACACTCCAGTATTGGGGCGACTGTAGGAGGCGAGCGACGGTAAGAGTCGCCAGACTAAGTTTACAGTATCAAACAGAAGAGGCTGGATCAGAGCAAGGTGCTGAATATGTTGATGGGATCTGTCTTTACACGATCAAAAAAGCCGCTGATTTCTCAGCGGCTTTTCGATATGTGGCGGAGGGACAGGGATTCGAACCCTGGAAGGGCTATTAACCCTTGCCGGTTTTCAAGACCGGTGCTTTCAACCGCTCAGCCATCCCTCCGAACAGGGTGGTATACTAATGTTGCCCCGAGTTAATGTAAAGCACTGCAACAAAAATTTTGGTTTAAGTGATGGATATTTATCCATTACTCGCGTCGCTTGGCTTCACATTGGTTAAACAAGTTGGTACAACGTGCATATACTCTCGACGAGAGCTCGCATGTTATTAACTCAGGAACCGACATGACCTTAGACAGCTTTCTCGCCAAAGTCACGCAAACCCCAGATATGGTAATGTTTGACGAGACAATGGCGGTGATAGATGCACATTACGACTACGCCCCTACTCGATTCACTAACGGTGATCTCGCCAATAAGGCAGGCCAGAACACAGGCTCTTGCAAAGTACTCGCATTCTGCCAACTTCATGAGCTCACGGAAGCGCAGACGCTCGCCTGCTTTGGGGGGTATTATCGCGAAGACGTGCTGAGCAATCCTTCGGGGACGGATCACAAAAACATTCGTAACTTTATGGTCACCGGATGGAAGGGGGTCTCGTTTGACAAAATGCCACTCAAGGCCAAAACACGCGCGCACTCATAGCCTCAATAGCAACGTAAAACGGCGACTATTCGTCGCCGTTTTGCCTATCAAACCGACGTTTTAACCAAGGCCTTTAACCCGACATCGCGGCTTGGTGACGAGGTAGAAAGACTTCTCCCATCATACAACGCACGCTTCCCCCACCCACGGTTTCAATTGTGTTGACATCGATAGGTACCAGTTTACCAAATTGGCGCAGCGTGCGTTTTTGCTCTTCGGTAAAAGCACTGTAAGCAGACAGTGACATGACGATGAGCGATTCACCGTGGCGATTGCGCAATTGTAGAATATTGCCACAAAGCTGGTTCATTTGTGACTCACTAATGGATACCAAGGTTTTATCTTGGCTCAGTGTGTTACACACGAGGTCGCGCTGCCCAGCTTCGATCACCTCATCGCACACAACGGCAAACTCTTCACCCACTGCCATCATCACATTGGTATGATAAACGGGATTGCCATCGCTCATCTCCGTGTTGAAACTCACGACTTGTCGCATGCCCACCTTTGCCGCCCACTCAGTGAGCAAAATACTGTCGCAACGGTGTGAAAGCGCCGCGTAAACACGCTGGTTGAGATGGTCGATAACCATCGCGCCGGTACTTTCAAGAAACGCATCGTCTTTGTCATGACACTTCACTTTGTGTACGTGATTGACGGCATAGCCTGCACGGTCCAATGCAGCCATTAAGCGCTCGGGTTTCACCTCTAGCTGGCGGTTTGGGCATGCCATGGGATAAAGGTAAAGTTCGCCACTGGGGAGCGTACTAAACCAGTTATTGGGAAATACCGCATCAGGCGTCGCAGGATCAGATTCTGGGTACTCCATGACCACCACATCGATACCGTGGCGGCGGAGGATCATCACCATGTTATTGAATTCGGCCATCGCGCGCGTTTTCACTTCTTCATCCGGCAGTGACGGCGCATGCTGAAAACCATTATCCTCACTCGTTTGTGCATTAAACTTAAAATGAAGCGGGGGCACCATCACCACAGCAGACGCCGCATGCGGATGAGTCAGCGGATATTGGGTATCACAGCTCGCTAAAAACGCCATAAGCAAACCTTCTAAAAACAACAAGTACTAAGAGTATAGAGTCGCTGTCACGCACACGATCAATCCGGGTGCGTCACCGCCTCTTCCAAACAGTGTGAATACTGAATAAGCGATGGAAAATATCATTGAAACAAGTTTTTTACAAACTGAGTTTTTCGGCCTCTCGCCCCCTTAAAAATATGAACGACAAAAAATTATATATCAGATTGAATTAATTGAAGTTTTCACCAAAAGCATTCGCATTTCTAACGATATTTACCGCCACTAACAATTATTGCCCCTACCTTGTGTGTGGTTGGCTACAATAGGAGTAGCGACAAGGAGGAAAAGGCATGGAACCGGCACGCCCCACTCATAATGAGCAGCAAAGACTACACGCATTACACGATCTGGGTATATTAGACACTGGACACGAAGACAGATTTGAGCGGATTGTCAGAGTCGCTGCATATGTCTCGGATTGCCCCGTTGTCGCCATTAGCTTGGTCGATGAACAGAGGCAGTGGTTTAAAGCGAAGCGTGGTTTAGCCGTCAACCAAACAAGTCGAAGCGAATCGATTTGTGGTCACGCTATTCAGCAGTTAGAGCCATTAATTATTGAGGATACTCACAACGATCGTCGCTTTGCTGACAACCCTTTGGTAACCGGTCCTCCCTATATCCGTTTTTATGCAGGCTTTCCTTTTAGCCTAGATAGCGAGCACCTGCTTGGAACGCTCTGTGTCATCGATCATCATCCTCGCGAGCTTACGGATGCCTGTCAGCGCGCGCTGTCAGACCTCGCGCGTATCGTCGAGCATGAATTGATAATGACGCAACAAAATGTCATTGATCCGCTAACAGGCGTATTCAATCGACGTGGCTTTTACCGAGAAGTAAACAGTTATCTAACAGACGATGTTGTCATTGAAGATCAACATACGTTATTACACTTTGATGTTCGCCAGTTACAAGGCGTGAATCAGCGCTATGGCAAGCATGCTGGCGATAAAGTGCTGAAAGAATTTGCTGGCTGTCTAACGGATGTGTTCGGTGACTTAGGCTGGATTGGGCGCCTAGAGGGCTGTGAGTTTGCGGTATTATTGATTCAACAGGATGTCGATGCAGTCGAAGCACAATTGGATCGCTTCTATCTCAGGCTTTGCCGCCGATTATCTTTAGAACGCTATCCGTTTATTTACTCAGTCGGCCTTGCCCACTTTTCGCAGATTGACGAAACCGTCACGCTAGAAACAATGCTTCTAGACGCGACAAGTGATACAAGGCGCTACGCTGTGCCTGAAGAGACACGTCATATTGGGTAAAGGTGATGAGGGAAAGCATGGAGATTGGAGCGACATACGAGGTTCGAACTCGTGACCTCGACCTTGGCAAGGTCGCGCTCTACCAGCTGAGCTAATGTCGCTTATGCAATTGAGCGTTGCATGACGCTGTGTAAAATTGGTTGCGGGAGGCGGATTTGAACCACCGACCTTCGGGTTATGAGCCCGACGAGCTACCAAACTGCTCCATCCCGCGTCCGTAACATCAATTGTTGCTTGATGTGGGCAAAACTTGGAGCGACATACGAGGTTCGAACTCGTGACCTCGACCTTGGCAAGGTCGCGCTCTACCAGCTGAGCTAATGTCGCCTTATGCAATTAAGCGTTGCATGACGCTGTGTAAAATTGGTTGCGGGAGACGGATTTAACGCGCCGTGCAACGGCGCCGACCGAAGGTCGTATTGACTTATTATCAATCGTTAAGTGCTTCTTCAGCAACCTAAAATTGGTTGCGGGAGACGGATTTGAACCGCCGACCTTCGGGTTATGAGCCCGACGAGCTACCAAACTGCTCCATCCCGCGTCCGTAACATCAATTGTTGCTTGATGTGGGCAAAACTTGGAGCGACATACGAGGTTCGAACTCGTGACCTCGACCTTGGCAAGGTCGCGCTCTACCAGCTGAGCTAATGTCGCCTTATGCAATTAAGCGTTGCATGACNGGTTATGAGCCCGACGAGCTACCAAACTGCTCCATCCCGCGTCCGTAACATCAATTGTTGCTTGATGTGGGCAAAACTTGGAGCGACATACGAGGTTCGAACTCGTGACCTCGACCTTGGCAAGGTCGCGCTCTACCAGCTGAGCTAATGTCGCCTTATGCAATTAAGCGTTGCATGACCCTGTGTAAATTGGTTGCGGGAGGCGGATTTGAACCACCGACCTTCGGGTTATGAGCCCGACGAGCTACCAAACTGCTCCATCCCGCGTCCGAATTTTACTGCACTAAGAGAAACATGGAGGCGCGTCCCGGAGTCGAACCGAGGTCCACGGATTTGCAATCCGCTGCATAGCCACTCTGCCAACGCGCCTTAACGCTGCTGCCTCTTGAGTACGGGGAGGCATTCTACGGATTAACGTGATCGAGTCAACACTTATTATTTAAAAAAAGTGTCACCTGCCTGTTTTGCAAACGAAAACATCAAAATCCACCCAGTTTGCGGATCTTTTCAGCATGGTTTGCCTTTTTATTCTTCACTCCCTGTTTCATCTTCATTTTATCTCTTATTAACAATTTTGTGACAAGTTTTATGTCCGCAATGTGTCTGTCTTAATTTTTAAACAACATGTCTTTTTCCTCTACAGTGAATGGGTTGCAAGGAGTAATGCGACACTATTCAAATCAAGGAGGAAACATGAAATACAAAATGACAATGCTCGCGCTCGTGCTGGCCACCAACTTTGCTCACGCGGGTCAAGGCGACGATAAAGTCTGGATTTCCATTGGCGCTGATGCGCAACAAACGGCACGTCACGCTGGCGCCAGACCGATGTTGTCACACGCTGTTGCAAGCAATGGCAAAGCATGGGTAGGTGAAGTCAGTGAATCGCAACTGGCCGCGCTGTCTCATGAGATGCATGAAAATCACCACCGCTGTGGTGGCTACATCGTGCACACCTCAGCACAAAGTGCCATGGCAGCCAGCAATATGCCGGTGTCCCGCGCAAGCTTTACACCACCAGCTATCAAGCAGCAGGCGCTCGTGACACCTTGGCTGGACCAAATTCAATCAAGTTTAATCGTGAATACCATCGATCGCCTGACCGACTTTCCCAACCGCTTCTACACCACGACATCGGGCGCACAAGCATCCGATTGGATAAAAGCACGCTGGCAATCACTCGCTCAGGGATTAAACGGTGTGACAATCTCTCAAGTGTCGCACAGTGGTTATAACCAAGCGTCGGTGATGATGACTATCGAAGGCGCAGAAAGCCCTGATGAGTGGGTTGTGATTGGTGGGCATCTCGATTCCACCATTGGTGCACGCACAGACGAGCAAAGTATCGCTCCTGGCGCCGATGACGATGCCTCCGGGATTGCGGCAGTGACAGAGATCATCCGTGTTTTATCGCAGAATGACTTTCAACCCAAACGCAGTATCGCCTTTGTCGCTTATGCCGCCGAAGAAGTTGGACTCCGTGGCTCGCAAGCTATTGCTAACCAATTTAAACAACAAGGCAAAGATGTACGTGGCGTGTTGCAGCTTGATATGACCAACTACCAAGGCTCAGCAGAAGATATTGTCTTTATTACCGATTATACCGATAGCGGGCTCACCCAGTATCTCACTCAATTACTCGATACCTATTTGCCTACACTTAGCTATGGCTTTGATACATGCGGATATGCGTGCTCCGACCACGCGTCTTGGCATCAAGCAGGCTATCCTGCAGCCATGCCGTTCGAAGCAAAATTCAATGACTACAATCCCAATATTCATACCCCTCGCGACACACTCGCCAACAGTGATAGCGAAGGACGTCATGCAACCAAATTCACTAAGCTAGGCCTTGCTTATACGGTAGAGCTAGCCAACGCAGACTCGCAGCCTAATCCGGGTAATAACCTCAAACTTGGGCAGCCTATCAACAACATATCAGGGGATCGTGGCAGCGAGCGCACCTATCGCTACCAGTTAGAGACCACCAGTGATGTTGTCATCCGCACCTACGGCGGTACAGGCGATGTGGACCTTTATGTCAAACAAGGTGGTCAAGTTAGCGCTGATAACTGGGATTGTCGCCCCTATCAAGGCGGAAATAACGAAATCTGCCGGTTTGATGGCGCATCGCCAGGTGAGTTTTCAGTCTTGCTTCGGGGCTATAGGGATTACCAAGACGTCAGCTTGATTGTTGAATAACCACAATCGCTCAAATAGGTAACGGCGAGCGACCCATCGGCTCGCCTTCTTATCAACTTTTTGAGCCACCGTGATTGAAAGGCGTCCGCATGGCGCCCTATTTGTCAGAGGGGGTAAGGAAGCGAAATGTTAAGTTGATTCGCTCGCTCGTCGGCTTTTGTGTTTTCGGCAAACTGTGCTGCCAATGAGTTTGGGTTGTACCTCTCATCACCAACAAGGATCCGTGATTCAATAAAACCTCTCGCTTTTCTTGCCGCTTAGGATGACGAAAGAGAAAACGGCGGCTCGCGCCCAAGCTGACAGAAGCAATAGTAGGTTGCTCCCCCAGCTCGGACTCATCATCTCGGTGCCATCCCATGTAATCGCTGCCGCTGCGATAACGATTTAACAGGACAGTGTTAAAGGGGGTCTGACACTGCGCCTCTACCCAGCCTTTGAGTTGGCGCAAAGGATGAGTCCAAGGCAGCGGCTGAAGCGTTAGCCCACTGTAGGTATAAGGATGATCACCATACCATGCTAATAGACGCGGCTGCATCACGGTGCGGCCAAACAACGAAATCGGCAATTGTTGCCACGGCGTTTGTGCAAGTAAGGTTGAAAACAATGTGTCAGCACAGCCCACTGACAACCACTTCGGCCACCAGTCTACCTGAGCATCAGGCATATCAGTGATCGGGTGGCTATCAAATGCCGCATCAGAAAAGAAACTTTGCTGCTCGGGAGGGCGAGCCATATAACACTGCCTTGTTCAATACTGTTAGACAGTGAGTATGGCTGCCGTTAGCGGATTGGATCAACTCGCTGACCGCTCATACCATTCAGTCGATACCAACCTGCAATACTAAAACGCTGCCTTTTGGCTGGAAGCACTTCATGAGGGAAAGCTTCGGATAAAAACGTCACCAATCGTCCCGCTTTCGGCCATAGGGTTTGCCGATGGCTACCGTCAGGGTTGTAAATGACGATTTCGCCCCCGTCTTGTTCAGACCAGTCTTCATTGAGATACAACACGGTGGTCACCTTACGGTTTGACCGTCCTTCGAAGGCATCATAATGCTTGGCATAAAAGTCGCCGGGGTTGTACTTGGCAAAATGCGCTTCATATTCAAACAGCCCCAAAAAAAGATGACGATTAAATGCCTGCTGAAGATCAGCCATTTTTGCTAATAATGCATCCACGGCAGGCTGGCGCCCGCGCTCTAACCAGTGAATTTTATCCCGGCGAATTTGCGTATTGGTGTGCTGTTTTTGTTCGCGCCCAATGGTGGCTTGCGACCATTGGGCCGGTAGGCATGTGTGCAAGTCATGCACCTCTTGCGCTGACAAAAATCCGTCACACACACTGAGTCCATGCGTCGCAATATCATCGATGATAGCCAGGTTGCTCAAACACTTGTCTCCGCCTAGGAATAGAGACGCTACCTTACTGCGTTTAACGGGCAGGACAACATGTGTTATTTATCGTAACCATAAGCAAACCTAATCGATAACGTTATTTCCTTTCAAGATATCAACGGAGTAAATCCTCGAGTTTTGCTTTCCAAATCGCAAGCGCGAGCGCTGGGCTACGTAGCATTTTTGGCGTGGGGATCCAGCCATGCTTTAGACGAGCAAACACATCAAAGCGACTGGCTTGGCCATCGATGGCCTCTGCAACCACTCGCCCCGCAATATTGGTTAATCCAACGCCATGCCCCGTATAACCATGTGCGGTATATATATCATTGCCAAGATGCGCAATGTGCGGCATGTAACTGCGGGTCACGGCAAACATCCCGCCCCAATGATAGTCCATTTTTACCTGGGCCAGTTGAGGGAAAACCTTAGTCATCCGCCGGTGGAGACGCTGGGTCGAATCCTTATATTCTCGATTAAAGGGATGATTGACACCACCAAACAACAAGCGCCCCTCTGCCGTCGGGCGGAAATAATCTAAACAGTTGTTGAGATCCGACATCGCCATGCGATTAGTAATTGGCATGCGCACCCCGAGCGGTTCGGTAACCGCAATAAACGAGGCAACGGGAAGAACCTTGGCTTGCGCTTGGCGGTGTAACCCCTCTAGATAGGCGTTACAAGCAAGTAAAACTCGAGGTGTATTCACTCGACCTTGAGGCGTGATCACCGCATGAAGTTGCCCCTTAACCAAACGTGTAGCAGGGGTGTGCTCATAAATTTTCACACCCATTTGCGCCGCGGCACGAGCGAGGCCTAGCGTGTAGTTTAACGTGTGAATGTGCGCACTATTGGGATCGTATAATCCGCCTAGATAGCGGTCAGTATTTGCAACATCTGCCACTTGCGCTTTATCCCACCACTGGGCATCAGGATACTGATAACGTCCTTGCTTTAATGCATGCCAGCTTTGCAGCTCCTTTTGCTGCGCGGAATTTAAGGCAAGCTCGATATAGCCGGGTTGAAAGTCACAGTCAATCTGGTGATGCTGGATACGCTCACGCACAATATCAACGGCTTCAACCGACAAGTCCCATAACTGTTTGCCCCAAGCTTGCCCATAGGTTTCGTCAACTTCTCTCAGCCCAAGGCAATATCCCACGAGGCATTGGCCACCATTCCGGCCAGACCCTCCCCACGCCACCGTTCGCGCATCTATAACGGTGACACTGTAGCCACGCTGTCGCAATTCAATGGCGGCATTCAGGCCCGTTAAACCTGCTCCAATGATACACACATCTGCCTCTTGTGTGCCTGCCAAAGCAGGAAATGACAGCGTTTGGTTTTGGCTGGCGACGTAGTAATTTGTCGCCGCGTTGAAGTTATTATCAGGTCGAACCGTTTTGACCATGCTCTCAATGGTTACTCTTAGTATTAAAAAGAAAAGGTAGTAAAAAAGACAAGCACTATGGCTTAGCGCCAACACACTCTCAAAGGCCGCAAATACTGGCACCGTCCTCCCTTTCTGGCAAGCCCTTATTCTCATCACTTTACCCGACCATTTGGGGGAGATGGCGACGGTTATGCTAACGTTAGCAAGGTATTGCACTTTATCCAGGTTGGTAAAAAACTCGTTGACACTAAGGTCAAGTACAATATGATGCGCTCGACGTGTACTCGGCCAGTAAGCCATTGAAGGATCATGACAATGAAAAAAATTTCTCACGGAATCACCGCCACGACACTTGCGCTTTCAGCCATCTTTGCAAGCGGCGTTAATGCAGACGATAAGGTACTCAACCTCTACAACTGGGCAGAATACATGCCAATGGACGTGATTGAAGCGTTCGAAGAGGAGTATCAAGTCGACGTGAATTACTCCACCTTTGAGAGTAATGAAGCCATGTATGCCAAGCTTAAACTCCTAAATAGCGAAGGCTACGATCTGGCGTTTGCCTCAACCTATTTCATTGAGCGAATGGTCAATGAAGAGATGCTCGCCAAAATTGATAAGAGCCAAATTAGCCATTTTAATCAATTGCGCCCAGGCCTACTGGGTCAACCTTTTGACAAAAACAATGACTATTCGCTGCCGTATGTGTTTGGTGTGACTGGCATTAGCTACAACAGTGATTACGTCGATGGCAGTAAAGTGGCCAAGTGGGCTGACTTATGGCGTGACGACTTCAACGGCCAAGTCATGCTATTGAATGATGTGCGTGATGTGTTTGGCATGGCGTTGAAAGCGCAAGGTCATAGCATTAACAGCACCGAAGAGGCTGAAATTAAACAAGCCTATGAATACCTGCGTGAGTTACGCGATAACGTGGTCGTGTACAACTCTGATGCGCCGCATGTGCCGTTTGTTACCGGTGAAGTGAGCATTGGCCAACAATGGAACGGCAATGCTTACATGGCGCAACAAGAAATCGAAGGCATTGAGTTCGTCTACCCACAGGAAGGGGCGATCTTATGGATGGATAATTTTATCATCCCAAAAAACGCAGAACACAAGACCTTGGCACACCAGTTTATCGATTTTATGTATCGTCCTGAGAATCAGGCGAAATTGGTGGAAGAATTTGGCTATCCAGCCCCGAACACCAACGCGGCTGAGTACTTAGAGGCCGAGCTAAAAGAGAACAGCACCATCTTCCCATCCGATGAAGCAGTTAATAAAGGTGAATTCACCAATGATGTCGGTGAAGCGGTGAAAATCTATCAAAAGTACTGGCAGATGTTGAAAAGCTAATCGCGCGCGTCTGTGATAACAATCTGTACCAAGGCCTCATCGGAGGCCTTTTTTATTTTCCAAGTCAATAACCCACATTTGTCACTATTTTTAGTCAATGGGTTTTTGCTATGCTCAGACGTAAACGCGCATCACCCACTTAAATAACTGACGACAAGGACGTTACCCCATGATTGACTTTCGCTCTGACACCGTGACCCAGCCCGATGCTGCCATGCGAGACGCCATGGCTAACGCCCCTGTGGGCGATGATGTGTATGGCGACGACCCGAGCATTAACGCGCTGGAAACATGGGCGGCTGAACGACATGGTTTTGAAGCCGCACTCTTTACCGCCTCGGGTACCCAAGCCAATTTATTGGCCCTGATGGCGCATTGCGAGCGCGGTGATGAGTATTTGTGTGGTCAGCAAGCGCACAATTACAAATACGAAGCAGGCGGTGCTGCTGTGTTGGGCTCGATTCAGCCACAACCCATTGAGAACGAGTCAGATGGGACCTTGTCTTTCGATAAAATCGCCGCAGCTATCAAGCCCGATGACTTTCATTTTGCCCGTACTAAGCTGCTCAGCTTGGAAAACACCATAGGTGGCAAAGTGTTACCTTTGTCTTATTTAGCCAAGGCGCGAACATTTTGCGACCAACATCAACTGCAGCTACATCTTGATGGCGCCAGGGTTTACAACGCGGCTGTCGCACTGGAGGTGGACATCAAGGCGATCAGTTGTCACTTTGACTCGATGACGATTTGTCTATCCAAAGGGTTAGGCGCTCCTGTCGGCTCACTGCTACTCGGCTCGAAAGCCCTGATTCACAAAGCCCGTCGTCTTCGTAAAATGTTAGGTGGCGGCATGCGTCAAGCGGGCATATTGGCCGTTGCCGGCTATAAAGCACTCACCGAAAACGTGGAACGCTTGGCAGAGGATCACGCTAATGCGCATTACCTCGCCAGTGAGTTGGAAAAACTGAACGGCTTTTCCACCAGCGGCTATCCTGTGCAAACCAACATTGTTTATGTCGATGTGGCCGAAACAATCAATCGTACACGCCTGCAAATGCGACTGATGGAAAAGGAGATCCGCGTCTCTCTGTCCGGCAATCCAGCCCGTTTGGTGACACATAAAGACATCTGCCGCGCAGATATCGATACCCTGATCGCCGCGATAAAGGCATCTCACTAAGCCGTTCCAACGCACAATCGTACCGGGCCCAACGGCCCGTTTTGTACATAAAACCACCAGGCAAAGCAAAATTGTGACCCCATCCCAGCTTTCTCCACCAAGGTCACTAAAACAATCACTTACAGCCGCTACACTGAAAGTCATCACCGACAAAATGCCAATATGGGAAGCGCTATGGCTATCACTCCGCTAACAAGCGATCGTTTATACCGTGAGTCCAGTTTAAAGCACAGTGACATCACTTCAACCAAACACCTTGCGCCACTCGACGAGATTGTGGGTCAAGATCGTGCCCGTCACGCGGTTGAGTTCGCCATGTCCATCAAAGAGAAAGGCTATAACATCTATGCCATTGGCCAAAATGGACTTGGAAAACGCACCATGATGATGCGCTACCTCAACCAACACTGGCAAAGTGAGTCACCGGTTTATGACTGGTGTTACGTCGCTAATTTTCATGAAGCGCGCTCCCCAGAAGTACTGAAGCTGCCTGCGGGTAAAGGCAGTGAACTCAAAAAGCATATTGAGCAACTGATGGGCAAACTGGCCAACGCCCTGCCTATGGCATTTGACAACGAAATGTATTACCAGCGTGCTGAAACACTGAAAAACCAGCTTACTGAGCGCCAACAAAGCGTCCTTCAGGGATTAAGTGAAACAGCAGAAAAAAACAATGTGAGTTTGACCATCACCCCTCAAGGTGATTACCAATTTGTGGCACTAAATGGCGAGGAGCCTCATACCGAGGAGACCTTTGACGCCCTCTCACACGACGAGCAGATGGCCTTTGGCAAAGTCATCGATAAGCTAGAGACGGAACTGCGCGGTATTGTTCGCCAACTTGGCGAATGGGAGTCTGAGTACGCGGAAAAACAAAAAGCCTTGGATGAGGATATCGCCCAAGAAGTCATCGCCACGCAAATGGCACCGCTTAAGAAAAACTTTGCTGACTTGCCTGACATTTTAACCTTTTTAGACGCCATGCAAGCTGACATGCTTGAGCACCTCGATATTTTCCTTGAAGACAGTGAGGAGCAAGCCGCACTCGCGTATGCGGCGCTGGATAAAAAACTCCCTCGCCGCTACCAAGTCAATGTGTTAGTCAGTCAGAATGACGCACAAGCGCCGATCGTGGTTGAGGATAGCCCTAGTTATCACAACCTGTTCGGTTATGTTGAGAATGCCACGTTTAAAGGCACGGTGTTTACCGACTTTTCATTGATTCGTTCAGGGAGCCTTCACCGCGCCAATGGCGGCGTGTTGCTGATGGATGCGATTAAAGTCCTTGAGAAGCCTTACGTGTGGGATGGCATCAAGCGGGCCCTCAGTAGCCGCCAGTTAAGTGTTAGCGCCTTAGAGCGAGAAGTGACCCTAAGCGGGACTGTGTCTCTCGATCCGGCGCCGATTCCTCTGGATGTTAAGATCATTTTGTTTGGCGACTACCAAACCTATCAGCTACTCCAACGTTACGATGCGGAGTTTATTGAGCTGTTTCGGGTCACCGCCGACTTTGAAGATGACATGCCGCGCACTGAGAGCACCGAGCAACAATACGCCAAGTTCATTTCAAGCATTATTCATGACAGTCATCTTCTTCACTGCAGTCGCAGTGCCATTGCGCGTATTATTGAGCACAGTGCTCGCCAAGCTGACGATCAAAATCGCTTATCACTACACTCCGCTGATATTGCCAACCTATTGCGTGAATCTAATTATTGGGCCCACCACGCCAAAGCAAACAGTATTGGTGCCCTGCATGTAGAAAAAGCCCTCGCCAGCCGCAATATGCGCGTCAGTCGATTGCGTGACAGCATGATGCAGAATGTGGAAAACGGCGTCACACTTATCAACACGCATGGCACGGCACTTGGTCAAATCAATGGCCTTTCGGTGCTGAGCACATCGGATTACAGCTTTGGCTTACCCAACCGTATCACCGCGACCACGGCGTTTGGGGAAGGAGAAGTGCTGGATATCGAGCGAAGTGTGAAACTCGGCGGCCGTATTCACTCCAAAGGTGTGATGATCTTGTCAGCATACCTGGCAAGTTTATTGGGTAAAACGGACACCATTCCACTCAAAACCCATCTTACTTTTGAGCAATCATACGGCGGTGTGGATGGAGATAGTGCTTCCATAGCGGAGTTCTGCGCGATTTTTTCTGCGATCACGGATGTCCCACTTCGACAAGATATTGCCATTACTGGCTCGATGAATCAGTTCGGTGAAGCGCAACCCATTGGTGGTGTAAATGAAAAAATCGAAGGCTTTTTTGATGTGTGTACGCTTAAAGGGCCGAGCAGCACTCAAGGGGTGGTCATCCCAGAAGCCAATATCCAAAACCTGATGCTCCGCAAAGATGTGGTACTCGCAGTAGAAAAAGGCGAGTTTCACGTGTACGCCGTTTCACATGTCAGTGACGCCCTTGCTTTATTAGCGGGACAGGCCGCAGGCTTTGGCCCTGACAGTGATAATGGGTCTGGACTATTAGCCATCGCGATCGACAAACTGAATCACCAGCGAGCGGCACATCAGTCCCAAAAATAATCGACAACCATCAGCCTATCTCAGTACTGAATGCGGCCAATCGGCCGCTTTTTTATTCCGGCTTTTTCGTGGCACTTACAAATCATTCGCCATATCAACCCTTTACCTTGTTGTGACACTTCTCACACTTTCCACTCGCCGCTTAACTTGATCCGACGCAAAAAACAACGTGAAATTTAAGCGTAATATCCAATGAAAACCATTCTTATTTGGATCTCGCACTATGAAACTGTCCACGCTTGGTCGCGGCCAATCCGCGCGTATCACCAGTGTCCATCATGTGCCTGCCTCTATCCGCCACCGCCTCGCGGTCATGGGCGTGATTCCAGGCACAGGCGTTGAGCTTGTCAGACGCGCCCCACTGGGTGATCCACTTCAAATTCGTCTCGATAGCGAACAACTGATCGTACGTCGTGACGTCGCGAAACTGATTGACGTGGAGGTACTCTGATGAGCTCACGCCGCATTGTACTCGCAGGCAACCCAAACTGCGGGAAAACCACCTTATTTAATGCGCTCACCGGCTCACAACAGAAAGTCGGGAATTGGGCTGGCGTCACTGTCGACAAAAAAGTCGGTACGCTCTCTCTGGCGCATAACGACTGTCAAATCACAGATTTACCCGGTCTTTATGCGCTAAACGCAGGCTTTGACGCCAGTATTGATGAGCAAATTGCCACTTACGCCATCGATAGCGGTGAGAATGATTTTATTATTAATGTCTTAGATGCCAATTGCCTAGAGCGCGGTCTATACCTCACCCTTCAACTGCGTGAACGCGGTGTCCCTATGGTGGTGGTGATCAATAAAATGGATTTGCTTGATCGTAATGGTCAACAACTCGACACCGCCAAATTACAAACGATGCTGGGCTGTCCCGTATTGACCGTCACCGCATGTCAACCGGCGACCGTCGACACCCTGTGCCATCAGCTCGCCCACTTGACCACCCATTTACCCGTATGTGAGGCAATGTACCTGAACTACGGTGCGCCATTAGAAAACTGGATTCAAAACCAGCTTGGCGCCGGTTTTCTTCATTCCGCCGCGGCACAAGTGAATCAACGTGCGCACTTGCTCGAATGCTTAGAGCGGGGACGCTTGCCTGATGGTAGTACCGATGCTGACCAGCAGCAGTTTACGATGGCAAACCAAGCCCTTTCAGACTTAGACACTGACATCGTCATTGCTGATACACGCTACAGTGCGATTCGTGACATGGTTCACCAGGCTCGCCGCGAGCTTCGTCATCTCAGTCGCAATAATACCGAGAAGCTAGACAAAGTCATTCTCAACCCCTTCTTATCACTGCCCATTTTGCTCGCCGTCCTCTATGCGATGTTTGTGTTTGCCATCAACATTGGCGGCGCCTTTATCGACTTTTTCGATATTGCCGCCGGCGCGATACTGGTAGATGGCACCCACCAGCTTCTTGACGGCGTACTGCCGACGGCGATTGTCACTATTCTCGCCGATGGCCTCGGAGGAGGCATTCAAACCGTTGCGACCTTTATTCCTGTTATTGCAGGCTTGTACCTGTTTTTAACGGTATTAGAAAGCACAGGCTACATGGCACGTGCCGCCTTTTTATTAGACGGTTTAATGCAAAAAATGGGGTTGCCGGGCAAAGCCTTTGTTCCCTTAATCCTCGGCTTTGGGTGCACCGTCCCCGCCGTGATGGCAACGCGCACATTAGAACAGATTCACGAGCGCAAAACCGCGGCCGCGATGGCAACGTTTATGTCCTGTGGCGCTCGCCTGCCTGTATACGCCCTCTTCGCCGCGGCGTTTTTCCCACAAAACGGACAAAACCTTGTTTTCGGCCTCTACTTACTTGGCATTGTCGCTGCGATAATCACCGGCCTGATACTGCGTCACACCCTTTATCCAGGGCATAGTGAAAGCCTGCTGATGACACTCCCTGACTACGAGCTGCCGCGCGTACGCCATGTGATGAACAACACGTGGCAAAAACTGCGTCGGTTTGTCCTTGGTGCAGGTAAAACCATTGTTATCGTGGTGACGATTCTGACCTTCTTCAACTCGTTAGGCACGGATGGATCGTTCGGACACGAAGACAGCGAGTCCTCCGTCCTTTCGAAAACCGCACAAGTAATCACGCCGGCCCTATCACCTATCGGGATTGAAGAGGATAATTGGCCTGCTACCGTCGGGTTGGTGACCGGGCTATTTGCCAAAGAGGCCGTCGTCGGCACCTTGAATAACCTTTATGCGCCCAGCGAAGAAGCCGAAGAAGAGACCACACTCGGAGAAGCGTTGGTCGAAGCGGTCCAGAGCATTCCTGAAAACTTATTTGGCATTGATTATACCGATCCATTGGCTATCGATGTCGGTGAAATTGAAAACACCGAGGCCGCCGCACAAGCGCAAGAAGTCAGTATGACAACGTTTGATAATCTGCATCGTCAATTCACTAGCACCGCCAGCGTGATGGCCTATCTCATTGTTATCCTACTATACACCCCATGTGTTGCCGCTCTGGGCGCCTACACACGCGAGTTTGGTCGCCGGTTTGCCCTGTTTGTGGCGAGCTGGTCAATGCTGCTCGCGGTAAGCGGTGCCACGTTATGCTACCAATTCAGTCAGTTGAATGTCGCCACCACGCCAGCCACACTCTACATCACTGGCCTTTGTGCCTTACTGATTGTCGTGGTGGCACTCATGCGCTATGTCGGCAAACATCCCCATTGGTTTAAGGAGACCTATTATGATCCTGCAAAAGCTCAAAGCCAGTGTCAGTCAGGCGGGTGTCATTAGTCGCACAGACCTCGCCAACCAGTATGGGATAAGCCCAGACGGTATTGAAGCGATGATGGCGACCTGGGTCAAACGCGGGGTGATTATTCGACAATCGGGGCATAAGGATCCGCAAGATATCCACTACCGTTTGGCACACCAGAATGAAATACAATGCTTTAGCATGATTTAGCCCTCCTAACCGCGTGATGATCACAAGGCAGCCTTAGCGTTGCCTTGTTGATCAACAGACTCAGTGACTCACCTTATTCATTCGACGATCACGCATTGCATTTATCGCCTTGCGCCCTTACACACGTCTCTGAACTAAAATCAAAGGAGTCGATGTAGAGGGAGAAGCCATGAGCCGCTATCAAACACAATCCAGTGAGGCACAATACCAACCGGGCTCTAACGAACGCGTCCTCAAAAACCAAATGGGGGTGACTGATCCTACCAAAATGGAAGACATTGAAGCTGTCTTACTTGCGAAGCTTTACGAACGTGTATTCACCGGCGGCCATTTCCCACGCCAATTAAGGGTTAGCACCCTCGCCAGCTGGCATCGACAATGGCTGGGCAATGTTTACCCATGGGCCGGTCAGGTGAGGAATGTTGAGCTAAGTAAAGGTGGGTTTCGTTTTACTTCCCCCAAGCAGATAGGGGCCTGTTTGCAGCATTTTGAAAGCGTCTTTCTCAACCAGTACGCGGGGGTATCGGTAATGCCGCGCGCGACGCTCATTCGTTACCTTGCACAAAGTCACGTTGAGTTCATTCTTATTCACCCATTTCGAGAAGGAAACGGACGAATATCGCGTTTACTCATTGATGTGCTGTGCCAACAGGCGGGATTAGGATTGTTGGACTATCGACTTTGGGAAGAAAACAAAGATTTTTACATTGCGGCAATTCAAGCTGGTGTCGGGCATGACTACCAGCACATGGAGCGGCTGATTAACGACATTTTACCCCTCACATTTTCATCTTTCTCAATCAGCGAGCGCTAAGTTTTGATATTTCTGCCTGCTCGCTTTAAGCCTTGCCTCCACTTCTTCGGTTGATGCTTGCGTCTCAATCGCGGTCGAGCTTGCTACCGCACGCGTTATCATCGCCGTCGTCACCTTTTTTGTTTTTTTCTGCATTAATCGCCTTTTCACAGTCACTCTGGTCATCACTGATTAAATTTTAGTCAAAAAATAGCGTTAATTCAACGCAGATACCTGTCTGTTTTCTTCAAAATTGTGAAGCACAACGTACGCACTGAACAAGGAAAAGACATACAAAAACGGCGACCCTTAAGGTCGCCGTCTTGCTTATTAATGGTGCCCCGGGCCGGACTTGAACCGGCACAGCGCGAACGCCGAGGGATTTTAAATCCCTTGTGTCTACCAATTCCACCACCAGGGCACACAATCTTTTCAGCCGCTTACGCCACTGTTTTATGTTTGGAGCGACATACGAGGTTCGAACTCGTGACCTCGACCTTGGCAAGGTCGCGCTCTACCAGCTGAGCTAATGTCGCTTTGGTTGCGGGAGGCGGATTTGAACCACCGACCTTCGGGTTATGAGCCCGACGAGCTACCAAACTGCTCCATCCCGCGTCCGTATTATTTTAGCCAGAGTTCATGGAGGCGCGTCCCGGAGTCGAACCGAGGTCCACGGATTTGCAATCCGCTGCATAGCCACTCTGCCAACGCGCCCTCGCGCTTCACCTCTCGGCTAAGTGGTTTGAATTCTACATAAGTTTTTCCGCCTGTCACGCAAAAATTATCATTTTAGCGTCTAACCGACGATTATTTATCCAAACGTGACATTTCACTACTCTCTGGGCGCTAAGCGAGCCCTAAAAAGGCCGATTAGCGTGGCGACTCATGCAGCATTTACAAAAATGCCAGCCCGATCAATCCAGGCTGGCACCGACCAACACTCTATCCATTCACCTAGACGTCAGCGAGCAGCCGTTCACGTTCATCTTTTTCAATCAATTCCCAATGACGCCCCTGCTGTGCTCCAGCGAGCTTCCACAGTAGATTGATATCGATATCTTTACCGTGTGTCATTTGCACTCGACGAAACATTTCTTGCGGCGCCATGCTATAGAACGTCGACACGTCTTTCACACCCGACTTTTTCAGCATTCTTTCAATCGTTAATCGTAAGTTGGGTAAATCTCGCAGCCGAAGACTGGATGTCGATGTTTTCTGCGCTTTATCTTTGAGCGCACGCTGTAAAGACTGTTCAATCATCGTAGGCAAGTCGGGATCATGGCCTAAGTAGAGCGCGGTCACATCATAATAGTTAACCACCGCGGAGGTACTTTTCTTTACATGAACAAATTTATTGCAGCCTTTGGCGATTAACTTGTCGGTGAGCAGGCCTCCTCCTCGTAGATAAACATGCTTTCCGGTAAGCAATGCAAACATCGCCTCTTGAGAGAAAAAACCAATACCACCAAACATAGAGCGTTGCTCCATCTCTCCATAACTATCCAGAAAACGCATTAATTGGGCTTCAAATTGCTTCGCCATCGAAAACTCTCCTTCAGCGAATAGATGTTCATATCGAGCCGTAAACTGGCTCACAAAAGTGACTGATAAGTTAGTCAGCGTGCATGATTATTTTAACGAAAAGAGGTTGCATCAAATGGCAACCGAATACTATGCATCTGATCACTTATCGCCAAATATCCCCTCCATTTAGTGCGGTTTTTGTCACATTTATTACAAACATTTTTTCGTCGTTAAATAAAGTCTTCGATGCATCTATGCTTAACGCAGGGCGATGAGTGCGCTAAATTAATAGTGGTAAGCTAATAGTCAGGGAGCCGACATGTCGAGACACCCGCTGTTAATAGAAGTAAGTCATTTATTGCCTGGGGGATTGCACAGCTATGTGCTGTCTGAGTCGTGTTACTTACAAATGCTCCAACAGGCAGGCGAACCACCTCGCCTTTTGGTCGCGATGAAAAATGAGGATGAAGGTCAGCAGCGCCCGCACGCCATTTCTCCTATCGTTACGCTTTGCGAGATTGCAGACTTCAATCGTCATGGTGCGCATGAAATCGCGTTGACGTTACAAGGGATTGAAAGTGTCAAAGTGAATGCGATTGACGCGGGTGAAGGTGACGTCAATATGGCGCGTTATACACCGTTGCCAAAATGGCAACGCCATGCTGTTCCCAAGCACTACCTATATCTGAGTGAGAAGCTGCAGCAGTATTATCGATCGAATCCGACACGCCACGAACACTTCCAGTTAACACAGTATGATGAAATTGGCTGGGTTTGCCTGCGCTGGTTGGAGTTACTCCCCATCGAAGTGAAACAAAAACAGCTTCTACTCTCCCAGCCTACGGCCTTATTGGTGGCCGAGTTTATTGATAAACTATTGCGGTATCCACTTATTGACGACGACTAAGCGACAGATGAGTGACTGTGTAAATTATCATCAAAGACGCCAGCAGGCTCACTGATTCAGAGAAAGGCGGTTCTCTTTTATTCTTCGCCGCATTACTATGCAGTCTGCTGACAATTACTATCAGGACTTATGGATCATCTTTCATTTTTTTGGGTCTCACCGGATCGTGATAAGTACTTACGCTCCCTAGAAACCGAGTTTTACAAGCGTGCCGTCGAAACCATCCGTGTCAATCGCCTGTCCCTACCTCCTTTACCGGATGCTGTTCTGTCAATACAACGCGCTAGCAAGCGGTCGGATACTACCATGCGGGATATTGCCAACCTCTTGTTGGACGATCCAAGCTTATGTGGGGCCGTGCTTAAAGCTGCAAACTCCGCTTTATTTGCTCCCCGCGCCACAGGTCAATGCAAAGATGTTCAAACCGCCGTCTCTCGGCTTGGCGTTGATCGCGTTTTAGGGATCATCACAGCCGCCGCCGTCTATCAGCTCAAGAGTGATGCCACGTTTTCCAAGGCCTGCAACGCACTATTGAAAAAAAGTGCGCAAAAATCTCGTGAACTCGCCGCTGCGATGGCACTGGTGACGCAAAAAGTCAGAAACTATTGTGATGAACCGCTTTCAGTGGAGCCCGAAAAAGCACTGATTGTGGGGTTGCTTGCTGATATTGGCTTATACAGCGTGATTGGCGAGTTTCAGCGCTTTGTGAATCAGGGACACTATCTAAAATTTGACATTGCAGAGCGCGTCTTCTTCTCACTGGCGGGCGACTGCAGCCGTCTTGTGCTCAAGCAGTGGCAGTTTGACCGTGACTTTATCGAAGTCGCCATTAACAATAAGCTCTACACTAAGCCGCGCCCCGATATCACCTATTTAGATATCGCGAGAATGGCAAATCACTTGTTAATGTTTCGCAATCAAGATGACGCAATAGAGGATCATGAAGTGGAAATCACTGCGCCTGGCGCAGAAGCTTTATATGAGCTATCCAACCTCGATGAAAAAGAGTTCTCTCGTCAGCTAAACCAAGTCATGGACGCAAGCAGTATCTGACCCAAGCCAGGGTGGTCTTTCCTTTAACCACCCTTGTCTGATTTTATTGACCAACCTATTAACCGGTTGATAACCTCAAGCTCTACTTTCTTAACACCGAGCAAAATCAGATGTTTTCAGGGATGCTACTCATCTTCTCTCCACTTATTATCGGCTATTTAATCCCCATTAAGCAGGCGCGCTACCTCAACGCAGTCAATACCCTGACGATGCGGCTAGTGATGGTCATTTTAGTGTTGATGGGCTTAAGCCTCGCAGGCTTAGATAACCTCGGGCAACATATTTCCACCATTTTGTATTTCGCTGCCACTTTCTTCATTTGTATCGGCGCGGCCAACCTGCTTGCCCTGCCTGTTCTCGATAAGCTCTTCCCAACCGAGACCCATGGCCACCAACATAAACTGACCCTCAGCGCCATGATGTCAGAGTCCGGTAAGCTGATTGCGGCTGTGGCCGTTGGCTTAGTCGTAGGGCTATTACTCAATCAAGATCTTTCTTGGGTCGATACGGCCAGCGAGGGGATTTTATTACTTTTGCTCTTATTGATTGGCATTCAGCTCCGCAACAGTGGCATGACGCTGAAGCAAATCATTCTCAATAAAAGTGGGCTGATGATTGCGGCTCTCGTTGTCGCGACCTCCTTGCCCGGTGGCTTGCTGGCGGCATGGTGGTTAGATATTCCTTATCATCACGGGTTAGCGATGGCATCCGGCTTCGGTTGGTACTCGTTGGCAGGGATCTTAATGGGCGACGGACTGGGGCCGGTCTACGGCGGTGCATCATTTATTCTCGAGCTCGCGCGCGAGCTTGTGGCGATTATGATTATTCCAGTGTTAATCCGGCGCTATCCGCTCACCGCAATTGGATATGGTGGTGCCACCGCGATGGATTTCACCTTGCCGATCATTCAAAGCACAGGCGGGATTCGCTGTGTACCGATTGCGATTGTCAGTGGGTTCATACTCAGCTTGTTGGTGCCCGTTTTGATGTTGTTTTTTCTCTCACTCGGTGCCCGTTGAACAAAAAAAGGGGTAGCAAGATGCTACCCCTTTTTACATTTCCTGGTTTAGCACATGCAATTATTGGCTGCGCATCCAGTTATCCATTTCAGTACGCAGGTTGTCTGACTTGGTACCAAAGATAGCTTGTACGCCACCTGATACCACAACTACACCCGCTGCACCTAGCTGCTTGAGCTTGTCTTGGTCAACAATTTCAGTGTCAGCCACTGAGACACGTAGACGAGTGATACAAGCATCAAGACCTGTGATGTTGTCTTTACCACCGAATGCAGCCACCAAGTCGCCCGCAAGCTCAGAGCCTGTCGCGGTTGACACGTCAGCGACTGCTTCGTCTTCACGACCAGGGGTTTTCAGGTCAAGGGCACGAATCACTACACGGAACACGATGTAGTAGAGTACCGCATAACCAAGGCCCAGTAGCACCAGTGTGGTCACGTTCTCAGCACGTGGCATTTGCACGATGAAGTCGATAAAACCGTTCGAGAAAGTATGGCCGTGAACAACGCCCAACGCGTTAGTCAGAACATACGCCGCACCTGCCATGATAGCGTGGATACCATACAGCACTGGCGCGATGAATAGGAACGAGAACTCGATAGGTTCAGTGATGCCGGTCAAGAATGACGTCAGTGCACCTGATGCCATGATACCCATGATTTTGGCACGGTTTTCTGGCTTGGCAGAATGTGCGATAGCAAATGCCGCCGCAGGTAGACCGAACATTTTGAACAAGTAGCCGCCAGCTAACTGACCAAAGCCGTTACCTGCTTCACGAGTGACATCGTTTGCGGTCAAGAAACAGGTCATGATGCCGTTTACTTGCTCGCCTGCGTTGTTCACGCAGCTACCCGCTTCATAGAAGAAAGGTACGTTCCAAATGTGATGCAGACCGAATGGGATAAGCGCACGCTCTACCACACCGTAAATACCAAATGCAGTAACAGGATCTTGTGTCGCCGCCCAGTGAGAGAAGGATGCGATAGCACTGCCGATTGGTGGCCAGATAACAGAGAGGATCACACCAAGCGCGATAGAGATGAAACCGGTAATGATTGGCACTGACCGTTTACCGGCAAAGAAACCAAGGTAGTCAGGCAGTTGAATCGTGTAGAAGCGATTAAAGGTCCACGCCGCGACACCACCGGCAAGAATACCGCCAAGTACCCCTGTCTTGATAACGTCAGCGCCCATAACTGGTGCCATCACGTCCAGTGTCGCCACCATGATGCCGTAACCGACAATCGCAGACAGACCCGAGACACCATCGTTATTGGTGAAGCCTAGCGCCACACCCACAGCAAACAGCAAGGCCATTTGACCAAATACAGACCCACCAGCTTGTTCCATCATGTGTGAGACAATATCTGGCATCCAGCTAAAGTTGGCAGCACCAACACCCAAAAGTATACCTGCGACCGGAAGCACAGATACTGGAAGCATCAGCGCTTTACCGACTTTTTGCAGGTTAGCAAAGAGGTTTTTTGACATAGTTCTTGCTCCTGACAAGGACGTTTAACAATGTGTCTCGTCGGACTAACCTTCCGATTCCCCCGCAAGAGGCCAACCGATACCACAGGCGCCGAGAGCACAAACGATTTGTGATTATTGAACTCACCCAAACTATAAGGGGCGAATCATCACCTTGCCTATCAGTGACGATTTTACTGATTAAAAAGTAAATATAGATCACAATTAGAATTGGCGACAAAAACAGCAAAAAACAACATAAGATCATGATTTAAAATGACAAAAAATCTATTGCCCAGGGGAAAGGATACGAACAAAAAAATAGCAACCCCTTCACCCCCAACGTTATTTTACGTAACGAATTAATACAGCGCGTAATGCCTAGGACATAGATTGATAATTCCTAATCATTTCAAAAAGGTAGATGTGAAATTGCGCGAGATCAACTTTGATAGGCTAGCGATATAAATCGGTTATTTTGTTGCAAACATAACCGAAAAATGACGCAGAATTGACCAAGTGGGATGGTGCCTTATCAACGCCGAGATAATCAAAAAGCGGTGTTTTCTTGCGGCGAAAGGAGCGTGACGTTCTAAGCAAGAAAAACGCCCGACAAGGTTATCGGGCGACTTGAATTATTGCGGGTTTGCACCAGAAAAAAGCGTAAAAAAGTTACGGCTGGTGATCTCACAGACCGTTTCCACCGATTCACCCTTTAACATCGCGACGTACTCAGCAACTTCTTTCACATAAGCTGGCTGGTTTTGCTTGCCACGATGGGGAACAGGTGCCAAGTATGGCGAGTCTGTTTCAACCAGCAGGCGCTCAAGCGGTATACGACGCACCACATCTTTCAGCTCTGTGGCCTTGTTGAACGTCACTATCCCAGAAATTGAAATGTAGAAACCGAGTTCAATCGCCGCCTCTGCCATCTCATAGCTTTCTGTAAAACAGTGTAGCACACCCCCGACGCGCTCAGCGCCCTCCTCACGTAAAATCGCAAGCGTGTCTTCACGTGCCGCGCGAGTATGGATAATCAAGGGTTTGTTGAGCTCAACCGCGAGACGGACGTGCTGGCGGAAAATCGCTTGCTGCTGCTCAGCAAGCTCTGGCTGATAGTGGTAATCAAGCCCTGTCTCTCCTACCGCCACGACACGCTCATCAGCCGCTAAGGCTTTCAATCGGTCGTAATCGAAACCATTTTCGATATCCAAAGGGTGCACACCACATGAGGCAAAAACATGCGAGTAAGGTCGGATCATGTCTAGCATCGCCGGAAAGCTATCTAGCGTTACCCCCACCGAAAGGAAATAGTCGACGCCCCTTGCCTGCGCTTTATCTAAAACATCGGCAACATTCTGGTGCAGCGAGTCGTAATCCAGTTTGTCGAGATGGCAATGAGAGTCTATTAACACGTTATTCTCCAATCGATAATAACCACTGGCTAACAACCAATTCGGTATTTAGCCCTGTATGAATTTGTAACTGACGCTGTAATTGATGCAGCGCACGTAGTAGTGAATGAACTTGCTGGGTGGTCAGCACATTGGCCACCTCGGCAACCCGTTGATGATGATGCCGATGCACAATGGTCTGCCCCACACCTTGACGCCATTTAAGTACATCAAGCAGAAAATGACTGAGCCAGTTCAATGAAGCGGGATAGTGTGCGACCAACACCTCGATAGTGTCAAACAGGCCCGTTCTCTCGCGCACATAGGTAGAAAAGCCTTCCACCACACTATGGTGATGATCTAACCCGCCCGATGCCACAAAGTCACGAGCAGCCAAGGGGGCGCCCCGATATAAGCTTACCGCATGGTCTGGCACCGAGCGCTGCAATGCTTGCTCGATCCACGCCTTGGCTGTGTCAGCTTCAGCCTGCGGTGCCTTCCACACACTGCAGCGACTGACAATGGTCGCAAGTAAACTATCCAGCGAGTCTGTCAACAATACGAAGTAACACCCTGAAGGTGGCTCTTCTAGCGATTTAAGCAACGCATTGGCCGCGGCTTCCCCTAAACGTTCGACACATTCGATAACAATAAAGCGCGCCCCGCCCAATTGCGACGTTTCCAACGCTTGTCGTTGCACCTTGCGGACTGCATCGATACCAATCTGCTTACCGGGTTTCTCGGGGGCGAGCCAGTGAATATCAGGATGGTTACCCGCCGCGAAAAGCTGGCAGTGATGACAATGCCCACAGGCGCTATCGTTTTGATGGCCACACAGTCGCACCTTGGCAAGCTGGCTTATCAATGCGCGACGGCCGCTGCCCGGAGGGGCGGCCAACAAGAGCGCGTGCGGAAAGCGCGCACTCGTCAATAGTTGCTGCCAATGCGCCCAAACGCCTTCAAACCAGGGATAAACGTAAGGCGCTGGGTATGCCAATGTTATCTTGTCACTCATACGCCTGGTTGCTGCTTAAGCCAATTTTCTAGTGCCGTTTTAATCTGAGCGGTCACTGTGTCTAGCGACTGGCCCGCATCAATCACCACCACACTGGGATCGTCGTTTGCCAATGCCAGATAACGCGCTCGCGTGCGCTCAAAAAAATCCAGTTGCATGGTCTCAATCCTATCCAACTCACCTCGACCCCGCGCACGTGCAAGGCCTACCTCCGGGTCGATGTCCATATACAAGGTCAGTGAGGGGGCAAACGTCCCCAAGACCGTTTCTTTTAGGCTTTTCATCAGCGACGTGTCCATGCCCCGTCCCCCACCTTGGTAGGCCTGTGATGACATATCATGGCGATCACCCACCACCCATTGGCCCTTCGCCAGGGCGGGTTTAATCACGTTTTCGACAAGCTGTACCCGTGCGGCGTAAAGCATGAGAAGCTCGGCTTTATCCGTGAGCGGTTCATCCGGGTGACCTTGTTTGACAAGCGTACGCAACTGTTCCGCAAGCGGCGTACCGCCGGGCTCTCGCGTAGTGATCACATCCTGGATTCCGGCGTCGAGTAACACCTGTTTGATCTGATTGATGGCCGTACTTTTTCCCGCGCCTTCAAGGCCTTCTACAACGATGAAATGGTTCTTCATTGATTCTTCAACACTTTTAAGTAATCACGCACGGCCCGATTGTGTTCGGCCAAGGTGGTAGAAAATTGGTGGCCGCCTTTACCCGTGGCGACAAAATAGTAGTAATCCGTTTTGGCTGGCTGGGCAGCGGCAAAGATGGCCGCTTTACCTGGCATCGCGATCGGCGTCGGGGGCAAGCCATTAATCACATAAGTGTTATAAGGCGTCGGTGTACGTAAGTCACGTTTACGAATATTCCCCTCATACTGATCGCCCATACCATAAATCACGGTGGGATCGGTTTGTAAACGCATACCGCGTCGCAACCGATTAACAAATACCGACGCCACCTTTTCTCGCTCACTCGCCACCGCGGTCTCTTTTTCAATGATGGAAGCCAGGATTAATAGCTGATAAGGGGTTTCTATCGGTAAGTCCTCGATACGTTGCTGCCAAGCCTGCTCCAAGGCCACTTCCATTGCACGCGCGGCGCGTTTTAGCAATGCAATGTCGGTATCCCCCACATCATAGGCGTAGGTTTCAGGAAGCAGTAATCCTTCTAATTTATCGTGTTTGAGCCCAAGCGCATCAGCAATTGCCTGTTCACTCATGCCATCCAATGTTTTGTCAAGATGCGGCGCGGAGGCAAGCTGCTTGCGCCACTGGGCAAACGTACTCCCTTCGACAAAGGTGATTTCATCTTGATATTGCTGCCCTGAACGCAGAGTCGCGAACGCCTCGGCTAATGTTTGTCCAGGTTGGATCTGAAAGGTGCCCGCTTGTACCCGAGTCAGCTCTGGATAAATCCGTGGCGCAAACTTCGACCAGATGCTTGATGCCATCCAACCGTTTTCTTCAAATTTTGCAATGACCTTATGGTAATGTGCACCGCTAGGGACAGTGAATAGCTGAGGTGTCTGCAAGGATAACGGCGTGGAAATAAACGCCTTCGTTTGCCAAAGCACCCCAGCGACTGAGGCCAAGACTATCGCCATCAATACGCTCACCAGCCCCAAAAATCGCTTTTTTAGCACGCGTTTAACCTCTGTTGTAATCGCCTTGTCAGCGTATGCGTTTTATAACTTGTTTCATTGATGGATGTCACTGGCACCACCTTCATCAAGGTATTGCAAATAAACACTTCATCGGCACGCCACAGCGCCGTCTCATCGACCGCGACCGTTTTACATTGGTAGTCCGTGAAACCTTCAATCACGGCCATCACTTTTTCTCGCATCAGTCCCGCCACACCGGCATATGCCAAATCAGGTGTATAAATGACATGGTCTTGGCACCAGAAAAGATTGGACGCCGTGGTCTCAACCAAGTTGCCAAACATGTCCGCGACCACGAAATCATCGGCCTCCACGTCTTCCAGTGCCAGCTTTAGACGCACCTGCTCTAACCGATTGAGATGTTTAAGCCCCGCAAATGGTGACGCGCCAAGTTGCATCTGCGTCGTCGCCAACGCCACCCCATGCTGTTGCCAATGATGATAATGGCGAGGAAACGGATGTAGGCTAACAATGACGGTTGGCGACGAGCAGCCTTTGGGACTGTAACCGCGTCCCCCCCGGCCTCGGGTGATAATCACCTTCAACACCTGTTCATCCTGCGAATACTGACACGCTTGATCGAGCGTTATCGCGAGTGCCGACCAATCAACCTCGCGAATGGCTAATCGCTCACAAGTGCTTTGTAAACGCAGTATATGTGCATCGCGATCAAGTAATAGCCCCTGATACACATGGCCAGTGGTAAAGCAACCATCACCAAATTGGAGCCCTCGGTCAGCGACCGCTAATTCGCGACAAGGATGTCCGTTTACCCAGATCATCTATCAACCTCGACAGTCAACTATTCTTACCGACAATAAAAACCTTACCGACAATAAAAAACGGCCCGAATCGTCGGGCCGTTACTATAGCAGACTCTTTTTAGGCTGTATAAACGCCTATGCGTATTACAGCTTTTTGAAGATCAAAGAGCCGTTGGTGCCACCAAAACCAAAGGAGTTACACAAGGCGTACTCCATTTTTACGTCACGCGCTTCGTGCGGTACGTAATCTAAATCGCAACCCTCATCGACATTATCAAGGTTGATCGTTGGTGGTACGGCTTGATCAATCAGCGACATGGCAGTGATAATTGACTCAGCAGAGCCTGCCGCACCGAGCAAATGACCGGTCATCGACTTGGTTGAAGAGACCAATACACTGTCCGCCGCCTCGCCCATTGCACGACGGATCGCTTTACTTTCCGCCACATCGCCTGCCGGTGTCGAGGTACCGTGCGCGTTAACGTAACCGATTTGTGCTGGGTTAATCCCCGCATCACGAATCGCTGCTTCCATCGCCAGTGCCGCCCCTGAGCCATCTTCACTGGGTGACGTCATATGGTAAGCATCCCCGCTCATGCCAAAACCGGCTAATTCACAGTAAATGGTCGCGCCACGTGCTTTCGCGTGTTCATATTCTTCAAGCACCATGACGCCAGCACCATCACCCAGCACAAAACCATCACGATCTTTGTCCCATGGGCGAGAGGCCGACTGTGGATCATCGTTACGTGTTGATAATGCTTTGGCGGCGGCAAAACCGCCAATACCAAGCTCGGTAGAGGCTTTCTCTGCGCCGCCGGCCACCATAGCGTCTGCATCACCGTATGCAATCATACGGGCGGCATGACCAATATTATGCAGGCCTGTGGTGCATGCGGTGGAAATCGAGATGTTTGGGCCACGCATGCCGTAATTAATCGACACGTGCCCTGCAATCATATTAACGATGGTTGATGGGACAAAGAAGGGGCTGATTTTACGTGGACCCTTCTCCATATACGCACGATGGTTTTGTTCAATCAAACCAAGACCACCAATGCCTGAACCTATCGCGACACCAATACGGTGTGCATTGTTGTCATCAACTTGCAGTCCGGAGTCTTTAATGGCTTGCACACTGGCAGCAATGCCATATTGAATGAACAAGTCCATTTTTCGTGCATCTTTTTTCGACATGTAGTCTTCACAATTGAAGTCCTTAACCATGCCCGCAAATTGAGTAGCAAAGTTAGTGGCATCAAAATGCTCAATCGCTGAGATACCGCTTTGCCCGGCTAGCAGAGCTTTCCATGAAGACTCAACTGAGTTACCCACGGGTGACAACATACCCATGCCAGTCACAACAACACGACGCTTAGACACGATGATATTCTCCGGAGAATATAAGTTTGGAAATTAGAATAGCTTAAAAAGAACACAGGCGGTCGAGGAGACCGCCTGGTAGGATTCTGAGATTACGCTGAAGCGCCGACAACGTAGTCGATAGCTGCCTGTACAGTAGTAATCTTCTCTGCTTCTTCATCTGGAATCTCTGTATCGAATTCCTCTTCAAGAGCCATTACCAGCTCAACGGTATCCAGAGAGTCCGCGCCCAAGTCGTCTACGAATGAAGCTTCGTTTTTCACTTCTGCTTCGTCGACACCTAGTTGCTCAACGATGATTTTCTTTACGCGTTCTTCGATGTTGCTCATATTAATACTAGTCCTTACAAGATTCGCAGATGCGATATGTGCTGTAGTTTATTCATTAATGTGGAAGTTGCAAGACCTCCACGGCTGGTCAAACCACGATTTGGGGACAAATCAATCGGAGTTTGACGTGTGTCATTCGAGATTGCAACGGTCTCGATCAAATCATGTACATACCGCCATTGACGTGCAAGGTCTCGCCCGTCATATAAGCAGCATCATCAGAGGCTAAAAACGCCACCGTTGCAGCAATCTCTTTTGGATCACCCAAACGCCCTGCTGGCACTTGTGCCAGCGTCGCAGCGCGCTGTTCATCATTTAGCGCCTTGGTCATATCGGTTTCGATAAAACCAGGCGCGACTGTATTCACTGTGATGCCACGCGCAGCCACTTCACGTGCCATGGATTTGGTAAAGCCAATCACGCCGGCTTTTGCTGCCGCATAATTTGCCTGTCCCGCATTACCCATCACACCGACCACAGAACCAATATTAATGATTCGGCCACAGCGTTTTTTCATCATCGCACGCAATACTGCCTTTGATAAACGGAAGATTGACGTTAAGTTGGTGTCCATAATGTCCTGCCACTCATCGTCTTTCATCCGCATCAATAGGTTATCACGAGTGATACCCGCGTTGTTAACCAGAATATCAACGTCGCCAAATTCTTTTTTGATCGTATCAAGCACCTCTGCGACCGACTCTGGCGAGGTCACATTGAGTGCCAGGCCTCTACCGTTTTCACCGAGATAATCGCTAATTGCAGCGGCGCCTTTTTCGCTGGTCGCCGTACCAATCACGGTGGCACCACGCTCCGCTAAAAGCTCTGCCGTTGCTCGGCCGATCCCACGGCTTGCGCCTGTCACCAGCGCTACTTTTCCGTCTAGTTTCATTCGGTTACCCTTTTAGTTGATTCTGCCGGCATGCACCGGCAGTCACAAAGTGTCTTCGTAATACGGTTTATGCCTTCGCAGTGGCGAGGCTGGCGCTATCATTGACGGCCGCGCTGCTCAACGCCTTGTTGATGCGTTTGGTCAAGCCAGTCAGTACTTTACCTGGGCCAAATTCCAACAGCTGTTCCACCCCTTCAGCCGCCATATGCTCAACCGTTTCGGTCCAGCGTACCGGGCTATGTAATTGACGCACTAAGGCTTCTTTAATTGCAGCCGGCTCTATCGGCGTTTCCACATCAGCGTTGTTGACCACAGGAATACGTGGCGCATTAAACGTGACAGATTCCAGTGCTTGCGCCAGTTTTTCTGCTGCCGGTTTCATCAGCGCACAGTGAGAAGGCACCGACACTGGCAGCGGTAATGCACGTTTTGCACCCGCGTCTTTACACAACGCATTGGCGCGCTCCACCGCTTCTTTATTACCCGCAATGACCACTTGGCCTGGCGAGTTGAAGTTAACCGGTGAGACCACCTGGCCTTGCGCCGCTTGCTCACAGGCTGCCGCAATCGCATCGTTATCCAAGCCAATAATTGCCGACATCGCTCCCACACCGGCTGGGACCGCCTCTTGCATCAATTGACCGCGCAGCTCGACAAGCTTAACGGCTTCTTTAAAATCCAATACACCCGCACAAACCAAAGCAGAATATTCACCCAAACTATGGCCAGCAAGCATCGCGGGCGCGGCACCACCTTGTGATTGCCAGACGCGCCAAATAGCCACAGACGCCGTCAACAAAGCTGGCTGTGTGCGGTGCGTTTCATTTAAATCCGCTTCTGGCCCTTGCTGGACCAATGCCCAAAGGTCATAGCCAAGCACTTCTGAGGCTTCTGCAAACGTCTGCTGGACAACACCATATTGTTCGGCGAGCTCCCCGAGCATACCCACGGTTTGGGAGCCTTGACCGGGAAAAACAATCGCAGTTGAAGACGTCGCTGTTGAAGAACTAGCTGTTGAAGACATAGCTGTTTTCCTATTAATTTTAGAATCTTACGAGCGCGGATCCCCACGCAAAACCACCACCAAAGGCTTCGAGTAACACGGTGTGTCCGCGTTGAATACGCCCATCTCGTACCGCCTCATCCAGTGCGGTCGGTACTGACGCTGCCGACGTATTGCCATGACGGTCAAGCGTCAATACCACTTGATCCATCGACATCGACAGTTTTTTTGCTGTCGCTTTAATAATGCGGTAATTGGCCTGATGCGGCACCAACCAGTCAATGTCTGTCTTTTCAATTTGGTTGGCCTGAAGCGTTTCTGTCACAATATTGGCCAGTTGTGTCACCGCCACTTTAAAGACTTCATTCCCCGCCATATAAAGCCAAGCTTCATCGGCCTCTAACGATTGACCACGCTCTGGATACTTAAGTTTCAAGAGCTCGCCAAATTTACCGTCGGCTTTTAAATGGGTGGACAAAATGCCGTCATTTTCATCGGCAGAAAGCACGACGGCGCCTGCACCATCACCAAACAAAATGATGGTGGAGCGATCATCGGGATCACAGGTATGTGAGAGGCGATCAGCGCCCACAACCAGTGCATTTTTGGCTAACCCGTTTTTAACATATTGATCCGCGACACTTAACGCATACACAAACCCAGAGCATGCCGCCGCAATATCAAAAGCGGGGCAGCCTTTAATCCCCAACATCGCTTGCACATCACAAGCGGCAGCGGGAAAGGCACGCTCACCACTGGTGGTCGCCACAATAATCAGGTCAATGTCATGTTTATCAATGGCAGACATCTCTATCGCCTGCACGGCGGCCTGATAAGCCATCGAGGCAACGGTATCTGTGGGTGCAGCAATGCGACGCTCTTTGATCCCCGTACGGGTCACAATCCATTCATCACTGGTGTCTACCATCTGTTCAAGGTCAGCATTGGTGCGAACCTGTTCAGGCAAATAGCTGCCTGTGCCCAAAATCTTACTATACATGAAGACTACTAATGCCTCTCGAGAAGAACTGCCTCTAAACGGTCACTTATCTTAGTTGGGATTTGCCGTTCGACCTCGTGCACCGCTTCAAAAATAGCGTTTTCGTAAGCGGCGATATCAGCGCGTCCGTGACTTTTTACAACGATGCCGCGCAATCCTAGCAAACTTGCGCCGTTGTACTGGTCGGGTTTCAGCTGTTGGAGTTGATTTAAAAGATCAGAAAATAGCCATTTCGCGATCCAACGCTTAATAGGATGCGGGTGGAGATGGGCTTTCACCTTGTCGATGATCAAGCGTGCGACACCTTCGCTGGTTTTTAACGCCACGTTGCCGACAAAGCCATCACAGACAATCACATCGGTCTCGCCTGTATAGATTTGATCGCCCTCAACGTAGCCGGTATACCGCACTGCCTCGCTTTGCTGCAAAAGATCGGCACAGCGGCGCACCAAGTCATTCCCTTTGATCGCTTCTTCACCAATGTTTAGCAGCCCGATTCGAGGTGTATACCCCAATTCAGCCTCCGCCAACACCGCGCCCATCACTGCAAATTGGAATAAGGTATCGGCATCACAGGCCACATTGGCGCCTAAATCCAGCAACCATTTACGTTGATAATTAGCACCTGGTAAGGCTGTCACTAGAGCGGGACGGTCGATGCCGGGTAAGAGCTTGAGCAAGTATTTGGATAGCGCCATAAGCGCGCCGGTATTGCCCGCACTCACACACGCATCTGCTTCACCACTGGCCACCTTTTCCAGTGCAACACGCATAGACGTGCCATGGCTCCGACGCAGCGCCGTGGACGGTCGCATGTCATTAGGAATAACGTCCGGGGCATGGACGATAGATAGTCGGGAATGATGCTGGGCATGGCGTTGATTCAGTGACGCCTGGATGCGAGATTGGTCGCCCACCAGGATCACATTTAGGTCCGCAAAACGCGACAATGCCTGCACGGAGGCAGGCACTGTGACTTGGGGACCGAAATCCCCGCCCATCGCATCGAGTGCAATGGTTAACCTAGTCAAGGGTCAACCTTACTTGTTGATAACCTTGCGGCCGCGATAGAAACCATCTGCCGTCATGTTATGACGCAGGTGAGTTTCACCGCTAGTTTTGTCTACAGATACAGCTTGAGTACCCAGTGCATCGTGTGAACGACGCATACCACGCTTAGAACGGGTTTTACGGTTCTTTTGTACGGCCATTGACCCTACTCCTCGTTACTTTGCTTTAAGTTTTTTAGTACGGCAAACGGATTTGGACGCTCATCAGCAAGTGGGATTTCCCCATACACCATGTTGTCTGCACTGACCTTACAGTCGGTGTCTTCGTGCATGGCGACTTGTGGCAAGGCCACAATCAACTCGTCTTCGACTAATTGAATCAGATCAATCTCACCGTTTTCGTCGACTAATGCCGGCTCATAAGCATCCGGTAAATTGCCAACCTGGTCATCATTGAAAACCGGGCTATAAACGAATTCAGTTTCACAGCGATATGGAAATGGTTCCCAACAACGTTGACACTCAAGACTCACTGTTACGGTCGCACGACCGGTGACAGTTTTGAGCCCTTGGGCGTCAATGTCGAACGAAAGCATCACTTCCGCATCACTATCGATGCTTTGGGTTGCCTCACCGAGACGCACTAAACGCTGCTTGTCTACAATGCCATCATAGTCAAGTTGCTTTTGTGCACAACGGAACGGATCAACCGTCAGCGGTAGCTTTACCTTCTGCATAGGGCGCGAATATTAGCCTCCAAATGCGCTGGAGTCAAAGAAAATGTTACCTGTGTCAGGCGCGAAAGGATGATAGAGACAAAAGCGCACAAGCCATTGGTGATCGGGATGCCTCTGGCGCCTCGTTTACTCAGACCGGCAACGATGAAAACCAACCCTTTCACCGCGGTCAACAAGCCAGCCAGGCATACCTCTCCCGCTTTGCCCGACTCAAAGTCGCGCCCGCTATTTTTTCAGGTTAGACTGAGAGTTGAAAATAAACAATCATCGACCACGCAGATTGTTTAGTCACCTTCAACTACGCGCAATATAAGGAACGATCATGCACACGACGCAACCTCCCAAAATTGTGCTGGCTTCAAGCTCACCGTATCGTCAAGCCATCTTTAAAAAGTTTGCGCTTCCGTTTACTGCATTCGCGCCGGCGATCGATGAAAGCCGGCATGAAAACGAGCGTGCCACCGACATGGTTGAACGCTTGGCACTCGAAAAAGCCATGGCGGGGATGCCGCTATTCGATAATGCTCTGATTATCGGTTCAGACCAAGTTTGTGTGATTGACGAGGAGATACTTGGTAAGCCGCATGCGCGAGAGGTAGCGATCGAGCAGCTAAAACGGGCAAGCGGAAAACAAGTCACCTTTTATACAGGAATCGCGTTGATTAATAGTGATACGGGAGAGCATCAATCGGACGTTGAGCCCTTTCATGTCGATTTTCGTGAGCTAAGCGAACAAGAAATCGTTCGTTATATCGACAAAGAACTGCCGCTAGATTGTGCCGGCAGCTTCAAATGTGAAGGCTTGGGTATTGCCCTTTTCAATGCCATGCACGGGCGTGATCCGAATACCCTTGTAGGCCTCCCACTGATACGCTTGCGTGAAATGTTAGAAAAGGAAGGTATCTCAATTATTTAATGCGCTAACTCATCGTCAGCGCACTCGTATTTGCAACCGTATCAACACGCACTTAAGGATAATCAAAGCGGCCAATTAGCTCACCAGCTCGTTTAGGCTGTTTAGTACGGCAACTGGCTCATAGGTCGAGAGGCTGGCGGCGCCTTCTACGCCCCAAGTGACGGCAAGCCTTGCCATATCCGCATTGATGGCCAATTGCATATCATGGCCGGTATCACCAATCATCAGTGCTTTATCACGTGGAATACCTGTTTGCGCTAACACTTCATCCAACATTTGAGGATCCGGCTTAGAGGCCGTTTCATCGGCGCATCGGGTCACCGAAAACAAATCGTGAGTTCCCGTTTCCGCCATGGCCCGATCGAGTCCAGCGCGTGATTTTCCAGTTGCCACCGCGAGCGTAAACCCCTGCGCTCTCAAAGAGATAAGGGTGTTTTTTACGCCAGGATAGAGCTGACAAGGCGTCGGGTTATCGTAGACAAACTGTTGACGGTAGTGCTGAATCCAATCGGCATACCACGCCGGATCAGCGTCAGGGTAAAGCCGCTGATAGCCCTTTTCTAAGCTCAAGCCAATCATGGTTTGCAAGCGTTCTGGTGGCAATATAGGCAACTGCTCAGTCAGCCGAGCCGCCGCGTCCAGGCTTGAGACAATGCGCCCAATCGAATCCATCACAGTGCCATCCCAGTCAAAGATTAACAGTGAATATGGCGCAATCACGGAATGCGACGGTTGCTTGATCTCGCTTGCGCCAGGTTGCCAAGGGGAAGTAAACGGTGATTCAACTATCATTGCTTTAACCTCTGAGTGATGCTGTTTTCGTCCGTAGTCCCTCAAGCGCCCGCTCAAGCTTAGGCTCCATCGGCGCATTAAGCGTCATGCTTTCATCCTTGCCCGGATGTAGGAAGCGGATGGTGGCCGCATGTAAAAATAAACGATCCAGCCCAAACGACTTGGTATACGCATCAAAACGTGGATCGCCATAACGATCGTCCCACGCCAACGGATGACCCATATACTGAGCGTGCACACGAATTTGATGCGTTCTCCCAGTCACAGGGCTTGCTTGCACTAAGGTTGCTTCAGCGAAGCTTTCAAGCACTTTAAAACGGGTTTCTGACGGCTTACCCTTAGGATTGACGCGTACAATACTGTTCACCTCATTTTTCAATAAAGGTGCCGTTACTTTGCGCTGTTTAGCGGGCCATTTGCCCATCACCAAGGCGTAATAGTCTTTACGTACTGTTTTTTCGCGAAATTGCGCTTGCAAATGACGCAACGCGGAACGTTTCTTCGCAATCAGCAAAATCCCAGACGTATCTCGATCGATCCTGTGTACGAGCTCCAAAAAACGTGCCTTAGGGCGAAGCGCGCGCATCGCTTCTATTGCCCCAAATTGTAACCCACTTCCTCCGTGCACCGCTGTCCCCGAAGGTTTATTGAGCACCAACAGATGGTCATCTTCATAAAGAATGCAATGCTCAAGCGCGGCCACTTTGTCTAATTTAGTACTGGGCGCGGCTTTCTCATCGCGCTCTGGAAGGCGGATGGGAGGCACCCTCACCACATCTCCGGCTTGCAGCTTATACTCTGGTTTTATGCGTTTTTTATTAACTCGCACTTCTCCTTTACGAAGTACGCGATAAATCATACTTTTTGGGACGTTTTTCAGCTGATTTCGCAGAAAATTGTCAATTCGTTGGCCGGCGATGTCGTCATCGATGTCGATGAATCGCACTTGAGTTTTTTGTTCTGTCATAACCTTCATTCTACCGCTAAGCACAGCGACATGCACCTGCTACGGCAAGTCACCCCTCACTTAGCACAGCAGCGGGTTGTGTTCCCCCCTGTAACCGCGAGCGGCACAAGGCATTATCGTGCAAAAAAACACCACATCTGCGCGGTTTTACTACCAACACAACATAAGCGAATAAAGCCGATTGCTGGACTTTAGTCTCCCTGCTATAGTTGCGGCGTTAATCAGAAAAGCAAACGCTTATCTGAAACACAGCTTATCGCCTGTGACAGCGATTTCATCAGTGGAACATGCACTTTTCGACAAAAGACCTGGTCTGCGATGAGTCAATCAAGTGATAGCTGTATACGGTTATATCCGTAAAAGAACCATAATTCCGAATGCTTTTAAGGCGTTACGCGGCAATTGGCGTAAGACGTAAACCAAAAGCACCCGTTTAGTGTGTTGACACGAGACTGTTAGTCAGTGTCAGAGCTCTCCGCCATCGGTAAAAACGGCGGACGCCAACTGCGTAATCCGGTGAGCCATAAAAACCGTTGCAGCTGGCCGATTAAAACTTGCCCGAGCGCACCCCTGATTTTCTCCAGCCGGGAGGCTGCACCATATCAGACTTGGGGTCAGGCAGCATTGACGACTGCTCTCGTCATCAACCGCTAATAACAATGATAAATAAATGAGAAAAATCAGATGAAAAGAATGTTGATTAACGCAACTCAGAAGGAAGAGTTGCGCGTCGCATTGGTTGACGGTCAACGGCTATACGATCTCGATATCGAGAGTCCTGGCCATGAATCGAAAAAAGCTAATATCTATAAAGGACGCATTACCCGTATCGAACCTAGCCTGGAAGCGGCATTTGTTGACTATGGCGCCGAACGACACGGTTTTCTCCCTCTAAAAGAAATTGCTCGCGAATACTTCCCTTCCGGTTACACCTATCAAGGCCGTCCAAACATCAAAGATGTGGTGAAAGAAGGCCAGGAAGTGATTGTCCAAGTGGACAAAGAAGAACGCGGCAACAAAGGGGCTGCACTAACTACATTTGTCTCGCTTGCGGGCAGCTATTTGGTATTAATGCCAAACAACCCACGTGCTGGCGGGATTTCTCGTCGCATCGAGGGGGAAGAACGCAGTCAGCTAAAAGAAGCCATGTCTGGCCTCGAACTGCCACAAGGGATGGGCTTGATTGTACGCACTGCAGGTGTGGGTAAATCGGCCGAAGAGCTTGAATGGGACTTGAAAGTCCTGCTCAATCATTGGCAAGCGGTGAAAGAAGCGGCTGGCGCCAACCCTGCGCCTTTCCTGATCCATCAAGAAAGTAACGTGATTGCCCGTGCAATCCGTGACTATTTGCGCCGTGATATCGGTGAAATTTTGATCGACAGTGAAAAGGTCTTCCAGCGCGCCCAAGAGCACATCAAACTGGTTCGTCCTGACTTTGTCAGCCGCATCAAGTTTTATGAAGGCGAAGTGCCGCTATTTAGCCACTATCAGATTGAAAGTCAGATCGAATCTGCTTTCCAACGCGAAGTGCGCTTACCCTCAGGTGGCTCAATTGTCATTGATCCTACCGAAGCCCTAACCTCAATCGATATTAACTCTGCCCGAGCCACCAAAGGCAGTGATATTGAAGAGACGGCACGCCAAACCAACATCGAAGCAGCAGAAGAGATTGCACGCCAATTGCGTCTGCGTGACTTGGGTGGCTTGGTCGTGATCGACTTCATTGATATGACCCCTGTCCGCCACCAGCGCGAGGTGGAAAACAAATTGCGTGACTCTGTCCGCATGGACCGTGCACGGGTACAAATTGGCCGCATTTCACGCTTTGGTTTGCTGGAAATGTCACGTCAGCGCCTCAGCCCGTCTCTGGCAGAAGCCAGTCATCATATCTGCCCGCGCTGTAAAGGCACCGGTGTAATTCGTGATAACGAATCGCTAGCATTGTCCATTCTTCGTTTGATGGAAGAAGAGGCAATGAAAGAGAACACGGCGCAAGTACTGGGTATCGTCCCTGTCCCCGTCGCCTCTTACCTACTTAACGAAAAACGCCGCTCGGTCCAGCACATTGAGAAATACCACAATGTCAAAGTGGTCGTGGTACCCAATGCCGACATGCAGACGCCACACTTTGATGTGGTTCGCGTCCGCGGCGGTGAAGAAATGGCGAACCTGTCTTATCAGCTGCCAAGCCAGATTGATGCGCTCAGAGAAGTAGAAGCACGCGAAGAGCCACAACAAGCGCGTCCAGCGAAAAAACGTGAAGAACCTGTATTACAAGGGTTTGCAGCGCCAAGCTCGCCGGCACCAAGCGCAACCACCACGTCTGCCACTGAAGCCGAGACAGCCAAGCCAGGCCTGTTTGCGACAGTTGGTAAGTTTTTCTCTCGCCTGTTTGCCGCGCCAGCGGAGGATACCGCAACCGCGTCGTCACAGCCTGCCGCTGCGCCTGAGCCAGCTCAGACGAAGCAAAACCAGAAGCCATCACACGACTCACACAACCAACGCAATAAGTCGCGTGGCCATAAGCCACAGAACCGCGATGAGCAAAGTGATAACAACAACGGCGAACGTGGACGTAACAACAAACAACGCCGCCAGAATAAGCCGCAAGAAGAGCGTCGCGATAACAATCGTAAAGGGAAGAAAACCCGTAACGATAACCGCAACGACAAAGCGAAAAAGCCTACGACGCAACAAGATGAGGCCAAGGTAACCAAGCCACAGTCTGACAATGCGGATAAAGGCAACAAGCAGCAAGACCAAAAGTCGGAGAAAACCGAACAGGTTAAACAACGTCGCCAGCGTCGTAAGCTGAACCGCAGCGTACGTATCAACAAAGACAATGCGGAGACGCAGGCCACCACAGACGCTACATCTGATCAAAGCAAAGACTTGCAACAGGTCGGGGCGGAAGTGGCACAACAAGCCAAGCAGCAGCCTGATAACGCGAAGAAAGAAGGTCAGCAGGACAAGCGCCGTAACCGTCGCTCACCGCGCCACCTTCGCGCCAGTGGACAGCGTCGTCGCCGTCGCCCAATGGTGAAAAGCCCAATGCCACTCACCACCGGTATGGCGTCACCCGAAATGGCAATGGGCAAGGTGTGGTCGGCAGAGCAACCGGTGAAAGTGAAGCAAGATCGCCGCCGCCAAGACAAGCGCCAAAACAATAAGGCCATTGTCAGTGGTGTTGCTCGTCCAGAAATGGCCATGGGTAAAGTCATTATCATGCAAGCTAAATCGGAGGAGACGGACACAGTGTCGACCCAACCAATGGCTTCGATAAACACCCCTGAGCCTGCACCGCAACCAGCACAAAGCCAAGCAACACCTGTGATCGACGCTGCGCCTAAGGTCGCGACGCCAGACGCGCCAGCGACAACCCCTGAGCAAGACTCAGAGGTCGATTTGGTGACCGAGAAAGTGATTGAGCGCGAAGCGGAAATCAACGCCCCGACGGCAACGATTCAATACCGCCGCGCTACGTCACCAATGATGAAGGCTCCGGCACCGAACGAAACGGTTGATCACAGCCCTGTGGCAATCGCTGCCTTTAAAGCGCCTAACCCAGAAGCGAAAGCAGCAGGTAGCGCCGAGGCACGAGCGTCTGCCTACGCACCGGCGACCAAACCTCAGTACTAATTCCGTTTGCTTTCGGAATGCTAAAGGCCTCGGCATCTGTCGAGGCCTTTTTTATTTGACCGTTGTTCCATGAAATAACGTGGGCAAAACATACGCAATCTTGCAGCGATACACGGAAAAGTGCGTCGATCCACACGCTTCCATCGCGACTTCCTTGTCAAAGCGAAAAAACTCAGTAACGTCAAGGCAGACAATGATTGTCGTGTCGTCGCGCGAGAAACAGGCTCATCAGAGGCTTAGACGCTGGCCACGACATTGGAACGTTGCTGTAGGGAAGATGCTGTTGCTTATGAAAACCTTGTTTACTGCTTACCCATTTAAACGCCTCCATCACACCTTGATGCTGGCCTTCCTGCTATTGAGCCTCCTCCCTCTGATTTTGGTCGCCTTGTTTTTTCTTAACGCCCATAGCCAAGATCTACAAGAACAAAGCACGGCACACCTTTTATCGGTTCGCGACGGTAAGCAGCAGCAAATCAACGATTACTTTGAGGCGAAAGAGGCGGAAGTCCTTGGATTTGTTGCTTCAGAGCTCGCCTACGCCAGTGGTGGGCATTTTTATGGTTTGGTCAATGCTTTTCAGCGACTACGACCAAACATCGACGCCGCTCGTGATTACGCACAACGCCGCTATTACCTTGGGTCCGGTGAAAGGGTCAAAACGCCTGTGCACAAGGACGATCCCAATTATTCCGCCACCGAGCGTTATCGGCTACTACACAAACGCTACCACCGCGCTTATCAAGCTTTGCTCGCTCGCGCAGATTTTGACGACCTCCTCTTGGTCGACAAGCAAGGCAACGTCACCTATTCGGTGAAAAAGCTGGACAATTTTGGCACTAACCTACTCTCAGGCCCGCATCGCAATGCACGACTGGGACACACTTTCGCGGCCCTAAAACAACAAACGCAACAAACAAAAGGGAAGTTAGATCCGACGCCTAAGGTGATTATCTCGGACTTTTCTGCTGAAGATACCGACGCACCCGTTGCATGGCTTGGCGCCCCCATTATTCAGCAAGGGTACCTGCATAGCTACGCGATCTTCCGGCTTCCTAATCATGCCCTTACCAGGCTAATGGCCCCCAGAGAAACCAATGCGATTGAAACACACCTCGTCGGCGATGACGGCAAGACTCGAGCGCATTCAACCAGCAACAGTCAGCTTGTCAATAACACGCCTGCCATAGAAAAAGCATTAGCCGGAGAAACGGGCGTCACCCGCTATCAAACCCAATCAGGCCAAACCATGCTCGCTGCCTACACCCCCATTCACGCCCACGGTCTCAAATGGGGGCTAGTGGCTGAAGTCCCTACGCAAGTGGCCTACGCTCGAATCCACCAGCTGCAACAGCTTTTTATCGTTGCCATGTTACTTGCGATTCTCGCGGTGGTCATTGCCTCGCACTATATGTCCAACTTTATTACTCGCCCGCTGCTTCAGCTTACATGGGCGGCAGAAAAAGTCAGTGCAGGTGACCTTGATACCCAAATCCACCACACGCGTCGTCGTGATGAAATCGGGCGTTTGGCGGTGAGCTTTGCCCGCATGCGCCATGCCATTCGCGAAAAACTGGCCTTAATACGCCAACAAAACCAGGCCTTAGAAGCTAACATCACCACCATACGTGCTCAGAATGACGAGCTGCATGTCGCCAACAAGCTGAAAGATGAATTCCTGGCCACCACCTCTCACGAACTTCGTACCCCCTTACACGGCATGATAGGGATTGCCGAAGCACTGATTGACGGTGCGAACGGTCCGATTAGTCGCGATCATCAGTATCAACTGTCGATTATCGTCAACAGCGGCCAGCGCTTGGCCAAGTTGGTTGATGATCTCTTGGACTACCATAAAATGCGCTATGGGCAATTGGATTTGGAGCAAGGTCCTGTCAATCTCAACGCCATCACACAGCTTGTGCTGTCACTCGCCAAGCACCTGAAAAAAGAGAAGCCGCTAGACATCATTAATCAGCTTAGCGACACGCCAATCTGGGTACACGCGGATCCCCAACGGCTTGAGCAAGTTATGTACAATTTACTGGGAAATGCGATTAAGTTCACCGATGCGGGTAAGATTGTTATTAGCGCCGACACCTTGGACGATCGCGTTCGCATCCAAGTGGTTGATACGGGTAAAGGGATCCCCGCGGAACAGCTAAGCACCGTTTTTGAACCGCTCGCACAAGCAGTGAGTAGCCACTATCATTATCAACACGGCGCAGGCCTCGGTCTATCCATCAGTCGTCAACTTGTTGAGCTGATGGGCGGCCAGCTGTACGTCAGTAGTCAGCCGCAAGTGGGGACCACCTTTAGCTTCACCCTTCCGAGCGTCAATGAGCCTCCGGTGTTGACCACCGAGCTTTCCGCCGTCTCTGCCCAACACATTCATCAAGATGACACGCGAGAAACCCTCTCTCACTCCTCTTCGGACGTTGTTTCGCAAAGCCAGCATAATCACAATGGCTTACATATTTTAGTGGTCGATGATGAGCCAACCAACCAACAAGTACTGACCAGTTTTCTTAATATTGAAGGCTATCAGGTCAGTACAGCCAGTGATGGACGTACAGCGATTGCTCATATCGCCACCACAAAGCCAGATCTCATCTTACTCGATGTGCTAATGCCCGGAATGAGTGGATTCGAGGTCTGTGAGCAGCTGCGTGCACGCTATGACCATGCTGCACTTCCGATTATCATGCTAACCGCCTTAAATCAGCCTGATGATCGCATCTATGGCTTTGAGGTCGGCGCGAATGATTATCTCTGTAAGCCCTTTGATAAAAGAGAGCTCGCCGCACGGATAGCAACACATCTTGCCGCTAGCCAAGCGGAACAGCGCCGCCAAGAAAATCAACGCCTCGAGCAGGCGCTTGAACAAAGTGCTCGGCAACAGGCCAGTCTACTCGAAACCCAGTCTTGGTTGATTTCACAGCTCTCTCTCGCTCCTGAAGCTATGTTAGGTATGCGAAAAGATGGCCAGGTTCGCTTTGTTAACCAAGCGGCAGCCTCCTTGTTTGAGCGTGAGCAAGACGAGGTAAAACGGATGCATGGCCAAGCCTTAGTGAAAGCGCCCGAGCAAGCCAATCAGATGGAGCGCTATCAAGGCCCACTGACCATTTATATTGAAGGACGTCCCCGAGACGTCGACGGTATGGTGCTGCGTTTTCCCGCAGAGTCTGACATTGACAGCCTGTATGTCATCAACACAGACGCTCCCGTGTCTCAGTCTCGTATACAGAGCCTAGAAAGCGCCATCGAAGCCTTATCTGGCTACGCATTAGGCGGAGACTCGCGCCAACTTGAAACGCTAAAAGCCATGGGGGGCGAATTTGAAGCTATCGCTGAAAAAGCGCAACACCAACAACAAGATAAAGCCAACGCACGCAGACAGCTAATTGTTGATGCCATGGTAGCCAGCTTGCATTACTGGGAAGAAGCCACAGGCAAAAGCAAATTCGATTTTGCCGAGCAAAGTGGTCTTTGGCGCGTCTACCTTGACCGTAGTAGCTTACAAACCCGCACATTGGATAAGTACCTGCTCATCGAAACCCTGCCAAAAACCCCGCGATGGCGCACAGTGCTGAGCTCCATTCGCTTTATCCTCGATCATTGTGACAAACGTAGTACGACCCGTACTCAGCTGGAGTCCTATTACCAACAACTTCGCCAGCTACTGCTAGAAGACTAACACAGCCAAATCGCTCCCTCTCCCAGTGCCTCTCCTATCGGGACAGGCACTGCTGCGTTCCCGCTATCGTTTCTCCACCCTCTTAAGCATCCCTTCTTCTGGGGACAGGCACTGTCTCTTATGAGGACAGTCGTACTTCTTGCGCTCTCATTTCTTGTAAGGACAGGCACCTACATGTTAGCCGCAGGCCCCTCGTTCTGTCCGACACACTATCAGCTCTTGTGGGGACCAGCTCTTGTGGGGACAGACACTTATAGCACTCCCTTTTAGCGCCCTATCAGGACAGGCGCATCGAAGTAAGTGAGCAAACCTCGGTGACTGTCCTATGAATAGTTCGCGGGAACAGACACTGTCTCTTATGAGGACAGTCGTATTTCTTGGGTTCTCTTAACGTGCCTGTCCTCTGACTGACGAGCTAAAATCGCTCATTAATAATCTTTGCGAACCAACCTCATTTCAATCGCAATGCTTCTTAGCAAAAATCCCCTTTTATGTCGGATATCACTCAGAAATGCGCGACTTGTCACAACAAAATAGATACTGATTTTTCTCGTTAAAAAATAAGCAGGTTTTGGTGTGTGACATGCATCGCCCAAAAGACAATTAAACATAACCTTATGATTTTTATATTATTATAATTCCATCCAGGGTCGTTATCAGGAGAGAATCGTAATTGCATCCTGAAGCGGCCAACCTTTTTAGCTGTTTTTTTTAACGAAAATAACGTCAACGTCGCGCTTTTTTACGGTTTTAACGATTATTCACATTGCAGCCTTCACTTAACTTGGGCTTAGTGACG
>NZ_MUFA01000011.1:0-91365 GCF_001995955.1 Salinivibrio sp. PR6 | reverse complement strand
GGGCGTTGGATGATTGAGGGGAGCTGCTCCTAGTACGAGAGGACCGGAGTGGACGAACCGCTGGTGTTCGGGTTGTGTCGCCAGACGCATTGCCCGGTAGCTAAGTTCGGCACAGATAAGCGCTGAAAGCATCTAAGCGCGAAGCTGGCCCCGAGATGAGTCATCCCTAGAGCTTCGAGCTCTCTAAAGGGTTGTCGTAGACTACGACGTTGATAGGCAGGGTGTGTAAGCGCTGTGAGGCGTTGAGCTAACCTGTACTAATTGCCCGTGAGGCTTAACCATACAACACCCAAGAGGTTTTGGTTGGACTTAAAATAAAGCCAGTTGATTGTGGCGAGAACGAACAGCTTTCTAGATTACAAAATTTTGCTTGGCGACCATAGCGCTTTGGACCCACCTGACTCCATGCCGAACTCAGTAGTGAAACGAAGCAGCGCCGATGGTAGTGTGGGGTCTCCCCATGTGAGAGTAGGACATCGCCAGGCTTTGATTACAATTGATTAAAGCCAAGAGATATAAGTCTTTAGTCATACAGCATTGGTGCGGAGTGGTAGTTCAGTTGGTTAGAATACCGGCCTGTCACGCCGGGGGTCGCGGGTTCGAGTCCCGTCCACTCCGCCACTATTTAGAAACCCTAGCTGAAAAGCTGGGGTTTTTTGCATTTAAGCTCCCCTGAGCCAGACGTCTTGGTCGCGGCACTTGCAGTGCGCGTTGAGTCCCGTCCACTCCGCCACTACTTAGAAACCCTAGCTGAAAAGCTGGGGTTTTTTGCGTTTAAGCCCCAGCATCATTGTGTTGGGGCTTTTTGTGTTTATCGCATGACATCGAGTAGAGCGTTGAGTAAAGGCTCTTTTGCGCGGGAAGCTTTACAACAAAGGCCCAGTTCGAGAGGTTGCACAATTTCTTGGCGTAATCGCTCAACCTTGTCTTTTACTGGGCTGTTATCAATCACTACATCGGGCGCGACACCAATACCACAGCCCAATGCCACCATACTGACAATCGCCTCATGGCCTGCTATTTGTGCGTAGACGTTTGGCTCGATCCCTTTACTGGTCAACCATTGATCAGCGAGTTCGCGCGCTGTCCCTGCTTCGGGCAAGATTAATGGTGTGTGCTGCCAGTCAATGGCTTGTAGGTCAATGCCACTGCTGGCCATTGCCGGTGCGATAACCGACAAACTGACTGTATCAATCGGTTGAAACACCAAGCTGGATGACAAGCGTTTGGGTTTAGCGGCAATGGCAATGTCGGCGCTATTGTCTTGCACTTTCTCTTCTGCTTGGGCGGGATCGCCAGTCAGAAGCTGTAGCTCGATATTTGGGTATTGTTGACGAAACCGCGCGAGGAGCTCAGGTAAATGGCTATAGCTTGCAGTGACCGAACAAAAGAGCGTGAGCTTACCGCCGAGCAAAGAGGCATGTTCATTGATACTGGCTTTAGTCGTGTGCCAAAGCTGAAGAATATCGCGTGCGACGGGAAGCAGCGTTTTACCTGCTGGGGTGAGATCGACCGCTTTATTGGTGCGAATAAACAGCGGCTGACCGATATCTTCTTCAAGACGTTGGATGATTCGGCTCAAGGCTGAGGGGCTGACGTGCATCGCTTGTGCGGCCCGGGTGTAGCTTTTGGTGTCACAGAGATGGAGGAAGCCCGTGAGTTGCTTTGCATTCATGATTTTATTGTTGCTGTAATTGCAATGTTATGTTGTGAATATATCACTTTAGGCAATATAGTGGTTAGGGTAGTATCAAAAATACGCGGTGAAAACACACCCAATCACGGATTTGAATCAATGGAGCACCCCATGGCGAACTACTTTAATACCCTGAATTTGCGTCAACAATTGGAACAATTAGGCGTATGCCGATTTATGGATCGTGACGAATTTGCCACCGAGGCCGAATTTCTCAAAGGTAAAAAAGTGGTGATTGTCGGCTGTGGTGCGCAAGGGCTCAACCAAGGCTTAAACATGCGCGACTCGGGTCTTGATGTGGCTTATGCACTGCGACAGGCTGCCATTGATGAAAAGCGCCCTTCTTATCAGAACGCGGCTGAGAATGGATTTGAAGTGGGTAGCTACCAAGATTTGATTCCACAGGCAGACTTGGTGATCAACCTTACACCAGATAAACAGCACTCCAACGTCGTCGAAACCGTGATGCCACTGATGAAAGAGGGCGCCGCGCTCGGTTACTCACATGGCTTTAATATTGTCGAAGTCGGTCAGCGTATCCGTGAAGACATTACTGTGGTTATGGTGGCGCCAAAGTGCCCGGGTACCGAGGTACGTGAAGAATACAAACGCGGCTTTGGTGTTCCGACGCTGATTGCCGTTCATCCAGAAAATGATCCTAAAGGTGAAGGCTTTGAGATTGCGAAAGCATGGGCCGCTGCAACCGGTGGCCACCGTGCTGGCGTACTTGCCTCTTCATTCGTGGCAGAAGTGAAATCCGATCTGATGGGCGAACAAACCATCCTGTGTGGGATGCTGCAGGCAGGCTCGGTCGTTTGCTATGAGAAAATGATCGCAGAAGGTGTTGATCCAGGTTATGCGGGTAAATTGATTCAGTATGGCTGGGAAACCATTACTGAAGCGCTAAAGTTCGGTGGCATCACTCACATGATGGATCGCTTATCCAATCCAGCGAAAATCAAAGCCTTTGAGTTGTCGGATTCGCTTAAAGAACTGATGCGCCCCCTCTATAACAAACACATGGACGACATCATCGCTGGCCATTTCTCCGCGACCATGATGGCCGATTGGGAAAACGGCGATAAAGACTTGTTCACATGGCGTGAAGAAACCGCACAGACCGCGTTTGAAAACTATCCCGAGTCGGATGTAAGCATCAGTGAGCAGGAATTCTTTGATAACGGCATTTTGATGGTAGCTATGGTGCGTGCAGGGGTCGAGCTTGCTTTTGAAGTCATGGTGTCATCTGGCATTATCGAAGAATCAGCGTATTACGAGTCATTGCATGAATTGCCTTTGATTGCCAATACTATTGCGCGTAAGCGCTTGTACGAAATGAACGTGGTCATTTCCGATACGGCTGAGTACGGCAACTACTTATTCGCAAACGTGGCGACACCGCTGCTGCGCGAACACTTTATGCCAACAGTGAGCGCAGATGTGATTGGTAAAGGGCTTGGAGAAACCTCTAACCAGGTCGACAACGCCACCTTAATCGAGGTCAATGACCGTATCCGCAACCACCCAATTGAGTATATCGGTGAGGAATTGCGCGGCTATATGACCGATATGAAACAAATTGCGCTCGACAAATAAAAGCGCGGATCGTTTGAGATAACGCGGAAGAGAAGCCTGGCCTGAGGGTCAGGCTTTTTTATATCTGCGTGGGTTATTCTTGGTTATCTGTCGATTGACCCACTTTTGTTTCCATGGCATCCAGCTTGGCTTCGAGTTCGGTGAGCTTTTGACGGGTGCGCAGTAACACCTGGGTTTGTACATCAAACTCCTCACGGCTTACTACATCCAGCTTAGTCAGTTGGCCTTGGATGGCTTGGCGCACACGGCTTTCCATATCCGTGCCTAACTCTTTAACAGGCTGAGGCATGGCGTCGTGAATTTGCTTGGCCATTTGCTCAAGTTTTTTGGGGTCAAACATGGAATACTCCTTTATTAACTGTCTTTATTCTATGTAAATACGCACAGCTTGTCGAAAGGATGATAAAAGAAAAGGGCCCGAAGGCCCTTTGGGTTAGTGTGATGCGCGATAGTCTTCATCGAGCTTATCAAGTTCATCGTCTTCGACAAACACAGGCAGTGGTTTGTGCTTGCTGGCCAGGTAGGTGTAAATCACTGGCAGAACGAATAGCGTGAATAACGTACCGATAGCGAGACCCGCTACGATCACAATCCCGATGCTAAAGCGTTGCTCGGCGCCTGCGCCGGTGGCGAACATTAGCGGGATGAGGCCTGCAATCATCGCGGCAGTGGTCATTAAGATCGGACGCAGACGAATTTTGGCCGCTTCTTTTACCGCGTCCATTCGGCTGGCTTGATGATGCAGTTGCTGCTCTTTAGCCACCTCACAGATCAGAATACCGTGTTTGGTAATCAGACCTATCAAGGTTATCAACCCGACTTGTGAGTAGATGTTCATTGATGACAGCCCCCACGCGAGAGCAATTAAGGCACCACAAATCGCAAGTGGCACAGAGACCAAGATCACCAGTGGGTCGAGCAAGGATTCAAACTGAATCGCCAGTACCAGATAAATGATCGCTAAGGCGAACAAGAAGGTGGCATACAGCGCGCTGCCTTCTGTCACGTATTGGCGAGACTCACCGAGGTAATCGTGCTGATAGCCTTTAGGCAATTCTGCTGCCTTGCTTTCGAACCAATCCACCGCGGTACCCATGGTGACACCGGGCGCAGATACCGCACTGATGGTCGCAGCGTTTAGCTGATTAAAGTGCGGGAGTGAGCGAGGCTCCGCGGTGACTTCAATGTCAATCAGCGAGCCCAGCGGAATGGAATCACCGTTGGCCGCACGAACATAGTAGCTCTCAATGGACTCAGGGTTGAGGCGATATTTACGCTCCACTTGCGGGATCACCTCATATGAGCGGCCATCAAAGTCGATACGGTTGACGTAGCCATCCGCCATCATGGTGCCAATGGTGGCGCCAATATCACGCATCGTCACGCCATATGACCCAGCTTTGTCTTTATCAATGCTGATATTCATGGTGGCCGAATCAAAGTTAAGGTTCAGCTCCGAATAGACGAAGTTCGGGCTAGATTGTACCTCGGACATAATTTCGGCGGTCACTTGATAGAGACTTTCGAAATTATTCGGGGTCGTCACCACAAATTGGATCGGCAAGCCGGAGGAGGCACCGGGCAGTTCTGGCATTTCAAAGGTGGTGACCTTCATACCCGGAATGTCTTTCACTTCGTCAGCCATGCGTTTTACCACTTCGGACTGACTGGCTTCCCGCTCACTCCAAGGCACCAGTGAGGCGATACCAAACGCTTGATTCGATTTCGGCACCCCAGAAAAGACCTGAGAAAAGGCCACTTCTGGTTGTTCGTCGAGCTTTTGGTTCACTTCCGCCATGCTGTTTTGGATGTAATCTAGGTTAGCCGTCGAGGGCGCCGTCCCCATCATGACTACCACGCCTTTATCTTCCGATGGTGCGAGTTCACTGGGGATAAAATTAAATAGCACGGGTAAAGAGGCAAAGACGATGACCGCAAAAGATACCACCACAGGACGGCGTTGCATCACCTTACTAAGAAGATGAGCATACTTGTCGGTCATTCCATCCAAGAAGCGGTGAACGGCAAGCTCAAAGCGACTTGGCTTGGCGTTGGCTTTCAGCATGGTCGAACACATTACCGGTGAGAGTGTTAATGCGACAATCCCGGAGACAAACACAGCCCCAGCAAGCGTTAACGCAAACTCTTTAAACAGCGAGCCGGTGATCCCGCCCATCATGGCGATAGGGGCATACACAGCCGCCAATGTCAGTGTCATGGAGATAACCGGCACGGCAATTTCCCGTGTACCAATAATGGCCGCGCGGAAAGGGGACTCTCCCAGCTTGATATGGCGGTCGATGTTTTCCAATACCACGATCGCATCGTCGACCACCAAGCCGATAGCCAGCACCATCGCCAGCAGGGTCATCAAGTTCAGTGAGAAGCCAATCATTTCCATCACCAACGCCACACCAATCAGGGATAGCGGAATGGTGATAATAGGGATAATTACCGCGCGGAATGAGCCCAAGAACAGGGTGATCACCACCAACACGATCAGTGCCGCTTCAATGATGGTTTTGATCACCTCATTGATGGACTCATTGATTGCATTTGATGAGTCATACAGCACATTCATCTCGATATTGCTTGGCATGTTGCGCTCAACTTCCGGCAACATATCCATGACGTCAGCGGCAATATTGATGGGGTTAGCCGACGGGGTGGCATTGATCGCGGCGACAACGGCTTCAGAGCCATTGGCCAGTGCACGTACCCGATCATGGCTTTTCTCGAGTGAGACCTTAGCGATGTCTCCGAGGCGTACGACACGACCATCTTGGGTATCCACCACCAAGTTACTCAGCTCTTCAGGGGTGGAGACCTGGGTATCGGCACTGCCGTTATAGATCATAAAGGTACCAATCGCCTGACCGGTGGCCGACTGGTAGTTGTTGGCATCAAGCACGGACATCACGTCGGTGGCCGCCAGCTTAAATGCCGCCATTTTCTCCGGATCAAGCCACACGCGAAGGCCATACTTCACCCCGCCGTAAAGGTCGATTTTGGAAACGCCATCCACGGTAAACAGCTGAGGTTTGACCACGCGTTCGAGGTAGTCGGTGATCTGACTGGAGTCGAGCTCGGGTGAGGTAAAACCAACATACATCACCGCGGTGGTCGAACCGGTCGACATCGATACTGACGGATCTTCGGATTCAGCGGGGAGCTGAGCACGCACCGAGTTTACCTTGGCGAGAATATCGGCCAAGGCGGCATTTGGGTCGGTATTAAGCTTCATATTGACCGTAATGGTCGAAGAACCAAGCACCGACTCTGAGGTCATAAAGTCAATATTATCAGCTTGGGCCACGGCTTGTTCGAGTGGCGTCGTAATGAAGCCCTGAATCAAGTCGGCGCTGGCGCCATAATAGCTGGTTGTGATGGTGACCACGGTATTGGTCATCTCCGGGTATTCCCTGACTTGCATCTTAAATAAAGATTGCAGGCCGAGCAGCGCAATCAGAATACTGATTGACGCGGCTAGCACGGGGCGCCGGATAAAAATATCAGTAAAGCGCATCACATCCTCGTCTTACAATTGAGGTAATTGTTCTGGTGGTGTGAGAGCGTCGTTTTCGACGATTTTCACTTTGGAGCCATTGCTTAACCGCACTTGGCCGGAGGTGACGACCTGATCGCCAGGTTGCAGACCTTCGATAATGCGTGCTTGATGGCCACGACGCTCACCGACTTTGAGCACTTGTTGGAACGCGCGTTTTTCCCCTTCTTCTTCGCGGATCACGTACACACTTTCCCCGTACAAGGTGAAATTAATCGCGGTTTGATCAATCACGATTTGCTCTTCAATGGTAGGTAGAACGATATCGGCACGGGCAAACATCCCTGAGCGCAACTGACCATCGTTATTCGGGATATTCGCTTCCACCTTGATAAGACCACTCTGGCTGTTGACCGCAGGCTCAATGGCACTGATAGAGCCGATGAATTCCTTTTCAGGATACGCGTCGACAGTAATGCGCAACGGCTGGCTCAGACGGATTTTAGAAATATCTGTTTGTGGCACGGTAAAGCGCAGCTTCATCACCGAGGTATCCTCGAGGCGAGCAATATCCGTACCTGGCTGCAAGTATTCACCTAAGAAAACATCACGCAGGCCAATCACACCATCGAAGGGTGCTTGGATATTACGACGGGCAATGGTGGCTTTCAGTGCGTTAATGTCAGCTTGTAGCGAACGATAATTGGCCTCGGCTTCATCCAGCGCTTCTTTAGAGATAGAGCCTTTAGCAAACAGTCCTTGGTAGCGTTTAAACTTGGCTTCCGCCGCCGGTAGGCGAGCTTGGGTGCTGGCTAAATTGGCTTTTTCAACACTCGAGTCGAGCTCGACCAGGTTTTGCCCACGCTCAACGGTTTGGCCAGACTCAAAATTAATCACATCGACGACACCGGCAATTTGGGTGGTTAAGGTGATCCCTTGGTTAGGCTCAACAAAACCAATGGCGTCAAGCGTTGGTGTCCAAGGCTCAGCCTCAACCGTCACCGCGGTGACTGGGTGGGTGGGCTCTGGCATGTTTGCCATATACTCTGCAATCTTTTGCTGCTTGAACAGGTTAAAGCCAATCACACTGCCAAACAGCAGCAGCGCGAGGATAACCATAAAGAAAAACCATTTTTTCATCGAAGTAAGCTCCGAACGTCGTTAGTGAAGAGAAATTGCATCCCAGCAAGCGTGGATCGCATCTGCGATAGCATGACTGTCCAGGGTTATAACACCCCGAACCTGTTTGCGAGCTAAACAAAAAGCGGGTTCGAGTCCCAAGGTGATTAATACCTCATCATCGAGGGGCTTGAGCACGCCTTGTTGCTTACCTTCTTGAAAGACTTGATAAAGGTCGGAGAAGGCATCTCGCTCCCGCTGAGCGTGTAACTGGTCGTCCCGTGGCAGCGCATCAAACTGGTCTCGAGACAATAGCAGATGATCGCGTTGTAGCATCATGGTCCAAGTATTGCGCCATAAGCGTTCAAACTGACGTTTGAGTGTTGGCTCATCCTTGACCCCTTGCTGGATATGGGTCGCACACTGCATCATCAGGTGTGAAGACAGTTGGCGAAGCAAATCATCCTTGTCTTTGAAATAGCGATAAATGGTCCCTGCAGCGACGTGTGCTTGTGTCGCCACTTGTTGCATTGAGACTTTATCGAGCCCGACCGTCGCGATTAATTGCTCGGTCGCGGCAAAGATTTGCGTACGTTTGTCCATAGATAATGCACCAAGCAATGAATGAACGTTCATTCATTTTAGAGCGTTTTTCGCGCAAATGACAAGCATAAAGTGTAGCAAGCAAAATGCACTCTGCTGCGGTGAGATAGACATCAGTTGGATTCGCTCTACAATGCTCATTCAGCCACTGATGAGGTGTTGTCACCATGAAACTTAACCCCGCGCAATCCGATGCCGTACGACATATCTCTGGACCTTGCTTGGTCTTGGCAGGGGCCGGCTCGGGAAAAACACGTGTCATTACCCATAAAATTGCCTATTTGGTTCAGAAATGTGGCTATAAAGCGCGCCATATCGCTGCGGTAACCTTTACCAACAAAGCGGCACGCGAGATGAAAGAGCGGGTAGCACAAAGTTTAGGAAAGCAAGAGTCGCGTGGTTTGATGGTGTCGACCTTTCATACCTTGGGCCTCAATATCATTCGGCGAGAATATAAAACCTTGGGGCTCAAGGCAGGCTTTTCGCTGTTTGATGATCAAGACCAATTAGCTTTGTTAAAAGCCCTGACCGAACAAGAGTTGGATAACGATAAAGATTTGCTCCGTCAGTTAGTGCATACCATTTCCAACTGGAAAAATGCCATGTTGGGGCCGGATGAAGCACTGGCTCAGGCGCAAGGCGAGCGTGAGCAACTGTTTGCCGCCTGTTACGCGCGCTACCAAAAACAAATGCGTGCGTATAACGCGCTGGATTTTGATGATCTCATTTTGATGCCGGTCGCGCTACTTAGCCAAAACCAAGCCGTACGCGAGCGGTGGCAAGCGCGCATTCGTTATTTATTGGTAGATGAATATCAAGATACCAACACCAGTCAATATCAGTTAGTGAAGCTGCTAGTGGGTGAGCGTGCACGTTTCACGGTGGTCGGGGATGACGATCAGTCAATTTACTCGTGGCGAGGGGCTCAGCCGAAAAATCTGGTGTATCTTCAGCAAGACTTTCCGCGTTTGCACGTAGTGAAGTTGGAGCAAAATTACCGCTCAACCAGTCGCATCCTCCGCGCGGCCAACATCTTGATTGCCAATAATCCCCATGTATTCGAAAAGACCTTATTTTCTGCTTTACCTGATGGCGACATGCTCAAAGTATTGACGGCCAATAATGAAGAACATGAGGCGGAGCGCGTGGTCGGCGAGCTGATAGGCCATCGTTTTCTCGGACGTACCCAATACAAAGATTACGCCATCCTTTATCGCGGAAACCACCAATCGCGTTTAATCGAAAAAGCGCTGATGCAAAACCGCATTCCTTACAAGATCTCGGGTGGGACGTCGTTTTTCTCACGTGCAGAAATCAAAGATATCATGGCCTATCTGCGCCTGCTCACGAACCCCGATGATGACAACGCGTTCTTGCGAGTCGTTAACACGCCACGACGTGAGATTGGCCCTGTGACGTTAGAGAAACTCGGCAGTTATGCCAACCAACGCGGAAAGAGCTTGTTTGCGGCAAGCTTCGAGCTCGGGCTAAGTCAACATTTATCGGGACGTGGTTTGGCGTCGCTACAAGCGTTTACCCGCTGGGTGGTAGAATTATCCGATCAAGCCGAGCGAGGCGATACCGTGGCGGCGGTGAGGGCGCTTTTGCGTGATACTCACTACGAAGAGTGGCTGTACGAAACGTCTTCAAGCCCTAAAGTGGCTGAAATGCGGATGAAAAACGTCTCACAGCTTTATAGTTGGATTGTCGCCGACTTAGAAGGTGATAACCCCGATCAGGTCGAACGCAGCTTAAGAGAGGTGGTTCAGCGCCTTACACTACGTGACATGATGGAGCGGGGGGAAGACGATGATGACGCAGACCAAGTCCAGTTGATGACCTTGCATGCCTCCAAAGGGCTCGAATTTCCTTATGTCTACCTGATTGGCATGGAAGAAGGTTTATTGCCGCATCAGTCGAGCATTGATGAAGACAATATCGATGAAGAGCGGCGTTTGGCTTATGTCGGACTGACTCGTGCGCAAAAGGCGCTGACCTTTGTAGTGTGTCGAGAACGGCGTCAATTTGGTGAAGTGATTAAACCTCAGCAAAGCCGCTTCCTGGAAGAGCTTCCTTTTGACGATGTGGAGTGGGAGTCGCAAAGAAAGCCTGTTTCACAAGAAGAGCGGATGGAGAAAGGGCAAGCCGCGATCGCCAACCTAAAAGCCATGCTGGATAAAAACAAATAACGCCGCAAGGGCGGCGTTATTGTCACACGGGTTGCGCGGCGGTATTAAAGTGCGTCGAGCATGTGCTCGATAGCCGCCACAATCTCATCATCCGAGCAATCCATACACGTCCCTTTGGCAGGCATCGCATTAAAGCCGTTGATAGCGTGCGTGGTCAGCGTTTCCATGCCTTTATCGACACGTGGCCCCCAAGCGGCGGCATCGCCTGTTTTGGGCGCGCCGGCTGCGCCTGTGCCGTGACACGCGGTGCAGTAGGTGTTGTAGACCTGCTCGCCGCTGCGTGGGCCACTCGGCTCTGCGGCGGCGGTTTGCGTTGGCGCTTCGCCGTCAATATACACATCACCAACCGGGGCAATGCGTTCAGCAATAGCGGCTTTTTCTTGCTCAGACACTTCTAGCGCTTGCGCAGCAGAAGCAAATAACAGGGCCGCCACGGTGGCAACCATAATTTGACCTAGACTTTTTCCCTTTGCGCTCACAATGACACTCCCACATTACTGGTGGCTTAACGCCTTTTTTATCTTATTTGCCGCCAACCTAAGGGGGTGAATCAATCAAGGGTGATTCGGTTGCGGCCTGTCAGTCTCGTCTTAACGGATTTGCCAACGTTGCTGGGTTAACTCCGTGTAAAGATTAGGTGATTATAGCGCTTTAGATTGTTACGTTAAACCGTTATAGTAGAGACCTTACTGACGATTTCTACGCAATTTGTTGAAAAAGAGACCAGTCAGTAAAAAAATTAAAAAAAGTGCTAGACGGCTGGTGGTGATATCCGTAATATTCGTCACCGCCAACGGGGCAAGCGCCCGTAGCTCAGTTGGATAGAGTGTTGGCCTCCGAAGCCAAAGGTCACAGGTTCAAATCCTGTCGGGCGCGCCATTCCGGGGATAAAGGAAATTGGCAAAAAATCAGTGGTGGCTGTAGCTCAGTTGGTAGAGCCCTGGATTGTGATTCCAGTTGTCGCGGGTTCAAGTCCCGTCAGCCACCCCATTATTTTCGCTAACAGCGAATATGTCGGTGAATAGCGCAGTTTGGTAGCGCATCTGGTTTGGGACCAGAGGGTCGGGGGTTCGAATCCCTCTTCACCGACCACTATTACAAACCCTAGCCTAATGGCTGGGGTTTTTTTGTTTGGCCCTCCTCCCTATGACCATGTCTTTACTCCTCAAGCTTCCCCTGTAATAGGGTGACTTTATATCGCTTTGCGAGTACGTGTTGATGATTCTTTTCTCTACGTGGCGACGTTGAGAGAGGATAAAATGCAGAAATTAGAACTCTATCAAGATTCTGATAGATAAAAAGTCACCAATCAGCAATAAAAACCACACCTTTTGATGTGACTGCTATACCTATCATTGTGTGGTTCAAAAAACTGCCTTTCATTTATTAAGTAATCAATTAACTCGACAAATGCGTTTTTTTTGGTGCTTATCGCTGTCATTGTTTACACGCTGTTAAATAACTTTGCTTTATTCTATGCGCGATTTGCTTTAAAACAGGGGAAAGCGTAATACCTTATATCTTTATGATATGAAGTGTATTTTTTGTTTGACGCTTGGGTACACAATCGTAGCCAAGTGAATGAATATTCGAGCCGACTGTGTCATTATGGCATTTTCTGCTGTGATGTTGATTTTTTGTGAAATTTTTGCCAGATTAAATCCGCATCTCTCCGAGGCAAGATCATATCACCTTGTTTTGGTAAGGAAGTCGATCGTCACCTAAGACGATATCAAGGATGAAAAATGTCACTGCTAGAAGTAAATAATCTACGAATAGAGTACCCGTCTCGCCATGGCGTTCACGCCGCCGTGACGTCATTGTCATTAACGATTGAGCGCGGTGAGATTGTTGGCGTGGTGGGTGAGTCTGGGGCGGGCAAGTCCACGGTCGGTAATGCCGTGATTGATTTGCTCAGTCCGCCGGGTCGCATTGCCAGTGGCGATGTGTATCTGGACGGTAAAAAAATCTCCGGGCTAACCCCCAACGAAATGCGCAAAGTGCGCGGTGATAAAATTGGGTTTATCTTTCAAGACCCGATGACCTCCCTGAATCCGCTGTTTACGGTCGAGCAGCAGCTTACCGAAACCATTTTGACCAACTTGAATGTGACGCAGCAACAGGCCTATCAGCGCGCGCTTAATTTAATGGAGCAGGTGGGGATCCCTGAGCCAGAGCTGCGCATCAAACAATACCCCCATCAGTTTTCCGGCGGGATGCGTCAGCGCGTGGTGATTGCGGTTGCGCTGGCCGGGGAGCCGGATCTCATCATTGCCGATGAGCCGACCACGGCGTTGGATGTGTCCATCCAAGATCAAATCCTTAACCTCATCCGCGATTTATGCCAAAAGAAAAATGTTGGCTGTATGCTGGTCACCCATGATATGGGCGTGGTCGCCAATGTGACCGACCGTGTCGCGGTGATGTATCGTGGTGATTTGGTGGAGCTAGGCACCACCCAGCAGGTGTTAGGTGAGCCTCAGCATCCTTACACGCAAAGTCTCATTTCAGCGGTGCCACGCTCTGATATCAAGCTGGACCGCTTTCCGCTGGTCAATTATATCGAGGAAGCCGGTGAAACCCTTGAGCTTGATGTCAAGAATCACTGGCTGGGGCAAAGCCAAGATCAGCGCGCTTACAGCGGTCCGCTACTGCAGGTGAAAGATGTGTCCTTGCGCTTTATTACTAAGGATTCTCTCTTTGCGAGCCGCCGCGAATACGTCCAAGCCTCTGATCATGTCAGCTTTGACGTGGTTGAGGGGGAAACCTTTGGTCTTGTCGGTGAGTCGGGCTCAGGAAAGTCGACCATTGCGCGCGCGATCACCGGGCTTTATCCGCCCAACACGGGGCAAATCATTTTTGAAGATATCGATCTGACCGCGATTAAAAACGAACGCGCCCGACGTCCTATTCGTCGCCAAATGCAAATGGTGTTTCAAAACCCGTATTCATCCATGAACCCACGGATGAAGATATACGACATTATCGCTGAGCCCATTCGTTTTCACCGTTTGGCCGAAAGCGAGTCTCAAATCCGCCAAATCGTCGGCGACTTGCTTGATCACGTTGGCCTGGGTCGCGGCGCAGGGATTAAATATCCGCACGAGTTCTCTGGGGGGCAACGCCAGCGTATTTCGATTGCTCGCGCATTGGCGACGCGTCCGCGTTTACTGATTTGCGATGAGCCGACATCCGCGTTGGATGTGTCAGTACAAGCGCAAATTTTGAACCTGCTCAAAGATCTGCAGGACGAGCTCAATCTCACCATGTTGTTTATCAGTCACGATTTGCCGGTGATTCGCCAAATGTGTGACCGCATTGGTGTGATGCGCAAAGGCCAGCTGTTAGAAGTGGCACCGACAGAGCAACTGTTTACTAACCCACAACACGAATATAGCCGTCAGCTTATCTCATTGATGCCAGAGTTTAAGGGAATGAGCACGGAAGGTTTGCAACCGGCATAGCACGCTATGTCGACGCGGCATTGCGCCGCACCTCATCCATGATGCAAACACAGCAGGGGGCAACCCCTACGCATAAAGGAGCTATGCAATGAAAACAATGAAGAGCAAGATTGCCGTGGCGCTTATGGCCGCCGGCCTGAGCGTTAGTGCCGCGGCTGCAGATATCACCGTCGCGTATGATGCGGATCCGGTTTCACTGGACCCTCATGAGCAGCTTTCCGGTGGTACGCTACAGCTATCACACATGGTCTTCGACCCCTTGGTCCGCTTTACCCAAGAGATGGACTTTGAGCCTCGCCTCGCCACGTCTTGGGAGCGTATCGATAATGAAACCGTGCGTTTCAATCTTCGCGAAGGCGTGACGTTCCATTCCGGAAACGCGTTTACTGCCGACGATGTGGTGTGGACCTTTGATCGTTTGAAATCATCCCCCGACTTTAAAGGGATTTTCACCCCAATCGTTGATATCAAAAAAGTCGACGAGCACACGGTGGATGTGGTGACGGACGGTACCTACCCGCTGGTAGAAAACGTCATGACCTACGTGTTCCCGATGGACAGCAAGTTCTACAGTGGTGAGACAGAAGACGGCCGTGATAAATCTGAGCTGAAGAAAAATGGCTCAACCTATGCGTCGACACACCTGTCAGGCACCGGGCCGTATGTGGTTGACGAACGTGAACAAGGCGTGGTTGTCGAGTTTGACCGTAATGAGAATTACTGGGACAAAGACAGCGAAGGCAATGTGGATAACATCACGCTGCGTCCGATCAAAGAAGATGCCACCCGCGTCGCGGCGCTGCTGTCTGGTGATGTCGACATGATTGCGCCTGTTTCTCCTAACGACTATCGCCGTATCGAACGTGCCGACGAGCTGCAATTGGTGACCATGCCAGGGACGCGGGTCATCACTTTCCAAATGAACCAGAGTGTGGTGGATGAGTTTAAAGATCCACGTGTTCGCCAAGCGGTGGCTTATGCGGTCAACAACGAAGGTATCGCGCAGAAGATCATGAAAGGGGCGGCCACGCCCGCGAGCCAGCAAAGCCCAGTCGGGTATGCAGGCTATAATCCTGATCTCGAGCCACGTTATGACCTGGCCAAAGCGAAAAAACTGATGGAAGAGGCCGGTTACCCAGATGGTTTCTCAATCACCATGATTGCCCCTAACAACCGTTACGTGAACGATGAAAAAATCGCTCAAGCGGTGGCGGCAATGATGGCGAAAATTGGTATCAAGGTTGATTTGCAAACCATGCCAAAAGCGCAGTACTGGCCTGAGTTTGATAAGTGCGAAGCGGGCATGCAGATGATCGGTTGGCACCCAGATACAGAAGATTCTGCCAACTTCACCGAGTTCCTCACCATGACACGTGATGCGGACACCGGTAAGGGTCAGTATAACTGTGGCCACTACTCGAACAGCGAAGTGGATAAGCTGGTGATGGAAGCCAACTCAGAAACGGATCTGGAAAAGCGTAGTGCGATGCTGCAAAAGGTCGAGAAGATCCTGTATGACGAAGCGGCTTTCTTACCTCTGCACTGGCAAGATCCATCATGGGCAGCCAAAAATAACGTTAACATCGAGCCGATCGTTAACGGTATGAACTTCCCTTACTTCGGCGATCTAGTGGTCGAGTAATGGACTAAAACAGGGCCCCAACCGCTGGGGCCCTGATTATCCAATCGCTTAGAGGCACACATGGTAACGTTTTTAGTCAAACGTCTGGTACAGGCACTGATTGTGATGTTTGTCATCAGTCTGGTGGCGTTTGCTATCCAAGACAACCTCGGCGACCCCTTGCGGGAGCTGGTGGGGCAATCAGTATCAGAAGCGGAGCGTGATGCGCTGCGTGATGAAATGGGGCTTAACGATCCCTTCTTAACCAAATATACCCGCTTTGTAGGCAAGGCCCTACAAGGGGATTTAGGCAATTCTTATTTCTTTAAGCGTCCAGTCGTGGACGTCATTTTAGATAAATTGGTGGCAACGCTAGAACTCGTGGCGGGGGCGGCACTGATCATTGTCGTGGTGTCGATTCCACTCGGGGTGTACTCGGCGATTCACCCCAATAGCATGCTCACCAAGATAATCATGGGCTTTAGTATCGTGGGTATCTCGATACCTGTCTTCTTGACCGCGATTATGCTCATGTATGTCTTCTCGATTGAGTTGGGCTGGCTGCCTTCTTATGGGCGTGGAGAAACGGCCAATTGGCTTGGCTGGGAGTCCGGCTTTTTCACCCTGGATGGCTTAGCACATTTGGTGCTGCCCTCCGTGTCGCTGGCATCCATCATGCTACCTTTGTTCATTCGCTTGGTGCGCTCTGAAATGCTGGAAGCCTTGGGAACCGAGTATGTGAAATTTGCACGTGCTAAAGGGTTGCCCGAAAACAAGGTTTATTATCAGCATGCGCTGAAGAACACCATGCTGCCGGTGGTAACGGTTGGTGGTGTGCAAATCGGTACCATGATTGCGTATACCATTTTGACCGAGACCGTCTTTCAGTGGCCGGGGACGGGCTTTTTGTTCCTTGAAGCGATTAACCGTGTAGATACACCGTTGATTACCGCTTACGTGATTTTCGTCGGGCTGATCTTTGTGGTGACCAACACCATTGTCGATCTGCTGTATGGCTTGATTAACCCAACGGTTAACTTAACCGGCAAGGAGGCGTAAGCGATGACACAAGCGAATACAACACCAAGTCGTTGGCAGCGCTTCTTGGACTCTGACTTCTTCTACCACTTTAAGCGTGACAAAGTGGCGATCGCTAGCTTCACCATTTTCATGGTGTTCTTATTGCTCGCGGTCTTTGCGCCCTTAGTGTCCCCAACCAATCCCTATGATTTAATGGCGATTGATATTATGGACTCTGAGCTCCCCCCTGTCTGGATGGAGTGGAGCGATCCGCGCTTTTTGCTCGGCACGGATAACCAAGGGCGAGATATTTTGTCGACCATTATTTATGGTTTGCGGATCTCTTTGACCATAGGTTTGTGTGCCGTCGGCCTGCAGTTGATTCTGGGGACGGTGATTGGTCTGAGTGCCGGCTATTTTGGTGGCCGCATTGATAGCTTTTTTATGCGTATCGCCGATATCCAGCTGTCTTTCTCGACCATGATGGTCGCTATTATTGTCTCAGCGATTTTTAAAGCCAGCTTTGGCAGTGAGTTTTATAGCCAATACGCGATTTTAATGCTGGTGGTGATTATCGGGATTGCCGAGTGGCCACAGTATGCGCGGACCATTCGTGCCTCTGTCCTGGCAGAAAAGAAAAAAGAATATGTGGAAGCAGCGCGAGTGATGGGTTTCCGCTCGCCACGGATCATGTTCCGTCATATTCTTCCCAACTGCTTGTCACCCATCTTGGTGATTTCAACCGTGCAGGTTGCCAATGCGATTATGTCTGAGGCGGCACTGTCTTTCTTGGGGCTGGGGATGCCTGTCGATCAGCCATCACTGGGCTCATTGATCAGTATCGGTTTTAATTACATTTTCTCCGGCGCGTGGTGGATAACCGCCTTCCCAGGCATTGTGCTGGTCTTACTGGTGCTAGTGATCAATTTGCTCGGCGATTGGCTACGAGATGTTTTCAATCCCAAAATCTACAAAGGGTAAGGAAAATGGCTGCGTTCGCAGCCATTTTTTTGATAGCTGTCTGACAGCTTGGTGATCAGTGGCTTGAGTCGATGTGTCTCTTTGCTTAAGCTGAGCAGATTAGATTATCAAGGGAGCGACTCATGGGGCGGTGGCGAGGTTTGGCTGTCAGTGTGGTAGCAATGTGGGCAATCAGTGCGCCAGTGCGCGCAGAACAGAACCCTTGCGCCATTATCGACCGCCAACAAGGCTGGCCAATCATTGGCGAGACATGTGATATCGGACAAGGGTTGTGGGGCAATCAATCTCCGGATCCGCAGAGCACGGCGTTTTGGGTGCAATGCGGCGCCACGCAAGGCGTGCCATCACGCCAATTCTATCAGTCTCTGCGTCAAGGCTTACCGGACTTGCCGTTTCAAGTGCAGGTGCGTGAGGGCCGAGGACGTTGCTTAATTGGTCCGTATCCTAACCTAGACGTGGCTCAGTTGGTGCTAAAGCGGGTTCGTCAATTTGGACCAACCAAGCAGGCGGTATTAAGACAAACCCGTCAGCCATTGTCGCAACCGGCCGTGATCCGCTTACCACCGCTGTCTCAAACCCAATCGACCTCGGGAGCTGAAAAGTCGGCGCCGATGGATACGGCGATTACCTTGAGCCATTTTGGCTTACCAGAGCCAGAAGCTGGCGATAAGCAATACACCGAAAAATCCATGAGTTGGTTGCGTGTCCCTTATGCGCAGGCGGCACCCCGCTGTCAACGTGAAGGGATGGTGTTGGCCTCCCAGCAGGAATTGGTGCAAGTGGCGCAGGCGACAGATCAGCTCCCCATGCGCTTACCGTACTGGGTACAAGGCGCCAAGGGCGTAGATGCTCGAAGTGGCAAAGTGGTGACACGTAACGCCGATGCGGCGCTCAATGTCTTGTGTAAAAAGCGGTAGTCGCTATCCGCAATAATAAGACGCCCCGCAGTGCGGGGCGTTTTTTCTCATTCGAAGGCAATTGACTGACTGCCTTTTCGGCTGGCGGAAATACTATGCCGCGGGAGGTTGTTCAGGCAGCGCTAACTTTAACGCTGTACGTGAGACATCACTCGCGGCTTTTCCCTGATCAAGCTTATCCAACACATCAGCCAAATACGCATAGTCGGTGACATCGGCACGATACTCCAGGGCTTTCTCAAAGTGGCTGCGCGCATCTTGCCATTTTCCCGACTGCATAAGCAGTTGCCCAAGGGCGCTGTGAAGTACAGGGTTGCGGCTATCTTGCGTGAGCAACTCTTCCAGCATCACCACCGCGGGGTAGTTATCTGGCAATTTTAGCGTCGGGATCAGGGCAATCAAGCGATCATCGGTGCGCTTTTTCAAGGCCTCGCGTAGCAGAATGTAGGCTTCTGAGTCGGCATTGCGCGCCGCCAGATGTTTGACTAACCCCGCTAAGAGTGAAGGCTGGTTGCGTTTGGCTTTAGGGAGTTGGTTCCAATGCGCCAGCAGTCCCTCGGTGCCTTGTTGACTGGCGACATGGGCCATTACACCCAGCTCAGCTCGCTCGTGTAGGGCATCAAATTGCTCATGATCAAGCAGTTGAGCCTTTTTCAAGGTGGGCAGAAGGTTAAGAAGCGCTGACCAATCTTCGAGATGGATATAGGTGTCTTTTAGCAGCGCCAGCATCACCGGGTTGCGAGGATGCTGACGTTTAATCGCACGCAACGAGGCCAAGGCTTCTTCGTGCTGACCACTTTGGCTATGGAGCTGCGCACGAGTCAGGGCGAGAGCCAAGCTATTGGCGTTAAGATCAGCGGCTTGCTGCAGGTATTGGTCACGCGCCTGCAGGTTTTGTCGCTGTTGTGCCGCCTCCGCGGCAGCCAATAAGTTATGCATAGGCGCATCGCTGTGAGGCCGTGCTTTGGCGAGGAGTTTTTCGGCTTTTTTCCACTCCCCTTCGCGTAACTTAATTAAGCCAGTTTGGGTTTGCTGGCGCGCTTTACGTTGCTTACGGCCGGATAACCAGCCTGTTGCGGTGCTGCTGATGGATAAAAGCTTTCTCAGTAGCCACTCCAGTGCCCATAATACCGCGATTAACATGCCAATCAGTACCAACAAGGTGGTAACACTCATTTCCAGTGTTTGTTCTGCCGCGGAGATCAAAACATAACCTTGCTGTCCGGCTAATTGAGGGCCAACCACCAGCCCTGCCGCCAGCACAAGGACGAGCAAAAGCAATCTAATCATGATTGGCCTCCTGTCAGCGGTGCAATGTCTCGACGCAGTCGGGTATTAATTTCATCACTGACTAGCGACTGGCTTTTCAGTTTTTGCGGCAGGTCGACGCCAATGGTTTGTTGGTTCAGCTCGTCAAGCTGCTCGACAAAGCGGCGAGTGGCATTGGCGTCTTGATTATAAAAGCGCAGTGTCCAGTCTTTTCCCATCTCTAGCGCTTCGTGATACAGGGTATCATTGCCTTCATACACGGCGCGCATCGCTTGATCGAGTTTGTTTTTTAAATTTTCTTGCAGGTAGTAACTTTGGGTGGGTGATAACAAGGGCACCACGTTGCCGTCACGTTTGCGGTAGGTGACAAAGTCATCGACAAAGTCTTTGACTGAAGTAGTGAGGTTACTTTTCCAGTCATTCACTGACTCAGAGACAATAGGCGTGTCCACCGCCTCGGGGTCGGGAATGACCGCGCTGGCAAGCGGAAGATTTTCGACCCGCTGTTGCATGCTGGTCAAGCGCAGTACAATCCCATCTCTATCAACCCGTTTCACCGCCTTTAACGCGGTGATATCGTCAGCCATCGCCTGGCGAATCGGCATCAAGGACGGGTCGTTGAGCTGAGCAATGCGGTGATCGGCCGCTTCCATCAGGGCAGTGGCGCTTTGTGCATCTTGTTCGAGCCAAATTTTACGCCCTGCCATTCGGATCAGATAGTCGGCTTCTGCCAGTAACCAGTCATTGGGACGTCGGCCTTTCACTTCAGCGACGGCTTTTTGCAAGCTAGATAAACTGCTGTCTTGCTGGTTCAAACGTGTTTGAGTGGTGGCTTTCAGTTGCTCTCGCGCTTGTTCTGCCGCTTGCTTTTGTTGGTTAAGATCTTGTTCAAGGCGCGAGATATGAGATTGTTGCGCGGATACGGTGTTTTGCAACACGGTGGCTTGCTGGTGGCCATGATAAAATACCCAGCCACTGGAGCCGAGGGCTAATGCGATGGCGATAGCGCCGAGTAATATGCCGCCACGTCCCCCCGATGAGGTTTGGCTGGCTTTTTCAGGCGCCGGCGCATCTGTCGCGTGGGTCTTGGGTGAAGATGGCGTGGTGGCCTTGCTTTGTTTGGTGTCGGTATTTTTGTTGTCAGTCATCCGAAAGTCCCGTTTTACTTAACCTGAGCAGCGTGTTAACCAGTGCATCATTGGCCACGCTGTCAACGGTCGTAATCGTGTCAAAACCAAGCGCAGTGGCTTGATCTTGAATCCTTTTACTGGGCACCAGTATACGGCATTGGCGCAGCCAGTGCTGTCCGCTCAGTGTGATAAGTTGATCAAAGTAGGCTAATTGTTGGCCACTGGTGATAACGACTGTGTCGATAGCGTCATGCGGCCAGCTTACTACTTGCGATACTAAAGGCTCAATCGCCCATTGTCGCCGATAGGTCTCGCAATAGTGAACTTGTGCGCCTTGTGCTTGTAACGTTTTCCCCATCATATCGCGTCCACTCTCCCCGCGCAGAATCACCACTTGCGTCCCTGTCACGGCACTAAAAGGAGCAAGTGTAAGCATGCCTTCGCTGTCTTCACGGGTGGGGGTCAAGATAGGCTGCCCTGAGACGGCCTGCCACTCGTTGGCAGTGCGTTGCCCAACCGCGACGTAGTGACAGTCAACAGGCCACCTCCCGTTTTGGTGTTGCAAGGCTTGATGAGCAAATGCCACGGCGCGCGGGCTCACTGCGACCAAGATGCTACCGGAAGGCAGTGAGACGAGCAGACTGGCCAGAGACGGTAAGCCTCGCCCCGGCGTAAAACTGACCAGTGGACAGGGGATCGCCGCTAGCCCTTGCTGGGCGAGTAGGGCGACTAACTGACTGCAGTCTGGCTCGGGGCGAACAACAACCGTGGTCATGCGTCGTCTTGATAAAGCTTATCCAAGATTTGACGCGCGCCTTGAGCGAGAAGCTGCTCTGCTAAATCGGTGCCGAGCTGTTCGCCTTTTTCAAGCGGGCCCGTGACTTCGCCACGTAAAATGGTGGAGCCGTCAGGTTCGCCGACCAACGCACGTAGCCAGATTTTATCGCCTTGAATGTCTGAATAGCTACCAATCGGGACCTGGCAGCCGCCCTCTAGGCGGTTGTTCATTGCGCGCTCACATAAGACGCGCTGCGTGGTGCTGGCATCAGACAAGGGCGCGAGCAAGGTGCGAATGCGTTCATCATCAAGGCGGCACTCAATCCCTACGGCGCCTTGGCCGACGGCGGGTAGAATGACTTCTGGTGGGATTTCGCTGCGAATGCGTTCATTCAAACCTAATCGTTTTAAGCCAGCGGCAGCGAGGACAATCGCATCGTACTGGCCGTCATCGAGTTTACCGAGGCGTGTCCCCACGTTGCCCCGTAATGTGTTAATGACCAGATCAGGACGACGCTCGCGCAATTGACATTCGCGGCGCAGGCTAGAGGTACCTACCACCGCGCCTTCAGGTAAGTCGTCAATGCTGTCGTAGTGATTGGAGACAAACGCATCACGTGGGTCGCCGCGTTCACAAATCGTGACCAGCCCTAATCCTTCGGGGAATTCAACCGGGACATCTTTCATTGAGTGCACCGCAATGTCTGCGCGGCCGTCGAGCATGGCTTGTTCAAGCTCTTTAATAAACAAGCCTTTACCACCGATTTTCGCCAAAGGCGTGTCCAGAATCACGTCACCTTTCGTGACCATCGGCACCAGTTCAACCGATAGCCCCGGGTGAGAGCGCTCTAATGCGTCTTTAACAAATTCAGCTTGCCAGAGAGCCAAAGGGCTTTTGCGCGTGGCAATGCGTACAGGCGTTGAGTACATGGTTTGTTTTCCTTCTTGGTTCATAACACCCATCGTAACATTGGCGCTGGACGACTCGTAATCTCTGCCATGCGGTTTGGCGATTTATGACGGCGTTATGGTCATATAGGTGAAAAAATGTGATCGGTAGCGTATTATTTGCGCAAATAATGAGATCTGAAGGCGGCAATATGGCTGACTTACGACTAAGGTAGTAGAGCAAAAAAGTTGATATTGGTCTCAAAAAGCACCTATAGTGCGATGTTGATACCACCACACAGGCATCGGGGTTATTGGCTTTACCCGAGTTGTCGAGAGTGTTACATTGATCACGTTTTGTTATCTGCAATTGGGCGGATACGGTGAAGACAGTAACGTCGACCTGTTGACCGGGATGTCAACGAATCTGGATGATTGCCTTGCAAACATACGTAGAACAGCAAACTGAGCGCATAGAAGCGTTTAACCGCGTGAGAATGGATCGTGCGCGGTCCGCGATGAGCCGTCAGGCGCAAGCTATCTTTGATGTGCTGCCAGTGCTTTTACATCTAAATCACCCCGCATTACCCGGGTTTTGTGGCGACAGCGTGCCTTTCGGTATTGCTGATTACGCGCTCGATGAGACACAACGAGAGTTTGTCTCTGATTGCCTGATCCACTCAAACACCCGCTTCTCTTCTTTAACCGCCTGCGTGGAAGGCCGTGAGCGCCATCCGATCAAAGGCATGTATACCATGGGCAGTACCGGCTCGATGGGGCAAAGCCTCACCAGTGATCTCGATATTTGGGTGTGTATCGATACCTCGGTAACGGCCGCTCAGCGCGATAAGCTTGATGCCAAATGCATGGCGATCTCGGAATGGGCGTTAAGCCAAGGGATAGAAGCTAATTTTTTTGTGGTTTGTGAGGGGCGCTTTCGTCATCATCTCTCCCAAGCGATGACCAGCGATAACTGTGGCACCAGCCAGCATTTCCTTTTGCTGGACGAGTTTTATCGCTCCTCTATGCGACTCGCCGGGCAAAAACTGTTGTGGTACATGGTACCACCAGAGATGGAAGGCTGTTATGAAGAGTACGTCGATACACTGGTAGCCGAACATGGCCTTGACCGTCGTGATTGGGTCGATTTTGGCGGCCTGCCGACCATCCCGGCCGAAGAATATTTTGGCTCGAGTTTGTGGCAGCTGTATAAAAGCATTGATTCGCCGTATAAGTCGGTGCTCAAAGCGATTTTGCTCGAGGCGTACTCGTGGCAGTATCCCGGTACCCAGCTTTTGAGTGTGGATGGCAAACGCCGCTTCTATGCAGGCTGGGTCGATGTGTATCAATCTGATGCTTATTATCTGATGCTGGAAAAAGTCACCCGTTACTTGGAGTCGATTGGTGACACGCGCCGTTTAGATTTGGTTCGTCGTTGTTTTTACCTTAAAACCCATGAGAAATTGACCCAGTCCCCAGCGACTGGTTCGGTCGCTTGGCGCCGCGAAGTGCTGCGCTTATTGGCGCGTGAGTGGGGCTGGGATGAACAGGCATTGGCGTATCTCGATAATCGTCGCCATTGGAAAGTTGAGGAAGTACAGCACGCCCACAATGAATTGCTTGATGCTTTGATGCAAAGTTATCGGAACCTGATCCGCTTTGCGCGCCGTAACGACATTACATCCGCGATTAGCCCGCAAGACATCAGCATTCTCGCCCGCAAGCTCTACGCGGCATTTGAAGAGTTGCCGGGTAAAGTCACCTTGCTCAACCCGCAAATTTCGCCAGACTTACACGAACCGGATCTCACCTTTATTCAAGTACCGGAGGGGCGGACTAATGCGCCGGGATGGTATTTGTATAAGCACTCGCTTGATCCGGTCGATATCATCGGTCGCGCCCCACTTGAGCACAACAGCTACCTCTCCAAGCTGGTCGCTTGGGCATTTTTCAATGGGCTGCTAACAGAGTCTACACGCCTGGATACCGTGGTACGCGACGCCGATGTTGATATTGATACCTTGTATCAGCTGGTCAGTGATATTCGTAATACCTTCTCGCTCAACCCTCCACGTCCGACGCTGGATGCGTTGTCGAGCCCATGCGAAATCCGTCAGCTCGCGTTGTTTGTCAATTTAGAGCAAGACCCGACATCAGCGTACAAAAAGCCGTCGATGCGCTTTGATTTTAAAAATAGCGATATTTTTAGCTATGGCCCTGAACAAACCTGCTTGGTGGGGAGTGTTGACCTCGTTTACCGCAACTCATGGAACGAAGTGCGCACGCTCAATTACCGTGGCGACGATGCCATTTTGGAAGCGCTAAAAACCATGTTGGGTAAAATGCACCAGGATGCGGTGCCGCCTGAGTCAGTCGATGTGTTCTGTTATTCGAGCAAAATGCGCGGTTTAATCCGAAACTTGGTTTACCAACTGGTGGCTGAGTGCATTGAATTACGTTTAAAGCCGGTTGAAAAAGAGAAGCGTCGTCGTTTTAAAGCCTTACGCATCGGCAAGCAAACTCATGGTTTGTTCTTTGAGCGTCGTGGTGTGTCAGTCCAGCGGTTGGAAAACTCGGTCGACTTTTATCGCTGTATTTCCACCAACAAGGTAAACGGCACGCCAGTGATGGTGGTGGATAATCCGCAGGATGTGCATCCGCCGGAAGTCGTGGATGCGTATGCCAGCGAGGGCTTAGTACAGTTTTTCTTTGAAGATTGTACCAATGGTTACAACCTCTATATTCTCGACGAGAACAATCGGGTGGAAGTGTATCGCCAGTGCAGCGGGGATAAAACCGAAATGGTACAGGGCGTAAACCGTTTTTATACCTCGTCCCACGACCGTTACAGCTACAGCGCGAACTTCATTAACTTTAATTTGCCGCAGTTTTATCAGATTGTCACCGATGACGGGGGCGACACCCAAGCCTTGCCCTTTAAATGTGATGGTCAGTGGCAGCCACCACGTCCGCCTTCTCAAGGCGGGTTTACCGGGCAAGTCGCATCATTTAAGTGAGCATAAGCGCCCGAGCCGCGGGCGCTTATGCGTGACCATGTATCACCAAGAAATAGGTTCGCCAGCGTGCTTGCTGCACTCTTGCTGAACTAAATCCATCAGGATCAAGCCGGTTTTGCTGCAGGTCCACTCGCCGTCTTTGAGGGCGAAGTGGAACCCACCACTTTTTGACGCCACCCAAATTTCTTGCATGGGCTCTTGGCGATTAATGATGATCTGGCTGCCATCATCGAACTCCAGCGTCATCACGTTGCCAACGCTCTCATAATCGATGTCGGCGCCTGAGTCATCGATACCTTCTTCAATGGCCTGCATTTGTAAATCGACCAACTGATGATATTCCGTTGTGTTCATCCCGTTACATCCTATTGCTTTTCATGGTTGTGATGCGATTATAGAGGGCATTGACTCGATAATCACTGGCATTCACTATGCGAAAACTCGTCATTTTACTGATGTTCACTGGCATCATGACACTGACCGGCTGTGGCCAACAAGGGCCCCTGTATTATCCGGACCAACAACCGACGCAAAATCAATAACCAACGACGACAGGGAAGAGCACCTTGGACTATTTCAATTATCAGGACGACGGCCAGCTGTGGGCTGAATCACTGCCCTTGACCCAACTGGCCCACGACCACGGCACGCCCTTGTACGTATACTCGCGTGCCACCTTTGAGCGCCATTGGCACGCGTTTGATCGCGCCGTGGGCGACCACCCGCATTTGGTGTGTTATGCCGTTAAAGCGAACGCCAATATTGGCGTATTAAATGTGCTGGCACGCTTGGGCTCAGGGTTTGATATTGTCTCTCAAGGTGAGCTTGAGCGCGTGCTCGTCGCCGGTGGTGATCCCGCGAAAGTGGTGTTTTCTGGCGTGGGCAAAACGGCCGCAGAGATGCGTCGTGCGCTGGAAGTAGGCATCAAGTGCTTCAACGTGGAATCACACTCTGAACTCGATCGCTTAAACCAAGTGGCGGGCGAGTTGGGTGTGCAAGCGCCGATATCGCTGCGTATTAACCCCGATGTGGACGCCAATACTCACCCTTATATTTCTACCGGGTTGAAAGACAATAAGTTTGGCATTGCCTTTGATCAAGCGCTGACGAGCTTCCGTTATGCGGCCAGCTTGCCACACCTTAAGGTCGAAGGTATTGATTGCCATATCGGCTCGCAGTTAACCGAGCTAGCGCCTTTTATTGAATCCACTGACCGTTTGTTGGCGCTGATTGATACCTTGGGCGATGAAGGCATTGCGATTCGCCATCTCGATGTGGGTGGCGGCTTAGGCGTGACCTACAGCGACGAGAAACCGCCGCAGCCATCGGAATATGCCAAAGCGCTGTTGGCGCGTTTGGACAATCATCGTCATCTTGAGCTGATTTTTGAGCCGGGCCGTGCGATTGCTGCCAATGCAGGGGTGTTGCTGACCAAGGTCGAATTCCTCAAGCACAGTGAGCACAAAAACTTTGCCATTATCGATGCGGGGATGAACGACTTAATTCGTCCGTCCCTGTATCAAGCCTATCAAGAGATCATCCCTGTGGTGCCGCGCGACGGTGAACCGCAAACCTATGATTTGGTTGGCCCGGTGTGTGAAACGGGTGACTACTTAGGTAAAAATCGCTCGCTGGTGTTAGAAGCAGGCGATTTGCTGGCGGTGCGCTCAGCCGGCGCGTATGGCTTTGTGATGGCGTCAAACTATAACTCACGCTGCCGTCCTGCCGAAGTGATGGTCGATGGCGACCAGGCACACCTTGTGCGCGAGCGCGAGAACTTGGCGTCGTTATGGCAGCTTGAACAGCGCCTACCAGAATAAGGATTGGCATGCAGGTACAGTTTGCAAAAATGCACGGACTGGGCAACGACTTCATGGTGGTTGACTGTGTCACGCAAAACGCGTTTTTTTCGCCGGATCTGATTCGGCGTTTGGCTGATCGCCAGCGTGGCGTCGGGTTTGACCAGCTATTGGTCGTGGAGCCGCCTTACGATCCCGAGACGGACTTCCACTACCGCATTTTTAACCCTGACGCATCGGAAGTCTCGCAATGCGGAAACGGTGCGCGCTGCTTTGCGCGCTTTGTGCGAATGAAAGGCCTGACTAATAAGCATCAGATCAGCGTGAGCACCCAAGCGGGTAAAATGCTGCTGCACATTGAAAACGACAACCAGGTGCGCGTGAACATGGGCGAGCCGGTCTTCACACCGGGGAAAATTCCGTTTCGTGCCAACTCGCAAGAGAAAACCTACCTAATGCGGGTGGCAGAGCAGACCTTATTTGTTGGCGCCGTGAGCATGGGCAACCCGCATGTGGTGACCGTGGTTGAGGATGTCGACCACGCCGACGTGGACACCTTGGGGCCGTTACTTGAAAGTCACGAACGCTTCCCTGAGCGGGTCAATGCCGGCTTTATGCAGATCCTTTCCCGCAATGCGATTAAGCTTAGAGTGTACGAACGCGGTGCCGGCGAAACCCAAGCCTGTGGCAGTGGCGCGTGTGCCGCGGTTGCGGTCGGGATTATACAAGGCGTGCTTGATGAGCAAGTAACGGTGAGTTTACCCGGTGGAGATCTACGCATTCGCTGGCGCGGGCCGGGCCATCCCTTATCAATGACAGGCCCAGCGACACATGTATTTGATGGACAATTGCAATTATGAATGATGGGGTAGAAGCCTCGACTCTGGAAACCATGCCACTGAGCGACGAGGCGGTGGCGGCGTATTTAAAAGACAATCCAGACTTTTTTACTCGTCACCGCGATTTGCTGACGCAGCTGACCGTGCCACACGGTGAGCAAGGCGCGGTATCGCTGGTGGAAATTCAACTTAAGCGCCTGCGTGAGCGGGTGGCGGAGTTGGAAGAAGACATTACCCAACTGATGAGCCTGGGGGCGAAAAACGATGCCCTTTTCCGTGCTTTTGCTGAAGCGCATCAGGCACTGTTGCGTGCTAACACGCCACAGTCGGTGCAAGCGGCGTTAACGGCACTTAGCGAGCAACTGCAACTCACCGTTAGCTTGCGGGTGTATGCGCCTATCGACGGGCTGCAGACCATGTCGCGTCAGGCGGTGGATCAATTAAAAAGCCATCATTTTGCTGGTCGTCGTTGCTATCTTGGGCGCTTACGCCGTGTGGATGCAGAAGCGGTGATGGCAACACCACCGGAGCTAGGCTCTTTTGCGCTGGTACCGATTAAAGGGGAAGGCAAAGAGTGGGGACTGTTGAGCTTTGCGAGCGCAGATGGCGGGCACTTTCAACCAGACATGGACACCCTTTTTATCGAACAGCTGGCCTCGCACTTGGCCATTTTATGCAGCCAATGGGCGAAAAAGGGCGAGCGTCAGTGACAGCGGTAACGCCTGACCAAGCTGCTCCCCGTTCACTGACGGTCCCGCTCGACCGCTTTTATCAATATCAGCTCAGCGAACGGGGCCTTAGTGCCCATACGCAACGCAATTATCAGCGCCAGTTAGATAAGGTTGTCGACTTTCTGACCGCGCGGGGCATCGCCCATTGGCAAGATGTGGATGCCGACTGGGTGCGACAAATTTCGAGCCAAGCCAAACGCGATGGCCTTAAACCGGGCAGTATTGCGTTGCGGCTGTCCGCACTGCGCAGCTTTTTCGACTACCTCGTTCTCACTGAGCAGCTCGCGGCTAATCCGGCCAAAGGGGTCGCTGCGCCTAAGCAAGGGCGCCAGTTGCCGAAAAACCTTGATGTGGATGAAATGAATCAGCTGCTCGAGGTGGATCAAGACGACCCGCTGTCGGTGCGGGATCGGGCAATGATGGAACTGATGTATGGCGCAGGATTGCGTTTAGCCGAGCTAGTTGATTTAAACGTGCGTGATGTCTCGGTACGTAAAGGGGATTTGCGTGTCACCGGTAAAGGGGAAAAAGAGCGCATCGTGCCTTTTTCCGGCATGGCCAAAACTTGGGTGATGAACTGGCTTAAAGTGCGCAACCAGCTCCTCAAAGGGCCAGAAGAGGCACTGTTTATCTCTAAACTTGGCCAGCGAATTTCGCACCGTAGCGTGCAAAAACGTATGGCGGAGTGGGGACAAAAGCAGGCGGTGAATAGCCACATTAATCCTCACAAACTGCGCCACAGTTTTGCCACTCACATGCTGGAGTCGTCCGGGGATTTGCGCGCAGTGCAAGAGCTGCTTGGCCATGCCGATTTAAGCACCACACAAATCTATACCCATTTGGACTTTCAACACTTGGCGAAAGTGTATGACGCGGCGCATCCTCGCGCCCGCAGCACAGGGGCTAGCAAACCTCGCGCAGGTAAAAAAAACAACTCGGAGTCGTGATATGAAATTTTATCGTCGCTTAAACGCGTTTGATGCGGTGAGTTTTGACTTGGATGATACCTTGTACGATAACTGGCCGGTGATCGCACGTGCGGAGGCGGCGCTAAACGACTACTTGGGCGAGCACTGCCCGCCGCTCGCCGCGCTTGATAAAGCGACCCTTGCGGGATTTCGCCGCCAAGCCCGTGATGAGAACCCTGCCCAACGCTTTGATGTTACCGCGATGCGGGTTGCCCAGCTGACGCTTGCCGGTGAACATGTTGGTTTAACCGCGGAGAAGGCGCGCGCACAAGCCCAAGCGGCGACCACCTTCTTTTGCGGATATCGCAGTGATTTTACCCCGCCGGCGCAAAGTTTGGCTTACTTAAAAGCCTGGTCCGAGAAACTGCCATTGGTGGCCATCACCAACGGTAACGTCGACACCGATGCGATTGGCCTGACGCCGTTTTTCCAGCATATTTTCCGTGCCGGTGAACACGGGGCGGCCAAGCCGAGTCCAGAGATGTTTGATAAAGCTGCGCAGGCCTTGGGCATCGCCCCGGCGCGTATTTTACATGTGGGTGATCACTTAAGTTCGGATGTGGCTGGGGCGCGCCAAGCGGGCATGCAAGCATGTTGGATCCGCCCAGAGCGCCAATCTCCCATGATGCATAAAGGGCGCACCTTACCGGATGTGGCGATCGACGATTTATCTGAGCTCGATACCCTTATTCAGCAACGGCACCGCTAATGGGTGCCGCTTGGTTTGCGGGTTAGCCAGTTATCGAGGTTAAGCCACCCCGGCCCCCACACACTGACCACCAACAAGATTACGCCCCACATTATGTGGTCATCATAGCCACGCTCCCATAGCAGTGGATAGGAGGCGACCGCGACAATGTTGAACACAAATAACGCCAACGTCATGGGACGCGCGAGCAGGCCCAAAGCAACAAATATTGGCAAAATCAGCTCCGCCGCGGTCCCTAAATAAGCGGCCAGCTGCCACGGCAGCAACGGCACTTGATACTCATACTCGAACAGGTATAGGGTGCTGTCCCAATTTTGGTATTTGATCAGCCCGGATTGAAAAAAAATCCACGCTACATAGACGCGACCCACCAGAAGAAGTAGCGGTTGCAGTGGGGTAAGCGCGCGGGCGAAGGTGTGATTGATTGTGGTTAGCCACATGGCTTACTCCTTAGCATTGCAGGCAGTCGTTGGGGTGGCAAATGCATTCATGGCCGCGAGCTCAGACACACACGCCAGTTGCGCCTGTGACAGGGCGCCTAATGGAGTGTGTGGGCAGGTTTTGAGCACACTGACATGATGGGCACTGAGCGCGTACCAATGCACCTTGTCTTGGTTAGCAACCAGTAATAAAGCTTGCGGCTTCTCGACCACCAAGCCTTCGAACTGCTCGGTGGCGATCGCTTGCCACACGTCACTCACCGCGTAGTCGCTTTCAAATAAACGAGCTTGATGGTTGAGCGGTAAACAAACCTGCACTTGTTGCTCAGGGCTTAGCGACGCGAGCGCGCTGCCTTCAAACGCCGGAGAGGGAGGGGTGAGAGTGAGCACCACTTGCGCCCACTCAAAACGGGCAAGTTCGGCGCAACACGGCACGGGCTCGATAATATTGGGTAGGGTGCGCAAGGTCGCATCGAACTGTGCGCCATAGTCTTCCATCACCCCGGTTTGTGGGGGATGCACCATCGCATGATGACGCGCTACCGCGTCAAAACACGCCTCACCCAGTAGTGCACAGGTCTTGGGATACACGCATTTTAGCGTGTCAGTGAGGGTGACCACATAATGGTTGCGATAAATCTGCAATCGCTTGTCAGCGGCAACGCGACCATCTTTTATCGGCAGCGGCTGAGGGTCATCTCGCAATGTGGCAGCAAAGGCTTGCTGCAAGGTTGCCAGCGTCATACCGCCTCCTTATGTCGAGCCAGTCGGTGGTGGGCTTTGGCTGCTTCTGCTAACAATCGCTCGGGCGCGGGCAAGTCGCTATCCCACTCAATGAGGGTGTGGCGAGGGCCGTGGCGGTCAATCCACTGTTGATAGAGCGTCCACACCGCCTCGCTAACCGGCTGGTTATGGGTGTCTATCCAAATTTCTCCTGCGGGGGTGTGTTTGACGGTAAACCCAGCAAGGTGAATTTCTTTCACCGCATGGGCGGGAATCGCGTCAAGGTAGGTGCTGGCGCTGAAATCATGGTTAAACGCGCTGACATGAACGTTATTTAAATCGAGCAGTAAATCGCAGCCCGTGCGAGCGTGTACTTCGGCGAGAAAGTCCCATTCGTGGTAGTCACCCTGAGCAAAGCTTAAATAGCTCGATGGGTTCTCAATCAGCAGAGGACGCTGCAGCGCGTCTTGAACCTGTTGCACATTGGTGCAAAACACCCGCAATGCCTGCTCGGTGTAAGGGAGGGGGAGTAAATCGTGAAAGTGCTGCCCGTCTATCCGGCTCCAACTTAAATGGTCAGACACAAACAGTGGCTCGACGTGTTTGACCAGTGTACACAATTTGTCTAAATGTGCCCGATCAAGCGGCTCGTCGCTCCCCAGCGATAATCCCACGCCATGACAGCTGATGGCGTAATCCTCACGTAACCGCATCAGGGTTGAGAAGGCAGGACGGTGGGGACGGAAATAGTTTTCACTGTGAATTTCTAACCAGCCAAGCTTTGGGCGATATTGGTCGAAGTAGGCGAGATGTGGTTGTCTGAGCCCCACGCCGGTCAAAACGGTTGCCTCATCCATGGTTGCTCCTTGTGGTCAAATGACAAAGCCCGGGGTTAGCCCGGGCGCGCCATATCACGATGACGAGGTACTGCCGCCGGCTAAGCGATCGCATAAGCCTTTTGGTACCATCACAAACGCATCTTTTTGGCCGTCTTCGGTGGAGGTGCCCGCGCAGGAGCTGGTGTTGGTGGCGCAGTCATTTTGTCCGGCTTTGGCGACGCCATAGCATTTTTCTTTTTCTGCCGCATGGGCCGGTGCGCTAGTGAGTGTGGTGGTACCCACCGCCAGCAATCCTGTGACAGCAGCGGCAACAGCTAGGTTAGTGTTTTTCATCATGTATCCTCTTCTTGTTCCGTGTTGGTGTTATCAGCCCACTGATTGGTGGTGGGCATATAAACCAAGATAGGAAAACACTGCGCAATCTTTCACCACTTAAGCGATTTTTTTGCGTGCTGGTGGCTAACCTGCTGAATTGTTGTTTAAAAAAGTTGCGTCGGGATCGGGCGCGCAATTTAGTGGCGAGCTGGTATAATCGCTAACCAGTGTATAAATACCCAGTAAAATGGCAGGTGGCGATGGACGTATCAACTCTTCTTGACGGACTCAACGACAAACAGCGTGAAGCCGTGGCCGCGCCGCTCGGCAACCATTTGGTGTTGGCAGGTGCTGGCAGTGGTAAAACCCGGGTGCTGGTTCATCGTATGGCTTGGCTGATGCGGGTGGAAGAGGCATCGCCGTTCTCGGTGATGGCGGTCACCTTCACCAACAAAGCGGCAGCGGAAATGCGCGGCCGTATCGAGCAATTGATGCAAGGCACCGCCTCTGGCATGTGGTGTGGCACCTTCCACGGCATTTGCCATCGTATTCTCCGTGCCCACTATTTAGACGCCAACCTGCCACAAGACTTCCAAATTCTTGATTCAGACGATCAGCAGCGTTTGCTACGTCGGTTAATTAAAGCGCAAAACTTGGATGAAAAACACTGGCCCGCCAAGCAAGCGAGTTGGTATATCAATGGCAAAAAAGATGAAGGCTTGCGTCCCAAGCATATTGATACCCGCCATGATCCGGTTGAAAGCACTTGGTTGCGGATTTATCAGGCGTATCAAGAAGCCTGTGATCGCGCCGGTTTGGTGGATTTTGCCGAGATTTTGCTGCGAACCTTAGAGTTATTGCGCGACAAAGCGGTGATCCGCGAGCACTATCAAGCACGTTTCCAGCACATTTTGGTGGATGAGTTCCAAGATACTAACAACATCCAATATGCGTGGTTGCGCATGATGGCGGGCCAACAGGCGCATGTGATGATTGTGGGGGACGACGACCAATCCATTTACGGCTGGCGTGGCGCGAAAGTCGAAAATATTCAGCGTTTTCTGGATGATTTCACCACCCCGCAGACCATTCGTTTGGAGCAAAACTACCGCTCAACCAGTACGATTTTGCAAGCGGCGAACACCCTGATTGAAAACAATGCCGACCGGATGGGCAAAAGCCTGTGGACCGAGGGCAAAGAGGGTGAGCCCATCTCTGTGTATGCCGGTTTTAATGAGCTGGATGAAGCGCGTTTTGTGGTCGGGAAAATCAAAACCTGGCAAGACGAAGGCGGCGCGCTCACCGACAGTGCGATTTTATACCGCAACAACGCCCAATCTCGGGTGCTGGAAGAAGCCTTAATTCAAGCCGGTCTCCCTTATCGTATCTACGGCGGCATGCGCTTTTTCGAACGTCAGGAAATCAAAGATGCGCTGGCCTATTTACGTTTGATGGCGAATCGCAATGACGATGCGGCGTTTGAGCGGGTGGTAAACACGCCCACTCGGGGGATTGGTGATCGCACCCTTGAGACGCTTCGTGGCGCGGCGCGCGATCGTGGCCAAACCTTATGGCACACGGCCGAGCAAATCTTGGCAGAAAAAGCACTGGCAGGACGCGCAGCCAATGCGCTGGGCCGGTTTATCGAGCTGGTCAATGCGCTAGAAGATGACACCCGTGACATGGCACTGTATCAACAAACCGATGCGGTGATCCGTCACTCCGGCTTGCGCGCCATGTACGAGCAAGAAAAAGGTGAAAAAGCGCAAGCGCGTGTCGATAACTTGGAAGAGTTGGTGACGGCTACGCGCCAATTTACGCCTCCTGAAGAGGCGGAAGCGGAAGGGATGACACCGCTGTCGGCGTTCTTGGCCCACGCCGCCCTTGAGGCCGGTGAAGGCCAAGCGGACGAGTTTGATGATGCGGTCCAATTGATGACCTTACACAGTGCCAAAGGCCTCGAATTCCCCTTAGTCTTTATGGTCGGGGTGGAAGAGGGCATGTTCCCCAGCCAGATGTCAGCCGAAGAAGCGGGCCGCTTAGAAGAAGAGCGTCGCCTTTGCTATGTCGGCATGACGCGAGCGATGGAAAAGCTCTATCTGACCTACGCAGAAATGCGCCGTGTGTACGGCAAAGACATGTTTCATAAGATCTCGCGCTTTATACGTGAGCTGCCCGAAGCCTGCTTGGAAGAAGTGCGGATGCGTGCCAATGTCTCACGCCCTGCCGCAAGCGGTGGTCGTTTTTCCAAAACGCAGACTCAGGAGAACTTTAACCAAACCGGGTTTAGTTTGGGTCAGCGGGTTCAACACCCTAAATTTGGTGAAGGCACCATCATCAACTTTGAAGGCAGTGGCGGACAAAGCCGCGTGCAAGTTGCCTTTAATGGTGAAGGGATTAAGTGGTTGGTGACTCAGTACGCCAAACTGGAAGCGCTTTAAGCTCGACCGGTTAACGGTAAAAAACGCAATACGCCCAGCCTCGGCTGGGCGTGTTGGTATTTATCCTATCACCTGCGTTTTTCAGCTGCGGCGTTAGCCGAACACGCCGGCTTGCCAAACGACCGCGCCACCTAGCAGCAAAAACAACAACGCACACAGGCCATCGATAACTGGGGCGACTTTGGTGAGCACTTGCTGTACGCGACTGCCTGATAGCAGCCAGGCAAGCGAAGAAAACCAGCCTAATGAGAGTAGGAACACGACCGCCACGGCCATGGCTTTGCCGCTGGCAGACATGCTCGCCGGCACCAAGGTACTCATCAACGAAATAAAAAACACCAAGGCTTTAGGGTTAAAAAGGTTGGTCAGCACCCCTTTCCAAAAGGCCTGTTTTTGGCCGCGTACCGCAGGCGCATCATTGGCGGTTTGCGCCGGTGCTGTGGCGGCGGCGAGCAAGCCTTTGATTGCGCTAAGGCCTAAATACATCAGCATACTGCCCCCCGCCACTTGCACCCACATAAAGAGTTGTGGGTGCTGATGCACCAACAGGCTGATGCCGGTAATGCTCAGTATTGTGTGCGCCAAAATACTGAGCGATAACCCTAGTGCGATCGCTAAGCCAGTGGCACGGCCATAACGGGTCGCATTTTGGAGCACCAAGGCAAAGTCGGGCCCGGGGCTGAGCAGCGCAACCATATGCACCCCCGCCAGCGTGGCGAGAATAGCGAACTCATTCATCCTGATTTTCCTGCTGACAAAGGCGTGGTCTCTATCTTGGCTTCTTGCTGGCGCTTAGCTCGATAGGCATCAAAGCTAAATATCGCCAAGGCGGCCCAAATAAAGGCAAAGGTGGTGGCTTTATCTGGGGTAAAGGGTTCGTCATACAAGCCGACGGCAAGTAAAAACATTAAGCTGGGGCCGATATATTGGAAAAAGCCCAATACCGTCAAGGGTAAGCGGGTGGCGGCGCCGGTAAAGCACAGTAAAGGCACCGTCGTGATCAAACCGGCAGCGGCCAGTAGCATATTCAGGTTGATGGGATTATCGAGCAGGTTGGCGCTGGGTGTATCGGCAAACTGCCACAGATAAATCAGCGCAACGGGCAAGAGTGTGCAGGTCTCCACAAACAAACCCGGCACCGCAGGGAGATTGATTTTTTTGCGCAGTAAGCCGTAAATCGCAAAACTGGTGGCCAGCACCAACGCAATCCAAGGCAGTGAACCAAAGGTGATCAGTTGTACTAATACCCCTACCAACGCTAGCGCGGCGGCAAGCCACTGTAGACGGCGGAAACGCTCACCAAGAAAGATCATCCCCAGCGCTACGTTCACCAGTGGATTAATGTAGTAGCCAAGGCTGGCATCTAGCATGCGGTTATTGACAATCGCCCAGATAAAAATCAGCCAATTACAGCCAATAAAGCAAGAGGTGAGCATCAACATCAACAGCTTTTTCGGCTCGCGGATAATCGGCTTGAGCTGATAAAAACGACGGGTGAAAAAAAGCAGTAATGCCAAAAAAACAAACGACCACAATACCCGGTGCGCTAAAATTTCCGGCGCCGGAATATGGTTGACCGTTTTAAAGTACATGGGGGCGATACCCCACATAATGTAGGCCGCAAGGGCCAATAACACGCCTTGGCGTGTACGTTTTGGATCAGGAATCACAGCGCAGTCTCGTTATAAGTGTCGGTCAGGGATGAACACGAACGTGTGCATGTTGCCTAGATGTAACAAGTTGTAAGGGCGGGCGCAAGCACCTTTCTCTGTGCTCAGGGTTTCATCGCTTACGGGGTGTCGGTAGAATGAGCGCCAGTTTGAGTAATGAGCTTGATTATGTCCGCCACCCCCGCCCATGCCGATGCGTCAACCGCGACTGACGTCGCTACCGCTGATCCTGCCATGAGTCCTGCCCATCAGGTACTCAAAGCGGTGTTTGGTTATCACCAGTTCCGCGAGGGTCAGCAAGCGGTGATTGATGCGGCGATTGCGGGGCGTGACGCCTTGGTGATTATGCCGACCGGGGGCGGGAAATCACTGTGCTATCAGATCCCTGCGTTGGTGCGCACTGGCTTGACCGTGGTGATTTCACCTTTGATTTCATTGATGAAAGATCAGGTTGACCAGCTTAATGCCAATGGTGTTGCCGCGGCGTGTTTAAACTCAGCGATGACGCCTGAGGCGCAAGCGGACACCTTGCGCACGTTAAATCAGGGGGAGGTGAAGCTACTCTATGTGTCGCCTGAGCGCGCGTTAGGGCGCGACTTTATCCATCGCTTAACGGAGTGGCAACTGGCGTTGATTGCGGTCGACGAAGCGCACTGTATTTCCCAATGGGGCCATGACTTTCGCCGCGAATATGCCTCTTTAGGCCAGCTCAAACAGCACTTTCCTGATGTGCCTGTGATGGCGCTGACAGCCACCGCAGATGCCACCACGCGCGAGGATATTTTATCCCGCCTTGCCCTGCACGATCCCTTGGTGCATCTGGGTAGCTTTGACCGCCCTAACATTCGCTACACCTTGCTGGAAAAGCACAAACCTTTGGCCCAATTGGTGCAGTTTCTGAGCGGTCAACGCGGCCAATCAGGGATTGTCTATTGCAATAGCCGTAAGCGGGTTGAGCAGGTCACTCAAAAACTGTGTGATAACAATATGCTCGCCGCTGCCTACCATGCGGGAATGAGCACTGAGGCGCGCGGCTCTGTGCAAGAGGCGTTTCAACGTGACGATGTCAACATTGTGGTGGCGACTGTGGCGTTTGGGATGGGGATCAATAAGCCCAATGTCCGTTTTGTGGTGCACTATGATGTGCCGCGCAATATTGAATCTTACTACCAAGAAACCGGCCGAGCAGGGCGAGATGGACTGCCGGCTGAAGCGGTGTTGTTGTATGACCCCTCCGACATGGGATGGCTCCATCGCTGCTTGGAAGAAAAGCCGGATGGGCCCCAAAAGCAGGTCGAAAGCCATAAACTGACCGCGATGGGCGCGTTTGCTGAAGCGCAAACCTGTCGCCGTTTAGTGCTCCTAAACTACTTTGGCGAGAATCGCCAAACCCCTTGTGGCAACTGTGATATTTGTCTCGACCCACCCACCCATTTTGATGGCACCGAACAAGCACAAAAAGCGCTGTCGTGCGTGTACCGTGTTAACCAAAGCTTCGGGGTTGGATATGTGGTGGAAGTGTTGCGCGGGATGCAAAATCAGCGCATTAAAGATCATGGTCACGACAAGCTCTCTACCTATGGCATCGGGCGAGAGTGGAGCCATGAATACTGGGTGAGTATTATTCGCCAATTGATCCACCGCGGTTATCTGGTGCAAAACATTGCCCGTAGTTCGGTGCTGCAGTTGACCGAACAAGCGCGACCATTGCTGCGCAGCGAGATTGCCCTCGAGCTGGCGGTGCCGCGTATTGGCCTCAGCCCTCGCACCAAAGCCAACAAGCTGAGCCAGCGCCATTACGATAAAAAACTGTTTGCCAAGCTGCGTAAGTTACGGAAAGCCATTGCTGACGAAGAAGATATTCCGCCTTACGTGGTATTTAACGATGCCAGTTTGATGGAAATGGCCGAGATGCTGCCGTCATCTCAAGCGGAGCTCCTGGCGGTGAGTGGCGTGGGGCAGCGCAAGCTAGAAAAATTCGGCGATGCATTTTTGGACTTAATTGATGATCATCTCAGTGTGAGTGAATTTGGTTATGGCACCGAGTAACTGGCAACTGATGGCGTCCGACGGCGCCTTGGCGTTTTATCAGCCGCAGCTGGATGCGGATAATGCTAAAGAAGTCTGTCAGCCATTGTTAGAAACCCTCGCAGCCTCTGTGCTTGAGCGGCAACAAGACGCTGACATGATGACCTGGCTGATTGATTTTGAAGGCACGCGCTTGATGCTTAAAGCGGCACATTATACCCAGAGCGTGTGGTTAGAAGCGCTGGATGAGGAGGGCGACGAGGTGATTAGCTTTTTGCGCCGCTGGTGGACGCGTCGTCCGCCTCTCTAAATTGCACTGGCACCGTCGATTGATTGCTGTATAATTCGCCACCTCGCGCTACCTGCAGACAGGTAGCTAAGTCTTTTGGGTTCCCTCGCCCCCAATAACAAAAAGGTGCACTATGAGCCACTTTTCTCTTGCTCAGCAGCGTAAAGCGCTGGGCTACCTCGTGATTTTTCATTTACTGATCATTGCCTCCAGCAACTACTTGGTGCAGATCCCCTTTACGGTATGGGGGTTTCATACCACGTGGGGAGCGTTTACCTTTCCGTTTATTTTCTTGGCGACGGATTTAACGGTCAGGATCTATGGTCCGGCATTGGCACGCCGTATTATCTTGCTGGTCATGGTACCTTCGCTGCTGATTTCTTACGTATTATCCGTTTTGTTTTACCAAGGCAGCTATCAAGGCATGGAACAGCTGGGTACGTTTAATCTCACCGTTGCGCGAATTGCGATTGCCAGCTTTATGGCTTATCTGCTCGGCCAGATCTTAGATATTCATGTGTTTAACCGGTTACGCCAGCAACGCCAATGGTGGGTCGCGCCGAGTTGTTCTACCTTGTTTGGTAATGCGTCAGACACGCTCGCGTTCTTTGCGATTGCGTTTTACCAAAGCCAGGATGCCTTTATGGCTGAGCATTGGGTTGAAATTGCCTTGGTAGACTATGCCTTTAAGCTGATTATTAGCTTGGGGCTGTTTATTCCTATGTATGGGGTGTTACTCAACTTGATTATTCGACGAATCACACAGGTGACGCCGTCGGCGACGGTACAGCAAACGTCCTAATTAGTAGCAGAATAAAGAGTCGCATCGCGGCTCTTTTTTTACATCAATGCGGGGAGGTGAGATGGAAATTCGTGCTGGGCACTTAGAGGAGGCGGTAACGGTGCTTAACAGCGTGCCCGAGTTGGATGCGGGTGTATCCTTGGAGCAATGCCACGCGCGATTAGCCGGACGCACGGCATTGGTATTGGTGGGATATCTACACGGTGAGCCTGTGGGGGCGAAAATAGGCTATGCCACCAGTGAGACCCAGTTTTATAGCTGGCTCGGCGGAGTGACCAAAGCGGCCCGTGGCAAAGGGGTGGCGAAAGCGCTACTCAAGGCTCAAGAAGCGTGGGTTGATGAGTCGGGGTATCAAACGCTTGCGGTTAAATCACGCAATCGCTTTACCGCGATGGTGTGCATGCTGGTTTGTCATGGCTATCAGATTGTGGCGTTGGAGGAAAAGGGTCAGCCTGCTGACTATCGCCTTTATTTTGAGAAGCAGATCAATAATTGAGCAGTGAATGCAAAATAATCGCATTTTCTTCTTGATGAACGATAATGAGAATGGTTATTATTAACTTGCACTCAGGGCAAGCCCACATGCTTAACCCTGAAGGCACGACATTGCTCACATTGCTTCCAGTGTATTAGCGGGGCGCTTATCAGACAGTGATTAAGTTAGCCTATTTTTGCTAGGCGACACCTTTCGGGGTGTCGCTTTTTTCTTTTCTGGGCAAGGGCTTTTCGAACCCGGGTTGTTGGTGTGATGGCTGTGGGTGCAATGACAGTTTGATGACAGTGAGAGAGTCTGCGCACAAGATCAACAAATGAAAAAGATTCTCAATTAAGTGTTGAAAACGGTAATGAGAATGGTTATTGTTAACTTGTCTTCAGGGCCAAGCCCATATGCTCAGCGCTGAAGGCACGACATTGCTCACATTGCTTCCAGTGTATTGGGGCCAGCAAACTGTTACTAAGACAGCTTTGATTTTGCGCTCACTTGTTATAGCGACGCCCATCTCGGCGTCGCTTTTTTCTTTCCTCTTCTTTGTCTCTTTGTGGATGAGCGTGGCTTAGGCGAGCTCAACCAATTTTTTTACCATACGATTGATGCCAACGGCCGCATCAGTGACGGATGTCGCGAGCATATAGGCGGGGGTGGAAAGCAGATGGTGACGTTGGTCTAACACATAATCCGATACCGGACACTCTATATGTTCACCACCCATACGGTTAAAGGCGGCGGCGATATCAGGCTCATTACCAATGGTGCCTTTGACGCTTTTCGGGTAGATCTGCGGGATCATAATAGGGGCAATACACATATAGCCAGCAGGCTTCTCGGAACGGGCAAAGGCCTGACACACCGCAAACATATCTTGGTGCACCTGAACCGGATCGCCATTGTAGGCAAAATCCGACAAGTTTTTCGCTGCCCCAAAGCCCCCGGGAACCAGTAAGGCGTCGAAGTCATCGGCGTTCAGATCGGTCAGCGGAAGAATATCTCCACGTACAATGCGGCTGGCTTCAGTGAGCACATTACGCGTTTCGCTCATCGCCTCGCCAGTACGATGGTTAATGACATGGTGCTGATCGATATCTGGCGCAAAGCACTGCCATTGGGCATCGTTTTGCTCAAGGGCAAGTAGGGATAACACAGTTTCTTGGATCTCGGCACCGTCAAACACGCCGCAGCCAGATAAGATCACAGCAACCTTTTTCATGACGCTCTCCTTGTATCGGCATTTACAATATTGCAATCAGAGTGGGCAATGCATAAAGCATCGTCTACGCTTAATGGCGTTTGACAGTGTCGCATTGGCCAAGGGCTTATGCGAAATAGTAGTCAAGATCGCAAGATAAATTGGTGATTATCTCCGCAGTTTGTGATGACTTTCTCTGCAACCTTTGACACCGATAGCGATTTCTTTTTCCACACCACAGGATCCTTTTTCGATCAAGATCTAGATCCTGTGTTTTTATTTAAGTTAATGTTTTTATTTAATAAAAAATCCATTTTTCATGCTTGTTTAGACAAAATCAAAATCCTATAAAATAATTACCAACAAAGTTATCCACAGATTGGCGACCTTGTGGGAAAAACCATGGTTAACAGGGGTCGAGACTCGTGGCATGCTTAACGGCTAACGTGTTTAACTGGCGATCAAGATTCTGATATGGCAACTCTTCCCGACAATCCGTTAATCCTTGTGGATGGCTCTTCGTATCTTTACCGGGCATACCATGCGTCTCCCAATCTCACTAATAGCCAAGGCGAACCCACTGGCGCGGTGTTTGGGGTGGTGAATATGCTGCGCAGCCTGTTGCGACAGTACCCGCATTCGCATGTGGCGGTGATTTTTGATGCCAAAGGGAAGACGTTCCGTGACGACATGTACGAGCAGTACAAAGCCAACCGTCCACCGATGCCAGAGGATCTACGCGGGCAAATTGAACCTTTGCACAAGATTATCAACGCGATGGGCTTACCTTTACTGGCGGTAGAGGGCGTGGAAGCCGACGATGTTATCGGCACGCTCGCCGCTCAAGCCTCGAAAGCGGGGATGCCGGTGCTTATCAGTACGGGTGACAAAGATATGGCGCAGTTGGTGGATGAGCATGTCACCTTAATCAACACCATGACTAATGTGGTGATGGATCCTGAGGCGGTGCGTGAGAAGTATGGTTTCGGCCCTGAGCATATTATTGATTATCTGGCTCTGATGGGCGACAAAGTCGATAATATTCCTGGCGTACCGGGTGTGGGCGATAAAACCGCGACCGCGTTGATTGCCAATCTAGGTGGCTTGGACGATATTTACGCCAACCTTGATAAGATTGCTGAGCTCAGCTTCCGCGGCGCCAAAAGCATGGCGAAGAAATTGACTGAGCATCGAGAAGCCGCTTACCTGTCATATCAACTCGCTACGATTAAATTGGATGTAGCGCTCGATTTCACCCCTGAACAGCTGGTCAAGCAAGCGCCTGATAATGACACCTTGGTGACCATGTATCGTGATTTGCAATTCCGCCGCTGGCTCAAAGAGCTGGATGAAGGTGATGCGCCGGAAGAAGTGGTGTCTGATGAACCTATCTCGCAAGCGACCACGATTGACCGTAGTGGCTACCAAACGCTATTAACGCGGGACGCACTAGACACTTGGCTGAAGAAAATTCGTGACGCTGAGGTGGTGGCGGTCGATACGGAAACCGATAGTCTCAACTATATGGAAGCCAATCTGGTTGGGATTTCATTTGCCGTCGCGCCAGGTGAAGCGGCCTATGTACCCGTGGCTCATGATTACCTGGAAGCGCCCGCTCAGTTATCGCTGGATGAAGTGCTGGAGGTGTTACGCCCTTGGTTGGAAGACCCTTCAGCCGCGAAAGTTGGCCAGAATCTGAAATATGATGCCAGTGTGTTTGCGCGTCACGGGATCACCCTAAAAGGGATTGCCTATGACACCATGCTGGAGTCGTACGTCTACAACAGTGTCGCGGGACGCCATGACATGGACAGCCTCGCTGAGCGCTACTTGCAGCACACCTGCATCAGCTTTGAAGAGATAGCGGGGAAAGGCAAGAAACAACTGACCTTTAATCAAATTCCTCTTGAGCAAGCGGCACCTTATGCGGCGGAAGATGCCGATATTACGTTGCGTTTGCATCAATACCTGATTAGTAAAGTCACCAGTGACGAGAAACTGAAAACTATCTTTGAGTTCTACGAGATGCCGCTAGTCAGCGTGTTGTCGCGCATGGAACGTCATGGTGTGCTAATCGACAAAGACAAGCTGGCGACCCAATCAGAAGCGCTACATACTCGCTTGATTGAGCTTGAGCGTGAAGCGTTTGAGATTGCCGGCGAAGAGTTCAACTTAAGCTCGCCCAAGCAGCTACAAGCGATTTTGTTTGAGAAAATGGGCCTGCCGGTGGTAAAGAAAACCCCATCAGGCAGCCCCTCAACCAATGAAGAAGTGCTGCAAGAACTCTCACTCGATTACCCGCTGCCAGCGCGGATTTTGGAATACCGCGGATTGGCAAAACTCAAATCGACTTACACGGACAAATTGCCGCGCATGATCAATGCGCAAACCGGCCGCGTGCATACCTCGTATCATCAAGCCGTTACTGCAACAGGGCGCTTATCGTCCACCGATCCGAACTTACAAAATATCCCCATTCGTAACGAACAGGGTCGCCGTATTCGAGAAGCCTTCACCGCGGAACCGGATCACACCATTTTGGCGGTCGATTACTCGCAAATCGAATTGCGAATTATGGCGCACCTATCCGGCGATAAAGCCTTGCTAGAAGCGTTCCGTGACGGCAAAGATATTCACGCCGCCACCGCAGCGGAAGTGATGGGGGTGAGCCTCGACGAGGTCACCAGCGAGCAGCGCCGCCGCGCTAAAGCGATCAACTTTGGTCTGATTTATGGCATGAGTGCTTTTGGTCTGTCCCGTCAGTTAGGGATTGGCCGTCAAGAAGCACAAAGCTACATGGATACCTACTTTGAACGCTACCCAGGCGTGAAAGCCTATATGGACCGCACCCGTGAGCAAGCGGCGGAAAAAGGCTATGTAGAGACCATTTTTGGTCGTCGTCTTTATTTGCCGGAAATTAAATCGCGTAATGGCATGCGTCGTAAAGGGGCAGAGCGCGCGGCAATCAATGCGCCGATGCAAGGAACCGCCGCCGATATTATCAAGCGTGCGATGATACTGGTTGATCAATGGATTCAAGCCAATGCGGCGGATGATGCTCGCCTAGTGATGCAAGTTCACGATGAACTGGTGTTGGAAGTCAAAACGTCATCAATGTCCAAAGTTGAAAGCCAAGTACGGAAATTGATGGCATCAGCGGCTGACTTGGATGTCCCTTTGATTGCCGAAGCCGGTTTCGGGGATAACTGGGGAGAAGCCCACTAAGTTCAGGGTTTTTATTGACCTTTCTGTCGTTTTATACYGAAAGCCGATATTTTTATCGGTTTTTTTTGGTCACTATCCACCTGATCTTTGGCGTTTTTACTCTAAACCGCCTTATTTTTATGAAAAAAAATTACGTAAGATACTTTTCAATACTGAGTGATTGATATACAGTTAACAACGTAGGGTACAGAGGTAAGATGTTCTATCTTTCAGACCTTTTGTTTCACGTTATTGGATTTGGCTGATTCAGCAGCCCCAGTCAGGATACTGACTGGGGCTTTTTTTATTGGCTAATCGTCAACGCGATGAGTCGACCCTGCCACTGCCTTTTTTSTGTTTTGCTGATTCGCATCATCCCATTCTTTTCAAAAAAATTAGAGTAATTACTTTAATTGTGGCTGGAGGCTTGGTTATAATGCGCACAGCTTCTTGTTCTTTATGTGTCTATGGGGGCTGATTGAGCTCGCTTACGCACAAAGATTCGCCGACTCTCGTATTGAGGGTCGGCTTTTTTTTATCTGCGTAAGCGACAGGTGGGCCCTACCCGTCCAAGAGGGTTAATCGGTTGGCTGTGGGTCGTCTGCGATCACCGGGGGTGTTTGTTGATACCAAGCGTCTAGTTTACGGCGCAATTTATCGACGCCCATCCCTTTGAGCGATGAGTACAACTCGACCTCAACATCCCCGCAAAAGGCCAGTGACGCTTCGCGGATTTTCATCAGTTGCTGCTTACGTGCCCCTGATTTCAATTTGTCGGCTTTGGTCAGTAGCACTAACACCGGTAAGTGAGATTCAACCGCCCAGTAAATCAGTTGCTGATCCAAGTCTTTCATCGGATGACGAATATCCATCAAGACCACTAATCCGCCAAGTTGATCACGTTTTTGTAAATATTCCCCCAGCGAACGCTGCCACTTCTCTTTCATTTCCAACGGGACTTGGGCATAACCATAACCAGGTAGGTCGACAATGTGACATCCTTCGTCCACTTTAAAGAGGTTAATTAATTGTGTGCGCCCGGGTGTCTTACTGGTCTTTGCTAGGCTCTTTTGGTCACAAAGACGGTTAAGGGAGCTAGACTTACCGGCGTTGGAACGGCCAGCAAACGCAATCTCTATCCCCGTATTATCAGGAAGATGGCGAATGTCGGGTGCGCTGGTAACAAACTGGGTGTTACGGTAATTAAGTGATTGCTCCACTGTTAACTCCGTCTCGTCTTGGTGTAGTAGACTGATTACTTTTGTGTGAATTTGTGTAAAATAACCGTGCTCGGTTTTTGATCGGTAATTGTACCATGACGGTAACTAAGTAGTGGTACTGGAAGCTTGATAATTATAAACGGAATGTCATGAAGAAATTAGCGCTAATATTGACTCTCCTCGCCAGCACTTCAGTCTGGGCCCAAGGAGATGCTGAAGCGGGCAAAGCAAAATCCAATACCTGTGTCGCCTGTCACGGTGCTGACGGTAACAGTGTTTTGCCTGATTACCCAAACTTGGCGGGTCAGCACGCCAACTATCTAGAGAAACAACTGAAAGAATTTAAGCTCGGCGCGCAAAGCGGCGGTGAGCAGGGGCGTTATAACGCTGTGATGGCTGGTATGGTGGCACCGCTCTCTGAGCAGGACATGGCAGACTTAGCGGCTTACTATGCAACCTTAACACCCAAGCCTGGCACCACGCCCGAAACGGCCATCGAAGTAGGCCGTCAGCTCTACATGGCGGGCGATCCGGAGCGCGGTATTGCAGCCTGTACAGCCTGTCATGGTCCTCGCGGGAATGGCACCCCTTCTTCTGGTTTCCCGAAAATTTCTGGCCAGCCTGCGAAGTATCTAGCCAGTCAGTTGAAAATGTTCCGTGCCGGAGAGCGTCATAATGATATGAACAAAATGATGCGCTCGGTTGCGGCGAAACTGACGGACAAGGAAATTGATGCACTGTCTAACTACTTAGGCGGGCTCCACTAATAACCGAGCTGTCCAACGAAAACGGTGGCGTAATGTACGCTACCGTTTTTTTTATCTCTTCCATTTATGCGACAGTCTATGGCGCTTGGCACGCATTTTGTCAGCACATCACTGATAGCGACAACGGCGACCTTCTGCGTAAGAGATTGGCTATTCTCTTGCAAGAAAAACACGTCATTTTTTGAAAGACATATTTTAGGTTTATTTAAAATCAGTCAGTTACCTCTGTGTCTTGTTTCCTGACTCAATATTTTATGGCTGGTATTCTAGGCAGTCGCGCTCATTGCGATATGCTACCACTATCAACAGGACGTTGGTCTTAAGGACAAGTGATTGAGCCAAGCAAGGCACATGAGCACCAGGACGGTCTGACCACAGGATGTGGATGTTGCCAAGGTAGGCGCACAAGGACGACGTGACACAGGATGTGTGGTGGGTGTCGAACGACAAGGACGCAGGAAGCGACTGACACGCCGTTTGCGACCCACGATAACAGGACGTTGATACTAAGGCGCCAAGCGCCATGAGTCAGGGATGAACAAGGTACCAGGACGGACACTATCCGCTTATTATCGCAAGCGCGATACGCGACAGGCTTTATGCCTGTCGCTTTTTTATTGACCCACTTTCTGCTACATTCGCGCCAGCTTTTGGCATAGATGAATGATATGCAGCATTGCCCTTTATGTGAGCACACAACAACCCATCTTTATCATACCGACAAACGCAGAGCGTACCTTCAGTGCGCGGCGTGTGCGTTGGTGTTTGTTGAGCGCCAGGCATTGCTCGCGCCTGAAAATGAGAAAGCTATCTATGACTTACACCAAAATCACCCTGAGGATGACGGTTATCAGCGTTTTTTATCGCGCGTGATCAACCCTTTACTCGACCGCTTATCGGTGCCAGCAAAGGGATTAGATTTTGGTTGTGGTCCTGGGCCTGTCTTGGCCAGTATGCTGCGAGACGCAGGGCATGATGTCGCCTGCTATGATCCCTTCTATGCGCCACAAACCGACGTACTGGATGCACATTATGACTTTATTACCTGTACGGAGGCCATCGAGCATTTCTATTGGCCAAAGGTGCAATGGCAGCAGTGGTTGTCGATGCTCAAGCCGGGGGGTTACTTGGGCATCATGACCAAGCTGGTTAAAGATCCAGACGCTTTTTCACGCTGGCACTATAAGAATGATCTGACGCATGTCAGCTTTTTTAGCCGATATACATTCCAGTTTTTAGCTCACCAAGCGGGGTTGGAACTGACGTTTATCGGCAACGACGTAATTTTAATGAGGAAACCAGAGTCATGACGCGTAAAAAGAAAACGCGCCGCGTAGGATCGGAAGGCCCGGCGCAATACGTAGATAAGAATCAGAACGAGCAAGACCGCATTGCGCGAATGCTGAAAAAGCAAAAAAAGCGTAAAGGCAAAAAAGCCGGCTCGCGTCATTCAGAAGAAGACAACAAGCAAGTGCGTCGCAGCGGTGGCAAAAAAGACCCGCGCATAGGCAGTAAAAAGCCGATCCCATTGGGTACGGATGCAGAAAAACCTAAGCAACCCAAGCTCACACCAGAGCAAGAGCTCGCCAAGCTTGAGCAAGATCCACAATTGAACGTGTTGTTGGATAGAATCGAAAATGGCGAGAAATTAGGGGCGGGTTTACAAGCTTATGTGGATGAGAAGCTGGATCGGATTGAGGTGCTGATGGATAAACTGGGCCTGCTTGCCGACGATAACGAGTTGGATGATGGCGACGACCTGCTGGCTAAATTTGAGCAACAGGACGATTAACAAGGAGTAACCGGTGCAGGAGTGGATCTGGATATTGGCAGGACTTGGGGCGCTCATTATTTTAGCGCTATCGGTTTACGCAGGCGTATTGCTGGCGAAGTTAAAGCGACAAACCAAGTGGCAAGCCGAGATGAAAGAGGCAGCGATCAACCAACGCAATGACAAAATCATTGAGAGTGTTGATGTGATTGCGTTTGCCGCACTACAGAATCAATGCGATTTATCGGAGGCTGCGATCCGCCTTTACATGATCATGGATCATCTACAAGGCGATAAACGGGTTGCGTTTGATAGCCGCTACCCGGCCTTGTTTGAACTGTATGAGGCGGTAAAAGATACCCCTCGCGGTGAGGCAAGGAAAGGATTGAAAAAGAATGAGCGCATGCGACTCGACTTAGACCGAGCCAAACATGAAGCGCGTTTGGAAGAGGCGATAAAAGTTGAGCTTGCGGAAATCCTCGCCTTCACCGGCGCGCGTCACATCCCTGATCATATCCTCACGCACTAAGTGTGACTGTCTGGAATGCAGCCTATCGTGGCTGCTTTCCTCTGTCATTTTGCCTCAATACCCTTATAATTATTGGGCGAAAATCGATCTCACCGACACTTTCGCAACACCAGTGCGGGTAGTGCTAAACACCTTACTCAAGGCTGTGGCACACTAGACGCTGTTACTCCTTTCCTAAGCGCTTTTGCGGAATGTAAGCCATGTCATCACCACAAATCATTTGGGATCAAGCCCTTATCAATAAGTACAACTATTCAGGGCCCCGTTATACGTCGTATCCGACGGCACTCGAATTTCATGAGGCGTTTGCGCCCGCGGAATTTGATATGGCGTGTAGTCAGTACCCTGAGCGCCCGTTGTCGTTGTATGTGCATATCCCGTTTTGCCACAAACTTTGTTATTACTGTGGCTGCAATAAAGTGGTGACACGGCACCAACACAAGGCGGATGAGTATTTAGATGCGCTTGAGCACGAAATCCGTCAGCGCGCTTTCTTGCTGGGTTCACGTCGAGTGACTCAGCTGCATTGGGGCGGTGGCACGCCCACCTTTCTCACCAAGGCGCAAATCTCCCGCTTAATGGGATTGTTGCGTCAAGAGTTTGGTTTTGAGCGCGATGCGGAAATCAGCATTGAAGTCGACCCGCGCGAAATTCCACTCGATATGCTCGATCACCTGCGGAGCGAAGGTTTCAATCGCATCAGTATCGGGGTGCAAGACTTTGATAAAAAAGTGCAGCAGCTGGTCAATCGCGAGCAAGATGAAGACTTTATTCACGCCTTGGTTGAACGTGCCCGCGAACTGGGCTTCCGCTCCACCAACCTCGATTTGATTTATGGCTTGCCCAGCCAATCTCCAGAGGGGTTTGCCAAAACCTTAGCGCAAGTTTTGACGATGCGTCCGGGTCGACTCTCAGTGTTTAATTACGCGCACTTGCCTAATTTGTTCGCGGCGCAGCGCAAAATCAAAGAAGAGGATTTACCGTCTCCGGACGCCAAGCTCACCATGTTGCAAGACACCATCAATACGTTAATAGGGGCAGGTTATCAGTTTATCGGGATGGATCACTTTGCTCTGCCTGATGATGAGCTGGCGGTGGCGCAGAGAGAAGGGCGTTTACATCGCAACTTCCAAGGCTATACCACGCAAGGTGACTGTGATCTGCTCGGACTCGGCGTATCGGCGATTTCGATGATTGGTGATTGTTACGCGCAGAACCAAAAAGAGATGAAAGCGTATTATCAGCAAGTGGATGCTGAACGCCATGCACTGTTTAAAGGCGTGATGCTTGAGCCGGATGATCGCATTCGTCGTGATGTCATAAAAGCGCTGATGTGTAACTTCACCTTAGAAAAAGCGGACATTGCGACACGTTACCAGATAGATTTTGATCAGTATTTTGCTGAAGATCTGGCGTTACTGCAGTGCTTTATTGATGACGAGTTGGTGCAAGTGACCGATCAAACGATTACGGTGACCAAAACAGGCCGTATGCTGATCCGCAATATCTGTATGAGCTTTGATGTTTATTTGCGAGATAGAGCGCGTCAGCAACAGTTTTCGCGGGTGATTTAGCCGTAAAAAACCGCCAAATGGCGGTTTTTTTACGGCGCGAGGCTCGTGTGGAGAGGCTCTACGGCGACCTATCGTGTTGCCGCGTGGGCTGTCAGTGCGGCTTTCTCGCTATCAGACAAGAAAGCAATCGAAAGACCATTTTCTTGCAATGTGGTGATTTGCGCAGGGGTTAAGCCTGCGGCAGGGGCAGCCACTTCATACTCATAGGGCAGCTCAATGCCTTCTACCGCTGGGTCGTCGGTATTCAAGGACGCCAAAATGCCATGGTCGAGGAATTGACGCACAGGATGTTGTGCGAGATCGGCAATGGTGCTGGTTTGGATGTTTGACGTCAGGCAAGTTTCGATACCTATCTGGTGTTTAGCCAAATAATCCATCAGCGCTGGGTCCTCTATTGCCTTGACCCCGTGACCGATTCGGGTGGCGCCGAGCTCATTGATTGCCTGCCACATACTGGCGGCGCCAGCGGCTTCGCCCGCGTGCACGGTGACTTGCAGGTCGCTGGCCCGTACTTTGGCAAAGTGCTCGGTGAATTGATCACCTGGTTGGCCCAGCTCATCTCCGGCCAGATCGATGGCGACTAAGTGTGATTTTTGCGTCAGTAGCGCATCGAGCTCGGCCATACATGCTTGCGTGCCGAAAGTACGGCTCATGATACCAATCAAGTTGGCTTTCACGCCAAAGTCGCGGCTACCCGCCTGCACACCATCTACCACGGCTTCTACCACCCCTTCGAGGGGGAGCTGATGCTTCAGCGCCATGTAGTAGGGCGAAAAGCGCAACTCGGCATAATCAATTTGAGCGTTTAAGGCATCTTCTACGTTTTCGTAGGCGACGCGACGAACGGCATCTAAATCACCTAATACTGCCACGCCCCAATCGAGCTTAGACAGGAACGCGACCAAATCGGGTTCGGTCTCAACCACTTGCACATGTGGGCGCAATGACTCGATATCAGTAGCGGGTAGCGGCATCGCAAATTTTTGCCCTAATGCCAAAATGGTTTCGATACGAATATTGCCGTCTAGGTGGCGGTGTAAATCCGTCACGGGTAAGTCTTTTCTTATCATCATCGGTTCCCAGCAGGTGAGTTGGGGCTCAGTATAGCGAGTGACCTGCTCATCGTCAGTAGTCAGTGTGTCGATGGCGTGACAGCTATCGCGTGGGGAGCTTGTCCGTTACCCGTTCTGTTGGTTGCTCGGTGAGGGGCAGAGGTTTGGCAAACAAGAAACCTTGTGCAAAATGGCAACCGATGTCGCGCAGCCGCTCTGCTTCTTCCTGGGTTTCTATCCCTTCGGCCACTAGGTGTACATCCATGCCACGTGTCATAGCAACCACGGCTTCAATGATGCGTTGGTTGGTGCTGTTTTCAGTCATCGAGTGAACGAAGCTGCGATCAATCTTAAGGCTATCAAACGCCATTTGGTGAAGGTATGCCAGCGATGAATAGCCGGTGCCAAAGTCATCGATAGCAATTTTAATTCCCAGCGCACGGATTTTGGTTAACCCTGAAGTTGCCAAGTGTTCGTGGCTCATCAGCTGTGACTCAGTGATCTCCAAGGTTAAATTATCCGCTGGCAGTTGAGTACGATCCAGCACGCTTTGCAGTTTGTCGATAAAGTCGGCCGACAGTAGCTGACGAGCGGATAAGTTCACGTGTAGCTGATAATTGGCTGGCCATAAGCCTTTTTGAATCTGCGCCACGGTGTCATAGGCGGCTTGCTCAAGTACCTGCATGCCGATTTGATTAATCAAGCCACTTTGTTCGGCCACGGGAATGAATTCAGCCGGGGAGACCATGCCGCGTGTAGGGTGGCGCCAGCGCACCAAGGCTTCTGCGCCGCAGAACCGGCCATCAAGCAAGCGGACAAAGGGTTGGTAATAGACCTCAAACTGGTGATGCTGAACGGCGTGATGAAGCTCGAGGAGAAGCCGTGATTGCTCTTGAATCCGTGCCTGCATATTGGCTTCAAAGTACACGTACATCGCTGTTTCACTGCGTTTGGCTTCACTCAATGCGAGACCAGCGTGATCAAGGCCTTCATAGATGGCATCGCCAAAGGTGTAGCCAAAGACTACGCCCGCACATGCGTCGACCAGGACATCATCGTTGCCGATGGTGACGGGGCGCTTAAATAAACTCAGTAACTGATCGACCAATGCCTCTGATTGCGTTCGGTTAGTGGTATTGGGCGCGAGAACGGCGAACTCATCGCCACGTACGCGTGCCAGTAGCATCCCAGAGCCATCGGAGAGGGCGCTGAGTCGATCGGCAATCGCGCATAAAAGCGTGTCCCCGCCTTCTTGTCCCAGGCTGTCATTAATATTACGAAAGCCATTGATCCCCAAAATCACCAAGGTATTGGGAGCGTGATAGCGTAAGCCCGTGGCCTGTTCAATCAAGCCTTCCCGCGTATAAAGTTGCGTGAGGTTATCTTGGCGGACTTGTTGGCGCAGCGCATCGAAAGAGTGCTGCAATTTGACCGACATATTGTTAAACGCTTCTTTGAGTATCGCGATTTCCCGCAGGCTTGCGGGTGTATTAATGCGGTAAGTCAAATTGCCGGATGCCAGTTTGGCTGCCGCTTCAGCGGTGTCTCTCAATGGGCGAGTCAGTTGGCGTATAATGAAATACACCACCGCAAGCCCGACCAGTGCCATGGCTACCACCAGATAAATACTGATTTCTTGCTGGCTAAGAAGGTTTTTTAACAGTAGCTGATCGGGCAGTGCGACCACCACATACCACTGATGCTGAAAGGGAGCGGGCATCGCCACTTTTTTAATGGTGCCATAAAAATGGCCCTTATCGGCAATATCGAAATTAAAGGGCTTGCCTAAACGGCTGGGGTCGGGCGGCCACGCATTTGCGACCTGGCTAATCGTATTGTCGAGGACTGGATTATGGGTAATATCAGGAAAATGTAAGATATTGCTGGGGCTCTCTTGGCCACTGTGGGCGACCATTCGGCCCTCATCGTCGACAATAAATAATGCCCCGCCGAGCTTTTGTTGACGTTCGCTGAGGAAGCGGTTAAACGCATTGAGCTTGATGTCGCTGGCGACCACGCCCCACACATTATCATCGACCATCACCGGGGCGATGGCCGATAAGGAGACTTCACCAACTTCATCGGCATCACGGTAAATGTCGGTCCAGCGCGGTTGCTCGCGATTAAAAGCAGGAATGTACCATGGTCGGATGCGTGGGTCGTAATCGCTGTCTTGGTAAACGACGTTAGCGTTTGGCGTGCGGCCATCAAAAATACGCAGCGTGCCTTGGGTTGCGTCACTCTGCTCCATCAAAATATATTGACCCGCTTGGCTTTTGCGGTAGCCAAAATACGTCCCTTCGGCATCCACCCCAATACTGAGTACCTGCATGTAAGGCATGGCTTGGTAGAGGGAGGTGTAGCTATTGAGAAGATAATCACGCAGCCCTGAGTCAGTCATTGGCGCATCGCCAAGCCGGGCGGCTAGGCTGTCGGCGACAAAGATGTTGGCATTAAAGGGGTGAGCAAGATACTGGCGCAAGTCTCGCTCAATACCGACGGAGTAGTCTTCGAGTAACAATTTGCCGACAAATTGCGAGCTGGCGCGATAGTGGTTGTTGATGGTAATAATGATCACGACCAACGTCAGTGTTAGGACGAGAAACACGGGAAGCATAACGGCAGCGCGTATTGACAATGGGCGTACGTTTCTCATCAGGACAACAACTTCACTCTTATCAGAAAAATAACACGATTGTTGGATTTTACCTCAATCTCTTTACTTAAATTTAGCAGAGGTTCAAAGAGTGTCAGTTTCAATAATGAGTTACGACTCAATATTTAGCTCTTTGAGTTTGCGTGTCAGGGTATTACGTCCCCACCCTAAAATTTTAGCCGCCTCTTGTTTGTGGCCATGAGTGTGCTTGAGCGCCGACTGCAACAAGATGCGTTCGACGCTGGGTAGCGCTTGTTGCAAAATGCCGTGTTGCCCTTGTGTTATCGCATCTTGAGCCCATTGGGTGAGGGCTTGCTGCCAATCATGTGCTTCACTGTCGGCCACCGTGCTGGGCTGGTTGAGCAGTTCCCTTGGGAGATCGGAGGGAAGCACTTCCTTACTGCTGGCCATCACGGTCAGCCATCGGCAGGTGTTTTCTAGCTGGCGGACGTTACCCGGCCAAGGTAACTGGCTCATCATGGTTTCTGTGTCTGGGTGGAGTTGCTTGGCTTCGACATCCAGCTCTTTGGCGGCGCGGGCAAGAAAATGCTGACATAGCTGGGGAATATCTTGGCGCCTATCTTTGAGTGAGGGTAGATGAACGCGGATCACGTTCAAGCGGTGAAACAGGTCGTCTCGGAAACTGCCTTCTGTCACCAAGCGTTCGAGATCTTGGTGGGTAGCCGCGATAATGCGCACATCCACATCGACCGCCGCGTGACCGCCGACCCGATAGAATTGACCATCCGCTAGCACACGCAGTAAACGCGTTTGCACATCCAATGGCATATCGCCAATTTCATCGAGAAATAACGTCCCCCCATTGGCTTGCTCAAAGCGTCCTTGCCTGACCGCGTTGGCTCCAGTAAATGCGCCTTTTTCATGACCGAACAGCTCGGACTCAATCAAGTCTTTGGGGATGGCGGCCATATTCAGGGCGATAAAGGCTTGATTGGCCCGCGGACTATGACGATGTAGCGCTTGGGCGACTAGCTCCTTACCCGTGCCCGACTCACCATTGATTAACACCGAAATCGAGGAGCGTGACAGCCGGCCAATGGCACGAAACACCTCTTGCATCGCGGGGGCCTCGCCGATGATCTCTGGTGTCTGCGTTTGCGGCTGTTGTGACGTTTGTTGCTTTTGCTGCTCTTTATAGTGGGCCAGTGCGCGCTCAACCAGAGCCAGCGCTTCATCAATATCAAACGGCTTGGGCAGGTATTCAAACGCGCCTTTTTGGTAGGCGTTAACCGCGGCATCTAAATCCGAGTGCGCGGTCATGATGATCACGGGTAAGTCAGGGTGTTGCTCTTGTACCGCTTTTAGCAGCGCCAGCCCATCGCTACCTGGCATGCGAATATCGGAGACCAACACATCAGGGCGACGTTCATGCAGGGCACTGAGTACATTTTCAGCATTGCTAAACGTATCGCAGGTGAGGCCGGCGGCACTGAGGGTGCGTTCCATCACCCAACGAATGGAGCTGTCATCATCAACAATCCAAATGGTCCCTTTACTCATGTGGCGTGTCCTTTTCAATGATTGGCAATTGGATGGTGAAGCAGGTATGGCCTGGCCAGCTATTCACGTCAATTTTGCCTTGATGCTGATCGATTAAATGATGGGTGATAGCGAGTCCAAGCCCATTGCCGTCAGCCTTGCTCGTCACCATGGGGTAGAACAAGGTGTCCTGCAGATGCGGCGCGATCCCGGGCCCATTGTCGATGATTTCAATTTGCGCGACCACTCGGTGACGCTCGCCATGGATCACGGTTTGAAAGCCTGTGCGCGTGCGGAGCGTCAAACAGGCGTCAGGCTGACCGCGTATGGCATCGGCAGCATTGGTGGCGACGTTGAGAATCGCTTGCTCAAGCTGCTCAGGATCCATCTCAAAATCGGGTAAGCTGGGGTCGTAATCGCGAATGATCTGGATGCCTTCGTGGTTATCGAGGCTGATCAATTGGCGGACTTTTTCCAACACAACGTGAATGTTTTGTCGTTGGCGCAACCCAGGGCGCTGTGGCCCCAGTAAACGGTCGACCAAGTTTCGCAATCGGTCGGCTTGCTCGATAATAATTTGCGTATATTCAGCCAAGCTCGCATCAGGCAGCATCTTTTCTAGCAACTGTGCCGCCCCGCGTAAGCCGCCGAGCGGGTTTTTTATTTCATGTGCCAAGCCGCGTACCAACTCTTTTGCCGCTTGTTGTTGCGCTTTTTGGGTAAGCTCCTTACTGATCCTTTGTTGTTGGCTGACCACATTCACTTCCAGTAACAGCCGTCCCTCATCTGCTTGATCAAACAACGGACTGGCGCTGAGTTGCACCTTTTGTGGCTGGCCGTCCACCACCCAGGTCACATCACTGTCCGTCAAGCTTTGCCCGGCACGTGTGGTGTTGGCAATTTGTCCCCAGTCGACGCTGGCGTGCTGAATCTGCGCGGTGAGCGGTTGTGTCAGCAGGCGCCTGGCACTTTGGTGCATCAGCTGCTCGGCGGCCGCGTTGACGTACTGAATACGCCATTGGCTATCCACCACAATGATCGCGGTGAGAAGATGATCGAACAGTTGAGCGGGGGTCATCTGTGTTGCGTCCTTGTTTGCACTATTTTGGTGCATTGAGTGTAATCGAGATCCTTGCTTGATGCAGCTTGCACTGCTGGGTTTGTGAATTCATCGGCGTTGTCGCGGGTTAATCATGCGTTCGATGTGGCTGATTCACATGGGCGCGATGCAAATACACTTGATGCTCAGAGGATGATGCAATTACCTTGCCGCTTTCTAAATAGCGGACTTGAAAACGATGGGTGCCCCTGTCTACCGGGCCGAGGTGCCATTGTAGTGTGAGCTGTGAGGCGCTGCGCGTCTGTTTAGGGTGAGCCTGAACGGGGTTACCGTCCATCACCAGCTGGACCTGGTCGCTTGGGGAAGCCGCCGGAGCAAGGGTGGCTTTTACTGAAACCTTACCGGGATTACTACGTAACGTCGCGCCATCACTGGGGTGAACCAGTGTGATCGCCACGTTTGATTGACTGGCGGGCTGGGTGGTTGTCTGCGGCGGTTGCGTTAACGATGGCGACACCGGCGAGGGAGCATAATGCCGCACTTGGTGGGGCGCATTGGGAGGCTGATCACTGATATGCCATTGTCCGTTTTGATCCCGCCATTGGTAAATCGTGCCAGCCTGGCAGGTGACAGTGAGGCTGAACACGATGATGGCTATCCAGCGCATCGCTTACCCTTCTTTTTCTGCAGATATGGACCATGATAAGCCACATCGTGCGGGTAAAAAGCACAAAAAAGCCCACCTGCGAGGTGGGCAACAATTTGCGTTGTTTGCGCGCTTATACCGAGTAGTACAGCTCGAATTCTACGGGATGCGTGGTCATTTGGATGCGCTCAACATCTTCGCCTTTCAGCGTGATGTAAGAATCAATGAAGTCATCCGAGAATACGCCACCTGTGGTCAAGAATTCACGATCCGCGTCAAGCGCTTGCAGGGCCTCTTTCAGTGACTCGGCAACGGTTGGGATTTCCGCTGCTTCTTCCGCTGGCAAGTCGTACAAGTCTTTGTCCATGGCATCGCCAGGATGAATCTTGTTCTTAATCCCGTCTAGGCCAGCCATTAGCATGGCAGCGAAGCAGAGATACGGGTTGGCTGTTGGATCGGCAAAGCGAAGCTCAATACGGCGTGCTTTCGGGCTCGGTACCACAGGGATACGGATTGACGCTGAGCGGTTACGTGCTGAGTAAGCCAACATGACCGGCGCTTCAAAGCCTGGGACCAGACGCTTATACGAGTTGGTTGAGGCGTTGGCGAATGCGTTGATCGCACGCGCGTGCTTGATGACACCGCCAATGTAGTACAGTGCGGTTTCAGACAAACCACCGTATTTGTCACCGGCAAACAGGTTTTGACCATCTTTGGCAAGCGACTGGTGGACGTGCATCCCTGAACCATTGTCACCAACCAGTGGCTTAGGCATAAAGGTTGCCGTTTTACCAAAGGCGTGCGCGACATTGTGAACCACGTATTTGTAGATTTGAATTTCGTCGGCTTTGGTGGTCAAGGTGTTGAAACGGGTGGCAATTTCATTCTGACCCGCGGTCGCTACCTCGTGGTGATGTGCTTCAACCACTAGACCCATTTCCTCCATCACTAATGACATGGCAGAACGGATGTCTTGTGATGAATCAACCGGTGCAACTGGGAAATAACCGCCTTTCACACCAGGGCGGTGACCTTTGTTACCCCCTTCGAGAGCAGTGCCTGAGTTCCAGCTTGCTTCGACGTCGTCAATTTTGTAGAACGAGCCAGCCATATCGGTGGCAAATTTGACGTCGTCGAATAAGAAGAACTCTGGCTCAGGACCGATGAGAACGGTATCGGCGATGCCGGTTGCGCGCATGTAATCTTCTGCGCGTTTAGCAATTGAGCGTGGGTCACGGTCGTAGCCTTGCATGGTTGAAGGCTCAAGAATGTCACAACGGATATTCAGGGTGCTTTCCTCGGTAAAAGGGTCAAGCACGGCAGAGCTTGGGTCAGGCATCATCACCATGTCTGACTCATTAATGCCTTTCCAGCCCGCAACCGATGAGCCATCAAACATTTTGCCTTCTTCAAAGAAGTCATCATCAATCTGATGTGAGGGAATAGAAACATGCTGCTCTTTACCCTTGGTATCGGTAAAGCGCAGGTCGATGAATTTCACCTCGTTTTCTTGGATCAGTGCGAGCACGTTTTCTACTGACATGTGAAATAACCTCCGGTGTCAAATTGAGTAAATAGCGAGTTGGCTCCTTGCTTCATGACAAAGCGAAAACCGTGCCAACAATTTTAAGCCGCGCCAAACCGCGTTTAACGCGATAAAACCGTGTGCAGCCTGGGTCAAAAGCGTGCATTGTGCACCATTGTAGTGCAAACATGATCGCATATGGTGCAAGGGGCAAAGACGGTGCGCCGCTTTGCACGAGATGCGTGCAGGCATCGTCCCCTCTCTTTGTAGCAGACAATGCATGACAAGAGTGTGGACGGTCTTTAAAAATTCATTTTTTCTCTCATCACGATGAATCCTTGTATTTGCACAATAAATAATCAACTGTGACAGGGTGAACCCTGAGTGACGGTGAGCCAATTCACATAATAAGGTGGGTTTTGCGACAAAATCTGGTACATTACGGCCGTTTTTTTAATCAGGTGGCGGTGCCGTCGTGTTAGCATAGCTCGCCAACTTCGGCGCGCGCCCCGTCTATCGAGTGAAAAAGAGAGTCCATGACCAAAATACAGACAGATAAACTAAGAAATATCGCCATTATTGCCCACGTTGACCACGGTAAAACCACGCTAGTGGATAAGCTGCTGCAGCAATCCGGTACGCTGGCTTCCCGCGGTGAGGTGGAAGAGCGTGTCATGGACTCAAACGACATTGAGAAAGAACGTGGCATTACCATCTTGGCCAAGAACACTGCCATTAACTGGAATGACTACCGCATCAACATCGTTGATACCCCAGGACACGCCGACTTTGGTGGTGAGGTTGAGCGTATCATGTCGATGGTTGACTCCGTACTACTGGTCGTCGATGCGGTAGACGGCCCGATGCCGCAAACCCGTTTTGTGACCCAAAAAGCCTTTGCCCATGGTTTGAAACCGATTGTGGTGATCAACAAGATTGACCGCCCTGGGGCGCGTCCTGACTGGGTGATGGATCAAGTCTTTGACTTGTTTGACACTCTCGGTGCGTCGGATGAGCAATTGGATTTCCAAGTGGTTTACGCGTCAGCCCTTAACGGCTGGGCGAGCCTAGAAGAAACCACAGAAGGCGAGGATATGGAGCCGCTGTTCAATGCGATCGTTGATAACGTTGATGCACCGGATGTCGATATCACCACGCCGCTGCAAATGCAGGTGTCTCAGCTGGATTATAACTCTTATGTGGGTGTGATCGGCGTGGGTCGTATTACACGTGGCTCGGTTAAGCCGAACCAGCAAGTCACGATTGTGAGTGCAGATGGCAGCAAGCGTAACGGTAAAGTCGGCAGTGTTTTGGGCTACATGGGCCTAGAGCGTCATGACGTTGATGAAGCCTCTGCGGGCGATATTATTGCCATTACGGGATTGGGTGAGCTGAAAATCTCAGACACGATTTGCGATCCAAGTAATGTGGAAGCCTTGCCTGCACTGACGGTGGATGAGCCCACTGTGACCATGACCTTCCAGGTGAATACCTCGCCGTTTGCAGGTCTCGAAGGTAAATACGTTACGTCACGTAATATCCTTGAGCGTCTGCAAAAAGAGCTGGTCCACAATGTGGCACTGCGCGTGGAAGAGACCGATAACCCAGATAAATTCCGCGTGTCTGGCCGTGGTGAACTCCATCTGTCTATTTTGATCGAAAACATGCGTCGCGAAGGCTTTGAGCTGGCGGTATCGCGCCCAGAAGTGATCATCAAAGAAGAAAACGGCGAGAAATTCGAACCGTTTGAGACAGTGACCATTGACGTGCTCGAAGAGCATCAAGGTGGCGTGATGGAAAGCATCGGTCTGCGTAAAGGCGAGCTGACGAACATGCTTCCAGATGGTAAAGGCCGTGTACGCATGGACTTTGTGATGCCATCACGTGGTCTGATTGGTTTCCAAACAGAGTTTTTAACACTGACCTCTGGCTCGGGGCTGATTTATCATACCTTTGACCATTACGGTAAGTACAAAGGTGGCGATATTGGCCAGCGCATTAATGGTGTGTTGATCTCAAATGCGGCAGGTAAAGCACTGACTTACGCACTGTTTAACTTGCAAGACCGCGGACGCTTGTTTGCCGAGCACGGTGACGAAGTATACGAAGGTCAGGTGATTGGTATTCATAATCGTGCCAACGATCTGACCGTTAACTGCTTGAAAGGTAAGCAGCTGACCAACGTTCGTGCATCAGGTACTGATGACGCGCAGGTATTGAGCCCAGCGATCAAGTACACCTTGGAGCAGGCGCTTGAGTTTATCGATGATGATGAACTGGTTGAAGCGACGCCGGAGAGCATTCGTATCCGTAAGAAGCTATTGACCGAAACCGAGCGTAAGCGCGCAGGTCGTAAAGGTTAATCACGCGGGCATCACCGCGCGATGTGGACAAAGGGCACCCTCGGGTGCCTTTTTTATTGGCTAGCGTTTAATTGAGGGTTTGGATAAAGCGATTTGACGCTTGGATTGCGCGTTGCATGTCAGCGACTGCGCGGTCTATCTCGCCCGAAAGGGCATCCAACTCACCTTGTAATGCACCAATCGCGCGGGCATTGAGGTTGTGTTTGAGATAAAGGCGGTTATCTTGCAGCGTGTTTAGCACTGGCGTCATGGTTTTTTCCGCACGACGCATCGCATCACGTAACCGCTCGTACTCCTTGCGGGTTTGACGCAAGCGTTGCTCACTATCACGCTGCAGGCGTCGATTGGTGTACAAGTCTAATTCTTCTTCCCACTCATCAAACAGCGCTTCAGAGACGGACTCAAGCGCATCAATCCGCTCGCGCACGCGGGTGACCGCATCATGACTTTGTTGATACTGGTTATCCACTGCCTCGTAAGCAGCTTGTAACTCACCGCCGTCAAACTGGGTAAGCTGGCTTAATGCTTGCCGTGCATCCTTAAACTGAGATTGCGCTTCTTGCTGCGCATCAGCGGCGTCTTCCACGCGATCAACCATGATATCGCGCTTATGGATGCCCACTTGCTCCATGGCCGAGTAGTAGGCAGACTGACAGCCAGTGAGTAGGGTGAAGCCGATAACAAAAACAAAGATAGCCCGCACAGGCAACTCCTTAATCATAAATCATGTACACTCATTACGCTTAAGGCTAACACAAGGTTAAGGTGGAAGGATGCGCAAAATTGGGATCCTGGATGAGAAAAGGTGGTGTCATTATCGTCATTGGTTGATGGCGATGCTGACCCATTTATGGCGGCGTATGGGCGAAGATCGGCTCACGGTGAGTGCGGGCCATATGGCGTATGTGACCCTATTATCTTTGGTCCCCTTGGTGACCGTGGTTTTATCCGCCTTTTCGAGTTTTCCTGGTTTTTCAGAGGTGGGTGAGACGTTACAGCAGTTTGTGATTAACAACTTTGTGCCAGCTGCTGGCGAGGTGGTGGCACGCTACCTCAATGAGTTTGTTGCTAATGCCGGTAAAATGACGGCAGTGGGGGTGAGTTTCTTGTTTGTGGTGGCCATCATGCTGATTTCCGCCATCGACAAAAGCCTGAATCACACCTTTAAAATTCAGACCAAGCGACCCACAATGATCGCCTTTTCCATCTATTGGATGGTGCTCACCTTAGGGCCAATCCTTATTGGCACCAGCATTGCGTTGAGCTCCTATTTAACCTCGCTGTCGTTATTACAAAGCGGGATTGCCAATGATTTGTTTACCACCTTATTGCGCGTTTTGCCCTTTATCCTGACCACATTGACCTTCATGGGGCTTTATACGTTGGTCCCCAATACGCGCGTGCGTCTGCGCCATGCCTTTGCCGGGGCGGCGGTGGCGAGTATCCTGTTTGAATTAAGCAAGAAAGTCTTCGCCCTCTATGTGACGCACTTTCCTTCTTATCAACTGATTTATGGCGCGTTGGCGGTGATACCCATTCTCTTTGTCTGGGTGTATTTTAGTTGGTGTATCGTCTTGTTTGGTGCCCAAGTGACGGCGACGCTGAGAGAGTCTGAACGTTGGTGGCCGCGCGCGGAGGGCGACGCTTCTCATTTTGGGTCGAGCGCTCTGGATGCGTCATCTCCCCCTTTAACCATTGAAAAAGAGGAAACCCATGATCGCCCTCATTCAACGCGTGAGTGAAGCCAATGTGACCGTAGAAGGCACTCGCGTGGGCTGTATAGGAAAAGGCTTGGTCGTGCTGCTAGGTGTCGAGAAAGGCGACACCGAGACTCAGGCAGCCAAGCTGGCGCATAAAGTGCGCGGTTATCGCGTCTTTGAAGATGACGAAGGAAAAACGAATCTCAATGTGTCACAGGCAGGGGGATCGTTACTGGTGGTCTCTCAGTTCACCCTCGCGGCTGACACGAAAAAAGGAATGCGTCCAAGTTTTTCAGGGGCCTCACCCGCCGAAGCGGAACGCCTGTATGAGGTGTTTTGCCATGATTGCCAACAGGCTGGCGTGAAGACGCAAACCGGTCAGTTTGCTGCAGATATGAAGGTGAGCTTGGTCAATGATGGGCCGGTGACTTTCTGGCTTCAGGTATAAATGTGCGCCTAACAGGGAGAGATAGGCATGTTTAAAATCGTCACGCCACGCACAGAGCAAGAGCTTGCGCGTTATTATGACTTTCGCTATCGCATGTTGCGCGAGCCTTGGCATGCGCCGCGCGGCTCAGAGCGCGATGCCTACGATGGCAATGCCTGTCATCGCATGATTGTCGACAGTGATGATGACCCCGTTGCCATCGGGCGTCTTTACTTAACCCCAGACAACGATGGTCAGATCCGTTATATGGCGGTCTCTCCCGATTTTCGTAATCGTGGCCTCGGGGCGCTCATATTAATGGCACTAGAGTCATTGGCCCGGCAAGAGGGGGCCAAGCGTCTTGTGTGCAGTGCGCGAGAAGAGGCGGTAAGCTTTTATGCTCAACATGACTTCATTCGTCAGGGGGATCTCAGTGATGAGCGCGGGCCGATTCGTCATCAACAGATGGTGAAACCCTTAGACCCTTTGTCTGATGTGGTACGTCATCCTGAGTGGTGTACCGAGCTGCAGCAGCGCTGGCAAGAACAAATCCCTATCAGCGATAAAATGGGGGTGCAGATCAGCCAATTCACCGGCTATCACTTTGAAGTGTGTGCCAATTTAAATGCCAATTTGAACCCGCGTCACACCATGTTTGCGGGCAGCATTTTTAGTCTTGCCACGCTCGCGGGTTGGGGAATGGTGTGGCTGTTAATGAAAGAGCGTCAACTCAGTGCGGATATTGTCCTCGCAGACAGCCACATTCGTTATCGTCGCCCGGTGGCGGAGCGGCCAAGGGCGAGTGTATCGCTGGATAACTTGAGCGGTGAGCTTGATAGGCTGGAAAACGGTCGTCGGGCGCGTGTCACGCTCGAAGTCGAGTTTTTTAGTGGCGACGATAAGGCCGGCGTGTTTACCGGCACTTATGTGTTGCTGCCATCAGACGATGGCGCCACCGCACAGCCTGCCCCTCAGTTGGCACTACTGCGTTAACGTACACTTGGGGTGGCGGTTTGATAAATCGGCCAATCAATCGACACGGATGTGTCCCCCTGAAGAATACCCGTGATATGGCCACGGTCGGCTTTTAGAGAAAGTTGTTCAAACGGGAACGACCGCGACTGGCGTTGCTGGGTTGGYGCTTTTTGAAACCACCCAGACATTCGTTCTGGCCAGCCTTTATCTGGCGTGACATCCGCGTGACCATTCAGCAGGGTAACCGCAAGGGTGCCATTTAACCCCACGTTGAAACTTTCGGTATCAGACGCCAGCCCAGACCATTGCCCTTGAAGATCGTGAAACCCGCTTAAAGGCAGCGGCCAGTCAAACCATGATTGATAAAGGGATAAGGGGACGTGTAGGCCGTCAATTTGGAATGACCATGGTAGGCTCGGCGTGTTGTAATTCCACTGGCCGGAGGCAGCAAGCTGACCATCGGAAAAACCCAGTAATAATTGACGTAGATTGACGAGCCCATCGCTCGCTTCTACGCGTAAGTAGGGTTCAGCCAGCCACTGCTGATTGATGCTGGCATAGCTGGCGCTCGCGGTCAGTGTTCCATGGCGTAATTGCCACTGCGTGTCATGCCGCAGACGCAGATCGCGCCCATCGATATCAATGCCATCCACCTTGATCGGGAACCCTGGCGATAACGCTAACCACTCATTGTGTTTCAGCGACAGATCGGTAATGACGATATGTGGCGGCCAATCTGGCAATGCGCCTATCAGCGGCCTAAGCCGTTCGCGGCTGAGGGTGAGGCCATTGGCGCGTAGCCTGTCTATCTGCCAAGCCTGGGGCGAAAATTGGCCGGAAAGCGCGATAAATCCTTCATGCCACTGGCTGGTGAATTGATTGACTATCCACGTATCACCGCGACGCTCCAGCTCCCCTAACGGTTGCTCCCACGTTTGCCCTTGCCAACGGATATAGTCGGCATTAAACGAGGCGCGTAGCTGAGGTTGATGCCACCAAGGCGACTGAGGGGTAAACGCTAATTGTTCCGCTGAAAAGGTCAGGGCATTGACCGACAGATGATCCGTTTCGGCACTGAGTTGACGGACGTCCGCTCGAGCGATGGTGACCTGGGTGTTTGACGGCCAATGTGACAAGGCTTCGCGGAGCCGCTGTTGTGTTTGCTCACTATCCACAATGGCATTGCTAATGGTCAATTGGCTCAAGGCGAGTGCACCAGGTTGCCATTGCCCTTGGGCGCTAAAGGCAGCACGTTGCCATTGAAATGAGACGCCATTGAGTTGCCAGCCTTTTGGCGAGGGTTGGGCATCTAGGAGGGCATCAGAGACCGTTAGGTCGTGCCAATCGATCTGTTTGGCTTCCCATTGCGCGCGACCACGGACCGATCCCCATGGTGAGTCGCCCTTTTGCCACTTATCAAGCTGGGCACTCACTTGGTGCGCTTGCCAATCTCCTCCAATGAGATTTAGGTCGTTGAACAAGATACGACCGATTTGCAGGGACGCAGGCAACATCTCTAGGCTAGGTGGTGGCGTGCGGCCCGTCAGATCGATAGACAGGCCATCAATCCGCAGCCAGTGAATGTGTGGCAATCGCGTAGCATCAAGTTGTACGCGCAGCCGGTCGGCCTGCCAGTGTTGCGGACCGACGTGATAGCTAGGCTTAGTGAGGGTCAAACTCAGTGGCTGACGCCAATGATAGACCACCTGTTTGGCGGAGAGATCGCCCGGCAGCAAAGGTGACACGACATGATGAAACAGCGCGGTGCTGTAGCGCGTGTGAAAGAGGACTGCTAACACCAATAATGCGGTGACACAGAGAATGAAAAAGCTGGCGAACAGTTTGGCCAGGATGCGCATGAACCAACCCTATCAAGGCAATCAGTAGCAATAAGACTGGCGCAAAAGTGTCGTCACTTCAACTATTAGCCAGTATCTCGGTCGGGGAAGAGGCCCCCATATCGCACGCGCGATACGGGGGTAGGGGGTTAGTCTAGCTTAGGTCCGGCTGAGACCAGCGCGGCTCCTTCGGGGGTGTCGGTATATTTTTCAAAGTTATCGATAAAGCGTTGTGCCAGATCGTTGGCTTTGCTTTCCCACTGAAGAGGATCGACATAGGTGTCACGCGGGTCAAGAATGCCGTCGCTCACTTCGTCGAGTGAGACGGGCACTTCCAAATTAAAGATTGGAATTGACTTGGTCTCCGCTTTTTCGATGGAGCCATCTAAAATCGCATCAATGATCGCACGCGTATCCTTGATGGAGATCCGCTTGCCTGAGCCGTTCCAGCCAGTGTTGACCAAATAGGCTTCCGCGCCGGCGGCTTCCATGCGTTTGACCAACACCTCTGCGTACTTGGTCGGATGCAAGGTCAAGAAGGCGGCACCGAAGGCGGCGGAAAACGCTGGTGTGGGCTCGGTAATACCACGCTCAGTGCCCGCGAGCTTAGCCGTGAAGCCAGATAAAAAGTGGTACTTGGTTTGCTCTGGCGTCAGCTTAGACACCGGGGGCAGCACACCAAAGGCATCCGCCGACAAGAAAATCACCTTGTTGGCATGCCCCCCTTTTGATACCGGCTTAACGATGTTATCGATGTGGTAAATTGGGTAGGAGACACGGGTGTTTTCTGTTTTGGTGTTGTCGTCAAAGTCGATGGTGCCATTGCCACGAACGGTAACGTTTTCCAGCAATGCATCACGGCGAATGGCGTTGTAAATATCGGGTTCTGCTTCTTTCGAGAGCTTGATGGTTTTCGCGTAGCACCCGCCTTCGAAGTTAAACACACCATGGTCGTCCCAGCCGTGTTCATCATCACCAATCAGCTGGCGTTTGGGATCGGTAGAGAGGGTGGTTTTGCCGGTGCCGGATAAACCAAAGAAGATGGCGACATCACCGTCTTTACCCATGTTCGCCGAGCAGTGCATCGAGGCGATATCTTGCAGTGGCAAGAAGTAATTCATCATCGCGAACATGCCTTTTTTCATCTCGCCGCCGTACCAGGTACCGCCGATGAGCTGCATGCGTTCGGTGAGGTTGAATACGGTGAAGTTTTCCGAGTTCAAACCTTGCTCGCGCCATTTGGTGTTGACACACTTGGCACCGTTCATCACCACAAAGTCGGGCTCAAAGTCTTTCAGCTCTTCATCGGTTGGGCGGATAAACATGTTTTTCACGAAGTGTGCTTGCCACGCTACCTCGGTGATCACGCGAATACGTAATCGGGTATTTGGGTTGGCGCCACAATAGCCATCAATCACAAACAGGCGTTTGCCTGATAATTGATCAGTGACGAGGGCTTTCAGATCTTTCCATACCGCTTGGTCAATCGGCTTGTTGTCGTTTTTGCCTTGATCAGACCACCAAATGGTATCGCGGGTGGTGTCATCGCGGACGATGTACTTATCTTTTGGTGAGCGGCCGGTAAAAATACCCGTATCTACCGCCACCGCGCCGAGCTCGGTCACCACGCCTTTTTCGTAGCCTTCCAGCCCAGGTTTGGTTTCTTCCTCGAACAGTTGCTCATAAGAGGGGTTACGGATGACTTCTTTGACATTTTCCAGACCATGACGGGAAAGATCGATGTCAGCGACCTCGGGTTCGACGTTCAGGACAGTCATAGGTGCTCCTTGGGGTAAGATGTTGTTAACTGTCTTTGTGCTAGCAACCTGAATATGTGATTTCAGGGACTGACTCCATATAAGACTGCACACTGGGGTTATTTTGATTGTAGGGTACGGACCACCAGGTGCCATGTCATAGACATGGTAACGCTTAGTTAATCGTTTGCGCTACCCAAAGACCTATTATTGTTTGTACAAAAATAATGCGAGAAAAAATGTGAGTTAAGTCGGGTAGGAATAAGAAAAAAGCCAGCATAATGCTGGCTTTTGAACTCCGTCAGGTGGATTTGCTTCGGAGCGCTAAAAATGTAGCACGCTGTTACTGCATTTGTGAGGAAGAATCCGCGTTTTGCTCGAAAATAGCTGCAACATCAACACTATCGAAAGCGTAGTCTGTGCCACAATAATCACAATGCAAATGAATCGTTCCCATTTCAGCCACCATTTTATCCACTTCGCTACGCTCAATGGCGGCGATCGCGCTGGCACTGCGCTCACGTGAGCAGCTGCATTTGAATACCACCTCTTGCGCTGGATACAGCGTGACTTTTTCTTGGTGGTACAAACGATACAGCACATCTTTAGCAGACAGGCTAAATAGCTCTTCGTTTTTAATGGTTTCAGTCAACTGCGCCAGATGCTCGAAGTCGCTGTTGTCGCCTTTACCATCTGGCAGGATTTGCAGCATCATCCCAGCCGCATGGGGCTTACCGTCGTGCTCACCCGTGCGCAACCAAAGGCGAGTCATCAGTTGCTCGGAACGGGCGAAGTAATCTTCAAGACAGGCTTGTAAGTTGTCAGACTCAAGACCGACAATCCCTTGATAGCGTTCACCATCGACAGGCTCAATGGTGATGATGAGTTGGCCTTTGCCCATCATCTCCGGCAGGGTTGCATCGTCTTTGACTTCGCCCTTGACGCGAGCCGTTCCCCGCAGCTGCTGGTGGTGATCCCCATTAATCACAGCGAGAGAGACAGGCCCATCGCCTTGCAGTTGCACTGTGATTGAGCCGTTAAACTTGAGCGTAGCGGTCAATAAGCTGGTCGCGGCGAGCATCTCTCCCAGCAAGGCATTGACCGGCGCCGGGAAATCTTGGTTTTCCAGTATGCGCTGATAGGTGTCATCGAGCTTGACCAGCTCACCACGAACAGACACATCTTCAAATAGGTAACGGTGTAGTTGATCGTTTGACATGCAATCTCTCTCCGGCAATGGCGCGAATGCGACCTTAATCTATGCCTTGTTTAAATTTACGAATATCTCGGCGTTGCTTTTTATCCGGCCGCCCATCAGGACGTGGGTTGTGTGCATTTAAGCGACGCATTTCTGACTCGTGCTCGCGCTTGGCGAGGCTGCTCTCGGTTTCTTGATACAAGGTTTGCGCGATCGGCGCCCCCTGCCGCTGCTCCGAAAGCGCCATGACAGTGACGGTTTTTTCATCATTGCCTTGGCGAAGGCGGATTTCTGCACCGACTTCTACCATTTTACTCGGCTTAGCACGTTGGCCATTGTACTGCACTTTGCCCCCGTCAATCATATTGCGCGCAATGGAGCGCGTTTTGTAAAAACGGGCAGCCCATAGCCATTTATCTAACCTGACCGCCGTCAAGGGCGTTGATGCGTGGTTTTTCATCATCCAACTCCTGCGCAATCTGGATCGGCGACATTAGCACAAAATTTACTTTAGAGCAGTATCACAGCATCGCAGTTCCACCTCCCGTCAGGGCAATGACTTCGATAAAATAAAGCCCTATGACTGAAAAAGTCTCACTATCACAAAGCGTTTTTGCTAGCATGCCCAGCTTTTCGTAATCTAATGATGGAATTTGCTGGCAAAAAAAGCCATCAATGGATAAACGGTGACCCAAATTGGTTTAAAAGGAATGATCTCTCAGGCAGGACGCCAACATAATCGCTTCTCTTTTTCGCCACAAACCCTGCGTCGCGCAGCCCCTTGGCTTAATATTGGCTTGGTCTGCGTGCTCGCATGGTTGGCAGGTCGTCTGGTGTGGGCTTTCTATCAACCCGCACCATCGGCTTTTACACCCGTAGTACACGAGGCGGGGACATCGCAGTCATCGACCGCAACCTTGTCGATCGCCCCTGTGATGGATGCCCAGCTTTTCGGGCGTTATCAGGCGTCGAAGGCCCAACGTCGCCAAGCGGTTAGTCAGGTGCCGGAAACCCGGTTGCAATTGACATTGGTGGGCGTGGTTGCCAGTGATCAGCCGTCGCGTGCGCTAGCGGTGATTGCCAATCGCGGTCAACAGGCGACCTATGGGGTGGGTGAGCAGGTGAAAGGCACCCAAGTTAGCATCGAACAGGTGTTGCCTGATCGGGTGATTTTGCGCCAGGGGACACGTCGAGAGGCACTGCTGATGCCGGGTGTTGAGGCTAATAGTACCCCGCAAACCGTCTTTTCACCGTCAAAAGGGAAGGTGACGCCCCCAAAGTCCGCTCCCCATGAGACAGCCAGCGCTGACTGGCCGGCCAATCTTGCGCAGCAGCTTAATCAAAACCCCCAGCGTCTCCTTGATTATGTGCAGCTCGCGCAAGTGGGTGATGCCAAGGCGCTGAAAGGCTTTCGTCTCACCCCAGGAAAAAATCCGGTGTTGTTTGAACAATCTGGGTTGCAGCCCGGGGACATCGCGATTGCGATTAATGGCCTCAAACTCAGTCGTTCAGTGGCACTGCCCGACATTCTCAGTCGCATTCAACAACAGGGCACGCTTGATCTGGTCGTCGAGCGGCAAGGACAGCAACATGACATTTCGATTCAATTATAAATTACAACCACCGCTGCGCGCGGCAGTAGGAGCGTGACGTGAATTTAAGGCAACGACTGATCCCCTATTTCATCGCTGTGACTTTTCTTTTTTCTGGACTGTCGGCGAGCGCGGCTGAATTCAGTGCATCGTTTAAAGGCACTGATATTCAGGAATTTATTGAAATTGTGGGTCGTAACCTAGAAAAGACCATCATTGTTGACCCCTCCGTGAGAGGTACAGTTAACGTACGTAGCTACAACACGTTGACCGAAGAGCAGTACTACCAATTTTTCCTCAATGTCTTGGAAGTATATGGCTTTGCCGTGGTGGAAATGGATAACGGTGTCGTCAAGGTGGTACGCGACAAAGATGCCAAAACGTCGCCCGTGCCTGTGGTGGGTGAAGCCGATAACGTGGTGGGCGATGAAGTTGTCACGCGTGTGGTCGCAGTAAAAAACGTTTCGGTGCGTGAGCTGTCCCCTCTTTTACGCCAGCTTATCAACAATGCCGGTGCCGGCAATGTGGTGCACTACGATCCGGCTAATGTGATCATGATTACCGGACGTGCAGCGGTGGTGAATCGCTTAACCGATATTATTCAACGTGTTGACCAAGCCGGTGATAAAGAGGTTGAGGTCGTGCGCCTAGAGCACGCCTCTGCCGCTGAAATGGTGCGTATTGTTGATGCACTGAATGAGCGGGACAATGCCAACACGCGCCCTGAATTGCTTGAGCCGCGTATTGTCGCCGATGAGCGTCTAAATGCGGTCTTGGTTTCGGGCGAGCCAAAAGTGCGTGAGCGGGTGAAAAAACTGATCCGACAGTTGGACAAAGAGATGGCGACGACCGGAAATAGCCGAGTGATTTACTTGCGTTATGCCAAAGCGGACGAGGTGGTCGATGTGCTCAAAGGAGTGTCGGATAATCTGCTGGAAGAAAAAGAGAAAAAGAGCAAGCCAGGGTCGACACAACAGACGGTGCAGATTTCTGCCCACCAGGGGACCAATGCGCTAGTGATCACCGCGCCGCCCGATATATTGAAAACCTTAGAGAGCGTGATTTCTCAGCTTGATATTCGCCGTGCGCAAGTCTTGATTGAAGCACTGATTGTGGAAATGTCCGAATCCGATGGGGCCAATTTAGGGGTGCAATGGGGGTCGCTCGAAAACGGGGGCATTCAGTTCAACAACACTGGCGTCGGTGTGACCAATTATCTGACGGGACAAAAAGCGACCGAAGATACCACGCGCACGGAAACGCGATTTGATAGCAATGGCGATAGCTACGAAGTACCTATCACGGAATCGGGTGATTACTCGGCGCTCAATGAAGTCTTGGGGGGGCTAAATGGCCTCGCGGCTGGGGTGATCATGGGCGATTGGACGGCATTGGTGACGGCCGTGGCCTCGAACAATGAATCCAATATTCTGTCTTCGCCCAATCTGATGGTACTGGATAACCAAGAAGCCTCGTTTGTGGTGGGGGAAGAGGTACCCGTCATCACCGGCTCGCAAACTGGCTCGAATAACGATAACCCGTTCCAAACGGTCGAGCGTAAAGATGTTGGCATCAAGCTGAAGGTGACCCCTCAAATCAATGAAGGATCGGCGGTGCTATTGGATATCGAGCAGGAGGTGTCTAACGTACTTGGCGCGAGCGGTGCTGTGGATGTGCGCTTTGGCAAGCGCCAGTTGACCACTTCCGTGATGGTAGGCGACCAACAGATGATTGTGCTAAGTGGTTTGATTGATGAACGCACGGTAGAGAGTGAGTCCAAGGTCCCTGTACTGGGAGATATTCCCGTGTTAGGTCACTTGTTTAAGTCGACCTCGACCCAGACTGAAAAGAAGAACCTGATGCTGTTTATCAAGCCGACCATTATTCGTACCGGCTTAACAGCGGATGGCGTGACGCAGCGTAAGTACAACTATATTCGAGCTGAGCAGCTGTTACGGGCACAAGACGGCGTGAAGCTGATGCCGGATGCCGAAAAGCCGGTGCTGCCAGATTACAACAGCGAGGCAGTGATGCCTGCCGAGGTACGCGCGCTAAAAGCGGAGCTAGCAGGATGAGTGATCGCGCGACAGAGCTCAGCCGAGATCCGGACGCTCGTTGGCAGTTGCCTTTTGGCTTTGCCCGCCGTCATGGGGTGATATTACTCAATGACACTGAGCCTGCACGCCTACTGTGCTTGTCGTCTGTGACACCGAACACCCTTGCCGAGGTTCAACGGGTGTTAGGAAAAAGTTGTGCCCCTGAAATTGTGTCAGACAGTGACTTTGACCAACATCTCACCCGTTTGTATCAACGCGATAGCGCAGATGCTCAACAGCTAATGGCCGATATTGGCGCGGATGCAGACAGTGATGATTTTTTCTCTCTCGCGGAGGAGTTGCCTCAAAGTGAAGACCTGCTGGAATCAGAAGATGATGCCCCGATCATCAAGCTCATAAACGCGATGATGGGGGAAGCGATCAAAGAAAGTGCGTCTGATATCCACATTGAAACCTTTGAGCATGCGTTATCGATTCGTTTCCGTGTTGATGGTGTGTTACGAGAAGTCCTCTCTCCGAGTCGAAAACTGGCGCCGCTGTTAGTCTCTCGAGTGAAAGTCATGGCCAAGCTGGATATTGCCGAAAAGCGTGTGCCGCAAGATGGTCGTATTTCAGTCCGTATAGGTGGCCGTGCGGTCGATGTGCGGGTGTCGACCATGCCTTCATCACACGGTGAGCGTGTGGTGATGCGTTTACTCGATAAGAATGCCGTACAACTTGATTTAGCCCAACTTGGCATGGCACCAGCGCTTCACCAAGGTTTCCGAGCCCTTATTCACAAGCCTCATGGTATCTTACTGGTCACCGGGCCGACCGGATCGGGGAAATCCACCACCTTATACGCAGGGTTACAAACCATTAACAGTGAGGATCGGAATATCCTCACCGTTGAAGATCCGATCGAGTTCGATCTGGCCGGTATTGGCCAGACCCAAGTCAACCCGAAAGTCGATATGACCTTCGCCCGCGGTTTGCGTGCGATGTTGCGTCAAGATCCTGACGTGGTGATGGTGGGGGAAATTCGCGACTTAGAAACCGCGCAAATTGCGGTTCAAGCCTCCCTGACTGGCCATTTGGTGATGTCCACATTACATACCAACACTGCCATTGGTGCGGTGACGCGCTTGCGCGATATGGGGATTGAGCCTTTCTTGCTTTCATCATCGCTACTTGGTGTATTGGCGCAGCGCTTGGTCCGTACCCTGTGCGAACACTGCCGAGTGCCCTATCAAGCCGACGCAACGCAGCAACAATTGTTTGCAGATGTGGGGCTTGCCAATCAAGGCGAAACCATCACCTTATATAAACCAAGTGGTTGCGAGCATTGTCACCAAAAAGGCTACCGCGGCCGTACCGGGATCCATGAGTTGTTGACCGTGGATGAGAAGGTACAAGCGCTGATTCACCATGATGCCGGTGAGCATGCCATCGAGGAGGCGGTGCGGGCGCAAAGCCCCAGTATCCGCTATGACGGCTTGGCCAAAGTGCTGAACGGGGAAACCACCCTGGAAGAAGTGATGCGAGTGACCAAGGAGAGTTAATGGCTGCCTTTGACTACCAAGCACTGGATGCGCGAGGGCGCAAACGCAAGGGCGTGATTGAAGCCGATACGGCACGCCAAGCGCGGCAACAATTGCGCGACAAGGGCTTTACTCCCCTCGATGTCCAGGCCACTACCCGTAAGCGTGCGACACAAAAAAGTTCGGCTTCTCAGCCGCTTTTTCGTCAGCGCGGGCGCGGTATTAGCACCCAGGAGCTGTCACTGATCACCCGTCAGTTGGCGACCTTGATTGAGGCGGCGATGCCTCTCGAAGAGTGCTTAAAAGCGGTGGCAGAGCAGGCCGAGAAGCCGCGAATTGGCAACATGATGACCAGTGTGCGCGCGCGAGTGATGGAAGGGTATACACTCGCCGATGCGTTGGCGGATTACCCCAATGTCTTTGACGAACTCTACCGGGCGATGATTTCAGCCGGTGAAAAAGCGGGCCACTTGGGCACCGTCCTCGAGCGCCTTGCGGACTATGTGGAAAACCGTCAACGCATTCAAGCCACTTTGTTGCAAGCCATGCTGTATCCGGCGATTTTGACATTTTTCTCGGTACTGATTGTCGCCTTCCTGTTGGCCACCGTGGTACCTGATATCGTCGGTCAATTTGTCCAAACGGGGCAATCACTGCCCGCATCAACCCAATTTCTCTTAAACGCCAGTGACTTTATCACTCAGTGGGGCGTGTGGGTGGTCGGTGGGCTGGTTCTTGTCAGTATGGGGATTCGTCTATTGCTGAAAGACACCCAGCGTCGTCTTGCCTGGGATAAGCAAAAGCTCGCGTTACCGATACTGGGTCGAGTGGCGCGCGGATTGAACACATCACGCTTTGCTCGGACATTGGCGATTTGTACCGCCAGCGCAATCCCATTGTTGGATGGGATCAAGGTCGCTGCGCAAGTGATCACTAACCAATATGTGCGCAAGCGGGTATTAGAAGCGGCCGATAAAGTGCGCGAGGGGGCTAGCTTACGTGTTGCGCTCGACCAGTCAGGGCTGTTCCCTCCCATGATGCTACATATGATTGCTAGCGGTGAGCGCAGTGGCGAGCTGGAGCCGATGCTCTCACGCGCAGCCGATAACCAAGACAAAGATTTTGAGGCGCAAGTCAATGTTGCCCTGGGAGTATTTGGCCCGTTAATGATTGTAATGATGGCCGGGTTAGTGCTTTTTATCGTGGTGGCCACCTTGATGCCAATTATTGCCATGAATGACATGGTCGGTTTGTGATTTTATGAATTTTAACAAGGAGAAAGAAATGCGTCGTCAACAAGGTTTCACGTTGCTCGAAGTCATGGTGGTGGTGGTGATTATTGGCCTGCTAGCCAGCTTTGTTGCCCCAAACTTGCTGGGCAACAAAGACAAAGCCGCGGTGAAAAAAGCGGTGGCGGATGTCAGTGCGCTTGAAAATGCGCTGGATATGTACAAATTGGATAACAATCAGTACCCCACCACCGATCAAGGCTTAGACGCGCTAGTGACCCAGCCACAAAGTGATCCGGTCCCCCGTAACTACCCCGCGCAAGGTTACATCAAACGTCTGCCGCAAGACCCGTGGAACAATGACTATCGCTATGTCAGCCCAGGCGAGCACGGTGTTGTTGATATCTTTTCTTTAGGCGCTGATGGCCAAGAAGGTGGGGAAGGGGTTAACCAAGACATTGGTAACTGGAACCTCAACGAGCTGCAATAACATGCGTCAAGCGGCCGGCTTTACCTTATTAGAGATCCTGCTGGTGGTCGTCATCGTCGCGGTGAGCACCTCAGGCGTGATAATGGTGATGCCTGAGCCCGCGGACACTCGCACACAAGAAGCCGGGCAAGCACTGTATCAGCGGATGAAGCTGTGGGCAGAGCAAAGTTGGTTGGAAGGACGCACCTATGGCGTGCGTATCGAACAACAGCGCTATCAACTTTTAGTGTTGGGACAAGAGCAATGGCAACCTGTTAGCAGTGACCGCTGGGCGACCCAAGGCCGCCTGCCAGAGCAAAGCCGCTTTGTCTTAACCATGGATGGCTTTGGTTGGCAGCAACAAGATAGGTTGTTCGAGGATAAGCCGCTGTTTGAGGATTTGTTTGACGAAGACGATGAGCAGGCGGTGGCGCCACCGCAAATCTGGCTACTGCCCAATGGTGAGCTGACACCGTTTACCCTGATGGTTGAAACAGATGGCCGTGCGGTCTGGCAGCTCAAAGCGAATGAACTGGCGCAGTTTACTTGGCAGCGTGCAGGAGAGGGTGATGATGTTAGTACGCGCTAACTCGCAGCAGGGAATGACCTTGCTTGAGGTCTTAGTCGCGGTGGCGATCTTTGCCGTGGCGGCGCTGAGTGTGATGAAAGCCACTGGGCAACACACCCGCTCACTGAGTCGCTTAGAACAAAAAACCTTAGCCGCGATGGTGGCGGATAATCAACTCGCCGAGGTGGTGCTCAGCGCTAAGGTGCCAGATAAAGCCACACAAGGCACCACCGAGATGGCGGGGCAACAATGGCAATGGCAGTTGGTGCCAGTCGCCACAGAAACGGGCCAGTTACGTGCGGTTGATATGTCAGTGGCTGCCGCCGCAGAGACCGATAACCCGTTAGTGACGGTGAGGACCTATGTCGCCACGCGTTGAACGAGGATTTACCTTATTGGAAGTGCTGTTGGCGTTAGTGGTATTCGCCAGCATTAGTCTGACCGCATACCAAGTACTGCAAACCGTGCAGCGCAGTGACGAGCAGTCTCAGCAGGTGGGTGAGACCTTACAGAAGCTGCAGCGCGCGTTGGTGATCATGGACAGTGACTTTCGTCAAATGGCGGCAAGACGTCAGCGGGTCGAAGGACAAGCGCCAACAGAGCAGTTGCTGATCGCGGGTTCAGAGGTATTACAAAGTGATGGGATGGGCGTGCGCTTTACCCGCACGGGCTGGATTAACCCACAAATGCGCTTTCCACGCGGAGAAGTGGTAGCGGTCGGGTACCGTCAGAGAGATGGCAAGCTGGAACGCTTGCGCTGGCGTTACCCAGACCAAGCCGCGAGTGATGAACCCGCGGTGGCGACGCTGCTCAGTGATATTGATGATTTGACCTTTCGCTTCTACGTCAAACAGGATTGGCAAGACAGTTTTGATACCAAACATGCATTGCCGAAAGCCGTTCAAGTGCGCTTTACCCATCCCCGCTATGGCCGGTTAGTGCGCACTTATCTCGTGGCTGGGCAAACCTTGCCGGCACCACTGCAGCGGGAGGCACAATGAATCGTCAGCAGGGCGCCGCCCTTTTGGTGGTGATGATGATCATGGCGCTGATGACCGCGATTGCCGGAAGCATGGCGGCGCGGTTATACACCAACTACCACCGCGCCGAAAACCAGCTGCATTTTCAGCAAGCGTATTGGTTTGGCAATGCGGTTGAAGGCTTGGCGGCATCGGTATTGCGCGAGAGCTTAGCAGGCAGTGAAACGGTGAACTTAAGTCAAACCTGGGCAGAGCCCGCTCGAACCTTTCCGCTGGATGGCGGAAAAGTAAGTGGACACTTACAAGATGCGAGCGCTTGTTTTAACCTCAATAGTTTACAGCTACGTGGCGCCAAAGTGGGTGGGGCGACCCCTTATGAGGTCACCGTGTTACGGGCGCTAGTGGGGCAGTATGTGGAAGAGGATTATCAAGCGGATGTGATTGCTCAGGCAAGCCGTGATTTTATTGATGAAAACAATCAGCTGGATCAGTCTCTCGGGGCGGAAGATGCGCATTATGAAAGCGTGCAGCCTGCGTATGTGACGGCGGATGCTTTGCTGGCCGATGTGAGTGAGTGGCGTGCGGTGCGCGGGGTTAATGGTGATGTGTTTCGGCGCGCCTCGCCTCAGCTTTGCGCCTTGCCTAGCGCTGAGCTTAAGGTCAATGTGAATACCTTAACCGAGAAGCAAGCGCCTTTGCTTTCAGCCCTATTTACCTCCGCGTTACCGGTGGAACAAGCCCAGCAGGTGATTGCCCAGCGCCCGGAGGAAGGGTGGAAAAGTGTGGCCGCGTTTATCGACACCTTGAACCTCACCGAGTTTGATGACGCCGAGCGAGAGCGAGTCGTGTCCCATCTCAGCGTGACCAGCGAGTTCTTTTTATTACAAGCCGATGTGCAGGTGGCCTCTGCCCAACGTCACATCCAGGCACTATTGCACTATCAAGACGATGGCGAGGTTTCTGTTTTGCGCCGTCGGTTCGGAGGAATGCGTGAGCGAGCGACTGATAATAAGGATCAGTGATGCCAGCCAGCCCATTTATTGGGCGCAGGTTCGTGCCAGTGATAACCAAGTGGTTGAGAGCGGCAGTTGTCAGCAACTGTCAGCGTTAACCGAGCAAGCACAAACGCGGCGAGTGGTGGTGCTGGTGGACAGCACGTGGCTGACATTAACCTCGGTAACATTGCCCCCAGGCTCAAGGCGCCAACGTGACAAGGTGGTGCCTTACTTGCTCGAGGAAGCCTTGGCGGAAGAGGTGGAAGCAGTACATGTGAGTATTGTTGACACCCAGGCAGACACCGCACATGTCGCCGTGGTAGCGCACCAGCAAATGCAAGCTTGGCAACACGCGCTGGATGAGGCAGGCATTGATGCCCGCCAGTGGATCCCCGATGTGCTTTGTGTACCTTGGTCGTCTGATTCGCTCTCACTCTTGGCATTGGATGAACAGTGGCTGTGCCGTTTTAGTGCAAATCAAGGCGTGGTAGGCTCGGCGGACTGGCTCGCCTTTTGGGTGCAGACTTGGTGGCAACACCGCCAAGACAGTGAGGAAACCCTGTCACCTGAGCAGCCCGACTCTCTCACTATCAAAGGCTATGGCGACGACAAGCCACAGGCTGATAATCCCTTAAGCGCGTTACCGCTCCCTGTCGAGTGGCAGTCAGATCACGCAATGCATCTATTAGCGGTGCAGAGTCATGGCGTGACGGCAAACCTATTGACCGGCGGATATCGCCCTCAAAGCCAAACCAAGCAGACACTTAGACCCTTTTTGCCCGCAGCCTGTCTGTTGATCGCCATGGCTGGATTGCTTGGCGTCGAACAGTGGCTGTCGATTCGTGACACCCAGCAGCAAGCCCGCGCATTACGGGGACAAAGTGAAGCCCTTTTTCGCCAAACCTTGCCCGAGTACGAGCGGATCCCGACGCGCTCATACATGGTGCGGCAAATGGATGCAGAGATAGCTCGGCTAGAAAACCAACAACATGATGCGGCGCTTTTACCCTGGCTGGTCGAACTGGCTCCTCTACTGGAAGATGTGCCTGGTATCGAGCTCGAGGCGCTGCGCTACCAAGCCAATCGAGAAGCCTTGATACTGCGAGCAACCGGCAATGATTTCGCGCAGTTTGAGCGTTTACGTGCCACCTTGAGTAAGCATTATGCGACAGACTTGGGGCAGCTTAATCGCAGTGGTGAGACGGTCAGCGGTGAATTTACCCTAAGGAGCCAATCATGATCGCACGTATTCAGACTCAGTGGCAGTCGATCAGCTTGCGCGAGCAACGGCTCGTGTTGATTGCGGCGGGAGTGCTGCTGTTAAGTTTGCTGTATTGGGGCATCGTGGTGCCGATACAGGCACAGGCGGAGCAAGCGCGCGCCGCATTGGTCAGTGAGCGAAAGGTTTACAATGAGCTACAACAAAAGCGCAATCACATCATGCAATTGCGCTCACAGTCTGGACGCAGTCGCCAAGCAGTGGCCAGTCGAAGCCAACCGCTCAACCAAGTGATCGCGGCCAGTGCGGGTGAGTTTAATCTTACCATTACACGGTTGCAGCCTGGGGAGGACAGCGTGCAATTGGGGCTCGAACCTCTACCGTTTAACCAATTACTACGGTGGATCGAGCAACTCTCTCAGCTGCATGGCATTCAAGTCGCTCGCCTGAGCACTGAAGCGACCGATACGGCCGGTGTGGTGCAAGTAACCCGACTGCAGCTGGAGCGGTAAACGATGTGGAAGAAAACGCTGATAGGGATGGGGTGTGTATTGGTTTTCGTTGTGAGTGCGATAGTGCACGCCCCAGCAACACTACTGCGCTTAGCGCCTTTGCCGGCCGAGCTACAGCTGAGTGGGATCAACGGCACCGTGTGGCAGGGGCAAGTCAGGCAACTGCGTTGGCAAGATCAGGCTGTCGGCCCAATACAATGGGATCTCCATTGGCACCAGCTATTGACCAGCGCCACGCTGGAAGCCGCGATAAAGGTCCAAAGCCCTCAAGGTGTCAGTGGTAAAAGCGTGGTGGGCTTTAATGGCACCGAGCTAACGCTTTCTCAAACCTTGCTCTCTGCTCCCGCGCATCTGCTGACCCGTTCGGTGGCGTTACCGCCGAGTGTGGCGATTGATGGCCGGCTTGATGTGATTGTACGCGAGGCGGTGTTGGCCGAGTCAGGGTGTCAGCAGTTAGCGGGGCAGATTCAGTGGCAGCAGGCCGGACTCACCCTGCCCTCAGGGCGGCTCAATGATATTCCATTGCGTGCTTCTCTCGCCTGTGATGGCCAAGGTGTCGCTGCGCAGGGTCAAGGCGATTCCCCCTCGTTGAGTAATAAGTTTTCATTGTCAATTACACCGTCTGGGCGATACTCTGTGTCAGGATGGCTGAAGCCGGGGCCGGCCTATCCTGAGCCGATGAAAGCACCTCTCTCTTGGTTGGGTGCACCGGATAATCAAGGACGCTATCGCTTTTCTTTTCGCGGCTAACAAGGCCTGATAGGCTTATCAAAAAGGGTGGCAAATCACGATATGACGCAGCGTAAACTTCCTTACATTCAGTCTAAGCAGGTGGTCGCCACTTCTCGCTTGTTTAAAGTGGAGTCGCTGGAACTGATTTTTAGTAATGGCGTCGAGCGTACCTATGAGCGGATGAAACCGTCGGGGCGTAATGCTGTGATGATGGTGCCGGTGACCGAATCGGGCGATCTCTTACTGGTACGCGAATATGCCGCAGGCACAGAACAGTATGAGCTAGGCTTTCCCAAAGGACTGATTGATCCGGGTGAAGCGCCCGAGCAAGCGGCGGTGCGGGAGCTGAAAGAGGAAATTGGGCAAGGTGCCCGTGAGCTAGTGCCACTGAAAGAGGTTGTTCTGGCACCGTCGTACTTTTCTAGCCGCATGACGCTGATGTTGGCACGTGATTTGTATCCAGAAAGCTTGGAAGGGGATGAGCCTGAACCGCTTGAAATCATTCGTTGGCCACTTGCCCAAGCGGAAGAGTTACTCACCCACGGTGATTTTTGTGAAGCGCGCAGTATCACCGCATTAATGATGGCGCTGAAGTACTTACAATCTGAGAGGTGAGGCATGGCATTGCCTGAGTTGTTACCCGAGGTGATTGATATTGCTCGCTCTGCGGGTCAGGTTATTTTAGATATTTACCAAGACGGTGATTTTGAAGCGATCACTAAAAGTGACCAAACCCCAGTAACCAGTGCTGATTTGGCGGCACATAAGCTGATCACGGAAAAGCTCACCGCGTTGACGCCAGACATCCCCGTATTATCAGAAGAAGACTGTGGTGTGCCATTAAGCGACCGTCAGCAATGGCAGCGCTATTGGTTGATTGATCCCCTCGACGGTACCCAAGAGTTCATTGCAGGCAGTGGTGACTTCGCCACTATTATCGCGCTGGTGGAGGACAACCATCCCGTCATGGGCGTGGTCTATGCCCCCGTCTCCGGGGTGACCTACTATGCTTGCCAAGACAAAGGGGCCTGGAAAATCACCCCAGATGGCGAAATGCATCGCATCTCGACAATGAAGCGAGAAGAGACGATTACCTCACTCTCTATCGCCATCAGTCGCCGTCAAGATATTCATGCGGTCACCGAAAAGCTGGCACCTGAAATTAATTATGATTTGGTGCCATTAGGCTCCGCGGCACTCAAAGCCTGCTTGGTCGCAGAAGGCGCGGTCGACTGTTATTTACGCCTAGGGCCGACGGGGGAGTGGGACACTGCCGCTACCCAATGCATTGTTGAGCAAGCGGGTGGACGTATTCTGAGCACAGAGCTGGGGGCCTTATCGTACAACGAACGGGACTCATTACAGAACCCTAACTTTATTGTGTTGGGGGATGAGTCGCTCGCGTGGTCGTCGATACTGCAGGCATCGTAATGATTGACGGCACCGCCAGGTGCCGTTTTCTTTTATGACCGGTTCAGAACAAACGATTTAAGCCATTGAGGGCTGCCACCCGGTAAGCTTCGGCCATGGTCGGGTAGTTGAAGGTGGTATTCACAAAATAATCGATGGTATTCCCTTCGCCTTTTTGCTCAAAAATCGCTTGGCCGATATGAATGATTTCCGAGGCGCGCTCGCCAAAGCAATGAATGCCTAATATTTCGCGGGTATCGCGGTGGAAAAGGATTTTTAAACTGCCGACATCCATCCCCGCGATTTGCGCGCGTGCTAAGTGCTTGAATAGCGATCGGCCAACTTCATACGGGACTTTTTCTGCGGTGAGCTCTTGCTCGGTTTTACCCACTGAGCTGATTTCTGGAATGGTATAGATCCCCGTGGGGATGTGTTCAATCAAGCGCACGTTGGCGTTGCCTTGGCAAATGGCTTCGGCCACCACGCGCCCTTGATCATAAGCGGCACTGGCAAGGCTAGGATAACCAATCACATCACCGACGGCATAGATATGCCCTACTTCTGTTGCGTAGCTTTCGCTATCAACGTCGAGCTGCCCACGCGAGTTAGGTGTAAGGCCGACCGAGGACAAATTGAGTTTATCGGTATTGCCTGCGCGGCCATTGGCATACAGCAGGCAATCTGCTTTCATTTTTTTGCCTGACTCCAGGTGCACAATCACGCCATCGTCGGTGCCCTCAATGCGCTCATAGGTCTCATCATTGCGGATCATGACACCACTGCTGCCAAAGTGATAAGACAAAGCATCAGAGATTTCGTTGTCCAAAAACGACAGCAAGCGATCACGGGTGTTGATTAAATCCACTTTGACCCCGAGCCCACGGAAAATAGACGCATATTCACTGCCAATCACGCCTGCGCCATAAATAATCACGTGGCGCGGGTCATGGGCTAACGACAAAATGGAGTCACTGTCGTAGATGCGTGGGTGGGAAAAATCCACATCAGCGGGTTGATAAGGGCGAGAGCCGGTAGCAACCACAAAGTGATCGGCTGTATAGGTATCAGCGCTGCCATCACTGTGATGCACGGTTAAGGTATGCGCATCGACAAATTCGGCGCTACCATGGAGCAGGGTACATTGGTTTCGGTCATAGAACCCTTGGCGCATACGGGTTTGTTTGCCTATGACCGATTCAGCATGGCTGAGAATGTGTGAGAAAGTACTGTGGATACTCTTGCTGTTTTGGGTGTAGATAGGGCTTTGATTGAATTCAATGATCCGGCTGACAGTGTGGCGTAGTGCTTTAGACGGGATGGTGCCCCAATGGGTACAGCCACCGCCAACGGTGCTTTCTCGCTCAATCACTGCCACCCGCTTACCCGCTTTGGATAAGCCCATGGCGGCACCTTCACCACCGGGGCCACTACCTATCACGATCGCATCAAAATGATCTTGCGGGCGAGGGCTCGACTTGCTCATAGGGTTCAGACCTTATTTTCATTATTGCAACATCTATTTATGACCAGTTTAACGCTTATTATCCGTAAGGTTAACTTTCGCGAGCAAATCTGTGTTCAAATCCGCGCCGCCGCGATGGGGAACACTGCCTGGATTGGCTGATTTAAACGCTAAAATTGCGTATAGTGGCAGCATGGTGTCCATGGATAGAGTGCGATGGGTATTCGAGCACAACAAAAAGAAAAAACGCGCCGTTCTGTCATTGATGCGGCGTTCAGCCAGCTCAGTGCTGAGCGCAGTTTTTCCAGCCTCAGCTTGCGCGAAGTGGCGCGAGAGGCGGGAATCGCGCCCACCTCTTTTTACCGCCACTTTAAAGACATGGATGAGCTGGGGTTAACCATGGTTGATGAGGGCGGGTTATTGCTCCGTCAACTGATGCGTCAGGCGCGTCAGCGGATAGCGGCTGAAGGCAGTGTGGTGCGTACTTCGGTCGAAACCTTTATGGAGTTTATCGAGAGCAGCCCAAATGTGTTTCGGTTGCTTTTGCGCGAGCGTTCAGGCACCTCTTCGGCGTTTCGTGCCGCCGTGGCAAGGGAAATACAACATTTTGTTGCTGAGTTGACCGAGTATTTACAATCTCGTACGCAGCTCACCTATGAAGAAGCGTACAATCAGTCAGAAGCGTGTGTGATTTTGGTCTTCAATATGGGTGCGGAAGCGCTTGATCTTGACCCTCACGCCCGCGCAGAATTGGCAGAGCGAATGGTGTTACAATTGCGCATGATAGCCAAGGGAGCTTACTGGTATCGAAAAGACCGTGAGCGGCGAGCCTTACAGGAAAAACTGTCATAAAACAGGTGAAGACATGGAACACGAGCAAGTGAAATCAGAACGTAAATTTTTGCTGCTGGCACTGGTTACCGGCATTTGTGGAAGTGCAACACTCGCGACACTGTTCGTCAGTGGTGTGGCATTTTCTATTTTTCCCATTCTTGCGTTTGTACTGGCCGTGCACGCTTGCTACCAACTTCACGAACGCCAGCCACTGACGGAAGGCACGCCGCTGATTGCGTTTGCCTGCTTCTTGGTGGGGGCATTTGGCTATTCAGCGTTTATTCGTATGCAAATGCCAGAGCTGGGCGGCAACTTCTTCTCGATTTTGGTTGCCATGGCACTGGCGTTCTGGGTCGGCCACAAACTGGGTTTTTTCAGCCGCAAAGCGAAAAACGATACCGCCTCTGACGTCTAATTGCCTCTAAAACAGCTGTGATTGAAACCCAAAAAAGGCGTCGAGAAGACGCCTTTTTACGTTTATCCGAGCTTGCTTGCCGTGACTATTTGCGCTCTAACCACACCCCGGCTTCGGTATGGTGGGTGAACGGGAATTGATCAAACAGCGCACAGCGACTAATGCGGTGTGTTTGGCTGAGGCGTTCTAGGTTTTCGGCTAAAGTTTCAGGGTTACAGGAGATATATAAAATCCGATCGTAACCTTGCACCATTTTGCAGGTTTCATCATCCATGCCCGCACGCGGGGGATCGACAAAAATGGTATTGCACTGATAGTCACTCAGTGTCACCCCTTGATCTTTTAAGCGGCGAAACTCGCGCTCGCCATTGATCGCCTGAGTGAATTCTTCGGCAGACATGCGAATAATCTGCACATTGTCGATGTTGTTAGCGGCAATATTGTACTGCGCCGATTGCACTGAGGGTTTCGCCAGCTCGGTGGCGAGAACGCGGCGAAAGTTTTTCGCCAAGGCGAGGGAAAAGTTGCCGTTCCCGCAATACAGCTCCAGCAAATCACCTTGGCTATCGCGGGTGCAATCAATGGCCCATTCCAGCATTTTCTCCGCTACGGGTCCGTTAGGTTGGGTAAAGCTGTTTTCAATTTGCTGGTAGATCAGCGTCTGTCCATCGGCATTGAGCTTTTCTAAAACGTAGTCGCGGTCTAGCACTTTCTTTTGCTTGCGCGCACGGCCAATCAAATTGAGATTAAAGCCCTCATCGTTCAAACGTTGTTTAAGCGCTTGCGCGGCGCTGTCCCACTCTTCGTCTAGCTGGCGATGATAGAGCAACGATACCAAGATCTCACCGCTTAAGGTGGAGAGGAAATCAACCTGGAACAGTTTACGTCGCAAGGCGTCGTTGGGCTTGATGGCCTCCATTAATAGCGGCATGAGGTCATTGATTAAGCGGCTCGCGGCAGGAAAGGTATCGACCCGGTACTTCTGCTTGGTCGCAGGATCAAACATGATGTAATACAAGTCGTCGCCTTCATGCCATACCCGAAACTCTGCGCGCATCCGATAGTGGGTTTCCGGTGAGCGAAAGATCTCTAGCTCAGGTGCGTGAAACGGCGTGAGTTGTGCATTGAGTCGTTGGACTTTCTCAGCAAGCTGTGTGTCGTAGTCAACGGCGGTGTGAGCCTTGGTCATGATGGCTGCCTCAGCGATTGGAAAATGAGCGCAGATTTTAGACAAATCCCCAGCCATGTCCACCCTTGCTCACGATTCTCCCTTATTCAATAAGGTTATTAATGGACAATATCCATCTAGATGGCTAATATCCAGGCGTGGGAAAGTGATCCTGTCTTGCAATATGTGACGGGTCACAGGAATGCGGTGAGAGCCCGCAACTGACGCGCAGCGGTATTAGAGAACGACCCTAACCGGCCTTAGGCCAGACACTGTCGCCAATACCGATTGATGGTATGCGATGGGAAGTCGTTAGCAGTAGGCGGCGAAAGCCATGCTCTTAAGTCCGAATACAGCCCACACTCGCAGCACAGTGCTGCCTATTCTCGCGATTAGGAAGGAAGATCCAATGAACAAACAGATTGTGGCGAGCCTGGTGGCGACGTCACTATTCCCTGCGGCCGCGTGGGCCGAGCAAAACACTGAAACGGTGGTGGTGACCGCCAGTCGGTTTGCGCAGTCCGATGCCTCGGTATTGCAATCAGCAACCATTTTGACGCGTCAAGACATTGCGCGCTTGCAGGCGCGAAGCCTTGTCGATGTATTGCGTACGGTGCCGAGCATTGAGATTGCGCAAAGTGGGGGCCGTGGACAAATTGCCTCTATTTTTATGCGCGGCACGGAATCAGACCACTCTTTAGTCTTGATTGATGGCATGCGTATGGCGTCATCCATCAAAGGCTCGGTGGATTTTAATCAGATCCCAGTAAACAGTATCGAGCGTATTGAGATTATTCGCGGCGCACGCGCCACACTTTATGGGTCGAGCGCGATCGGTGGGGTGATCAATATCATCACCAAAAGCAATAAAGAGCGAGCCAATGTTTCTGCGACCGTGGGCAGTTTGGATCATCATGCTGTTAGTGGCGCATGGGCAACAAAATTGGGCGATAACGGTCACTTCTCTGGTATTGCTGGGTATGAGTCGAATGATGGATACAATGTTCATCCAACGGCGAGCAACCGGGGAGATCAGCATGGTTTTACCGGCCGCAATGCGCAGCTTGGATACAGTCATCGCTGGAATACATCTTGGTCGGCCGATGTGACGGGGCGCTGGTACCAGAATGAGTACGATTACGATAATTTTGGTAGCTTAAAACATGGTTGGTTAGAAAGCCAAACACTGGCCAGCACGCTGAACTATCGCTCTGATGCTTGGAGTGCAACACTCAGCGCAGAAATCTCCCAACAAGAAAACTTCGACTACAGTCCTGGCAGTGACCGTAAAAACAATAAAACCTCAGATGTTGAGCAAGTCTCTACCTCGTTGGGACTCCAGTATCAAGCCACGGAGGATTGGCTGCTTGGTGGCGGTGTGGATTATCGACAAGACACCTTTAATGAAGGCAGCTTGATTACCAACTCCGATGATATTGCAATCAATCCGCGCGATAACCTGGGCACTTACCTTTTAACGCAATTTAGCCCAGTAGAAGCGCTATCTATTGAGGCAAGCGCACGTTCGGATGATAACGAACAATACGGACAGCATACGACGTGGCAGACGAGTGCGGGTCTTGCGATAGCGGAAGGGTATCAATTGGTCGCTAGCTACGGCACTGCTTTTAAGGCACCAAGTCTGACTGAGCTTTACGGATGGGGCGGTAATGCAACGCTCAAGCCGGAGGAGTCGTCAAATACGGAGCTTTCGCTGCGTGGAGCAACGGCTGACGTTGATTGGTCACTCACAGGCTATATTAACAATATCGATAATATGATCGATTGGGATGCAGAGGCCAAGAAAAATCGCAATATTGGTGAGGTAACGATTAAGGGTATTGAGCTCATTGCGAACTTTGATGTGGCATCACTCCATAACCAGCTTTCGTTGGCGTATAAAGATCCCAAAAAGGATAACACCGGTGAGCAGCTCGCACGCCGCGCCAAACGGGTGGCGAAATGGGATGCGTCGTACCAATGGGAGCGACTGCAGCTCGGTACTCAGTGGCAGTATCAAGGTGACCGTCTGGATTATTCCGGTGGAGAGATGTTGGGAAGCTATAGCCTATGGTCGGTCACTGCATCCTATCAAGCGACCGATAACCTGACCGTGAAAGGCAAAGTCGATAATGTGTTTGATAAAGAGTACGAGACTGCGGGTGGTTATCCTGCCGCTGAGCGCGCCTATTTTATGACGTTGGACTATCAGTACTAGTGATTGCTTCTCGGCGAAACTAGCTTTCTTCACGCCCTTGTCGTTATGATAAGGGCGTTATTGATTGCATGAGTGTCCCATGGCGCAGCCCAATATTTTGATTTTTGACTCTGGTGTGGGTGGCTTATCGATTTACCAGTCGGTACGAGAGCAGCTTCCTGACGCTAACTACACCTATTTGTTCGATAACGAAGCTTTTCCATACGGTGAGTTAGATGACACGCGCTTGGTCACACGGGTGGCGGCTCAAGTGCGCGCTGTGTGTGCGCATCATGATATTGATATCGTCGTCATTGCATGCAATACAGCATCGACGCTGGTATTACCCACGCTCCGTCAGCAGTTGGCGCTTCCGGTCGTGGGAGTTGTACCCGCGATCAAGCCTGCGGCCGCAATGAGTCAGCAAAAGGCGATTGGTTTATTAGCAACACCCGCCACCGTCGCCCGCCCTTATACCGAACAATTAGTGGCGGACTTTGCCAAAGATTGCCAGGTAGTCTCAGTCGGTACCACGGCACTCGTGCATATGGCAGAGCGCAAACTCCGGGGTGAGGCGGTGAACCAGCAAGATCTAGCGGCGATATTGCGTCCGTTTAAAGGAACCGTCGATACCCTCGTGCTCGGCTGTACTCACTTCCCTTTACTGCGTGATGAAATTCAATCAGTGGTGGGGGATGAAGTCCACTTAATTGATTCGGGAGAGGCGATTGCGCGTCGCGTGGTCTCGCTGGTGAGTCTAGATAGCGACGCAAGGGCTACCGCAGCGACGTCGAAGCATTGCGCTTATGCGACGGCAACCCCTATTAAAGCCGATGCCTTGGCGGACTTTATCCGATCGATAGGTTTTACGGATGTCAGCTATTCGCCTGCTTTTTTGGCTCATTCGCTTCACGGACTTTAAGTGTCCGCTCACCATAAACATTATTATTGAGCGCATTGATAGCATCGTCGGCATGCCCGGCGGCCATCACCACAAAACCAAACCCTCGGCGTTTCCCCGTCCGCTTGTCTTTCATTAGACGAACGGCAAACACTTCTCCATGTTCGCTAAACAGCGTGCGTACATCATTTTCATTCGCACGATAAGGCAAGTTTCCAACGTATAGCGTTTTACTTTGCGGAGACTCTTCTTCTTTTTCGCTCGACGAGGTAGATGTAGATGGTGCTTGCTCTGGCTGAATAAAGTTGGGCAAAGGAAGATATAGGCAAGCCAGGCCACTAAGTATCGCACCCACAGCAAACGTGAGTGCGGGTGAGCTGACGTCCATCAGGCTGACAATAATTGCGCCAAGGACGGCGATGCAGATGACTAAAGCAAAATTAACTGGTGATTTCATAAGCGTAATTAAATAGAACGATTAAAGTGATGACATGACAACATTTCGGCAATGCATGTCGTGAAAAAGACCAAGAAAACAAGCCAGCGTTACCTAGCGGTAAAGGTCTCGTATCAATAATGTTTCAAATCGCTGGTTATTCATCATTTTAGGTGGATTATTGCTCAGTCGAAATAAAAAACGTAAAAATCCCTTGTCAGTGTGATCCGCGTCGCTATACTACGCCCCACATCGACACGGCAAGCGATTTACTGCCATGTCGAGGCAAAAAATCAAATAAAAATAAACGCTTGACGTGAGTTTTTAAAAGATTAAGATGCCCGACCTACTTAACGCCAAGCGTTAGGGGAGTCAAAAAGAGGTTTTATTTCACCCGGCGGGTTGAAAATAAAAGATAAAATTTCTTCTTGACTTTAACGGCAAGGCGCGTAAGATACGCAGCCCTGACCAAGCGAAGCAACGCTTCGCAAGTCAACGCTCTTTAACAATTTGACCTATGCAATCTGTGTGGGCACTCGTTGAGAATAGACAACAAGATTTATTCGATGAACTGAGTGACCAAGCGACAACTTTTACAGTTGTTCGGCACAGTCAATTCGTTTGTCTCGTAAGAGGCGAACAAAACAGTATTTATCGAGCCGTTTGTCTTTCCTTTTGGGAAAGCAAACACCAAAACTTAAATTGAAGAGTTTGATCATGGCTCAGATTGAACGCTGGCGGCAGGCCTAACACATGCAAGTCGAGCGGAAACGGCAGTATTGAAGCTTCGGTGGATTTACTGGACGTCGAGCGGCGGACGGGTGAGTAACGGCTGCT
>NZ_MUFA01000010.1:0-108091 GCF_001995955.1 Salinivibrio sp. PR6 | reverse complement strand
TCTTTAATGTATTCCTCACGCTTTTCTACGGACTTATCAAGGCCTTGATCTTTTAACAAGAAGTACTGAGCATGAAGATCGCCTTCCGCAGCAAGTTTTTTAAACCCCTCAACGGCTTTTTGGTAAATTTCCTCTGTGCAGTATTTATTTTCATAAGAGGTATCTAAACCGAGATCGTTCGCTACTTTATTACCAAGACTACGCGAACTTAAGTGTGCTCGGCAACGATAGCTTCTATTAGAAAGCCAATAAGCTGCATAAGGATTTCCCTCGCTCATTAGCTTCGCTAGTCGAGACACTGCGACACTTTTTTCTGAGATATCATTCAATGTTAATCGCGAATATAGAATAGTTGCATGAGCATTCCCTTTCTTTATAAGGCGATTAAATCGATCTTCTTCTTCTTTTCTCCAAGGCGTTCCTCGTTGTAGGTCAAGCAACACATCATACATTTCATTTTCAGGACGAACTGTGCTGGATATATAAGGATCATCGGCTACTTTATCAATATTCTTTTCAATGAAGTCCTTGAATAAAGGAATATCACCTTCAGGGTTTATCGCCTTTTCTTTGCAACCGGTGAGGATACTCATCGATAAGCTTAAAAGTATAACTTGGATAATCGTTTTATGACGCATCATAAGGCAGTGTCCAGCAGATAGTGATTTTAGACCGACAGATAGCATAACGTTTTAAAGCTAAGGAGTGCTACCGCCCAGCGGGTGTTGCGTCACTCACTGGGTGGTAAATATTTAGAGTACACACTCAACACTTGGACGAAAGCTTTAAATGTTAAAACGAAATATTGGTCTTAGCCAAACAGAAGTCGTCCTCGGGCGTAAGTACTATGAACACCCTCGAACCTGACGCTATCGCAGCTGACCATTCACTTAAAAGGCCGAATAGATAATTACATAGACCTATGAAAAATTGGCTAACACAGAATATTGAACACGCTCACAGTTGACTTCCTCTCGCCAGTTTAACCATGAGCGTTGTACTTATTATCTGAATTCAGGATTATATAAGAACACTCTATATATTCTTTCTAAACCCTTTGAAGAACTCTACTGTTGTTTCATCTAAATAGAGATTTGCTTTATAACCTTTAGCTTTTTCTCTAGCCTTAACTTTTATATTTTCAATTTCCTCTTGTTTAACAAGTTCACCACTATACTTATCAAAGTATTTCAACTCATCTCTTTCTTCATTATACTCTTCATCAAAATATGTTATTAAATCGCAGTCATAATGGCTATTCATAGAGTTCGCAACCATACAGTAGAAGAATGATAGTTTTGAAGATACGCTATCTTTACCTCCTATACCACTATCTCGTATCAATGGAAGAAACAATACACTTTTAAACACAAATGCATAATAGTCACCCCTTTCTATCCCATACTCTATCCACTTTAATGCTTCACGAACACGGCCTCTTCTTTTATATATAAAAGCCGCTTGATATGCTCCATAAAGATTGCCATCCCTAGCTATTTTTTCTAAATACTTGAGGCGAGTATCTTCGTTAATATCAGACCAAAATCTGTCATCAAAGAAGAAGGTATAACCTTTATTTTTATATAACTTACTCGCTAGCTTTTCATATCGGTAATCTCTATAAAAAGGAATATACTGCCACCAGGTAGGATCATGATACAAAAGGGCATACATTGCCTTTCCATCACCTTCTTCGGCGAGTTTCTCCCAACCTTCAATTGCTTTATCTACCCATTGCTCGTCACATGGCCAACCCAAATAACCACAAAAAGAACGATCAACTTTCGGCATATGGGTACCTGCAAGTGTTGCCATYGCCCAAGGGTTACCGCCTTCAGCGGCTTTTAATAGGCTCGACCCTGCGCCTAGCGTTCCTAATGTTTTAAATTGTGTATAAGCTAACCAGTAAGAGGCTTTAGCGTTACCTTTATCAGAAAGCGCTCGGAAGATTTCATTTGCAGCTTTGTACTTGCCCTCGTTTAGAAGGGACAGTCCCTCTCGCAAATTTACTGCATGAGAAGGTAAGGTTGTAAAAATAATAACAAATAGAATATATAGTTTTATCAACTTCATCTTATCCACCAATTATCTTATTATATCCCTGCTGATTAATAGTATTCTTGCTTTTCATATCATTCATGTGGACAGATGTATACTCAACAACTTCATGATATGCAGGAAGTGTAATTGACCTTTTGTAAGGAATCCAATTCCTTGTCATATCCCCCAACCTTTTAATAATATTATCCTTTTCATTGACAAAACGAGTCTTGATCTCACCATCTGATAAAGCATCTACATTACTATAAGCTTGGCGCCAAAAAATTAATATYTTATCAATATTTTCCGCATAGCGTTGCCATTTMACCTCTTCGGGAAGCTCCATCTCAATCTCTTCYCCRAYCCTTTGCATCACGTTCTCGAACTTTTTCTTGGCATTGTCACTTAYCGGGTGGCTCTCTCCTCTTATCCACTCTAARAGCTTKGTCATCGCAGCCACTTGATCGAGGTTATCCTTCGCAGCTTCTGCATCGTTACCCCAAAATCCTAAATCATGATAATGCAATAGAACCGAAAAGAGCTTGGCGTAGGTCTCAGCCGGCATTTTCTTGATCCAGTCTCGCTGACCGGATGTCTCAACGTCACTATTAATGAAGTTCGCCACAAAGGGGGCGTTCGTCGCCTCCAACGCTCGCTGCTCCATATCGCGAATAAGATGAAAAGGAAGCAGTGCAATTTGCGTCAGGGTAAGTTGATAGGCAACGGCCACTGTCAGTAGCCTGTTAAAAGCATAAAAGGCTTCACTGCCGTCACTTTCATGGAATAGGCCAAAGCGACTGAAGCTCGGGTGCTCCATCACATCCAACAGCCGTGAGATAAATTCATCGTAAGCAAGCGGGTCTAACTCAAACGCCAGCTTGCCAGAGAAACCGGCAATAGACGCGGCGCCAAAGTCGAAACGAAAAATTAAGCGGCCATTATCTAAGGTACATTGCAAGATAAGTTTGGCTCCAACGCCTAACTGCGCGGTGAGACGAGTGGCGAGCTTAAACAACTGTTTCATGTCCGAGCTACCCACATTTTTCCATAAGYATGCAAGACTGACTTGTCCACCTACCTCTGCACCAGCAAAGGCCGACACCTCAGTCTTTGCACCCGCCTTAATATTTCGCAGTTTACTATCATCKGCGAGTTCTAGGTCTTTCTTGCTTTCCAAACGTGTTGCAATAAAGGTTTGAGATGTCCGCAGACCTGTGGCGCCTGTGGCACCATCTTGACCAAATCCAATCTCATTCGAGTATTTTATGCTTGCCGCTAACATACCGTGCACAACCGCTTCAATGTCGAAGCGAATGTCTCCTAAGCTCACTTCACGACGCTCATTGTCAACGGTGTAATAAGGAACTTTTAGATCGTACATGTTTTCAGCTGGAATGGAGAATTTTGTCGCTAATTGGCCGCTGGCGAAATCAAGCGACGCTCCCAGCTGCGTGTTCCCCACTAAGTTTAAGTTGACGCTTTCAGCTGCTGCCTGCGCTGAATATGTAAATCGCATAAATTGTGCGCCGCCGCTAACGTCCACCTTAACGGTGTTACCAAAAATCTCGGTTTGCTGGGTTCGCCACGGTAGCACATACTCATAGGCCTCATCTAAAGCGACCTCTCCCCCCACGTTGGCCAACGCAAACGTCTTTTTAATTTCCGCATCATTCCCCAAGGCGTCTCTTAACGCGTTCTTGAATCCCTCGGGCTTTATCACTCCTTGCCCTGTTGGTAGCGTGGGTTCATAAACTTGCGCACTACTTTGCTTATTTCTTGCTGGGTCATTATCTATAACCGCACACGTTGAGCGTATATACATCGCTTCGTTTGGCTTGGAAGTGAGTGCGCACTCAACAATTGTCGTATTCAACGCCATGGAGTCAGGGACAATTTGATTGTTCAAATTTTCTGGTGCCCAATCTTTGTGCTCATCCCAAAGCAATATGCGCTTTTTCTCTCGTACTTGCCCTATGAGGACCGAATCCTCCTGACCGTCTAGAATAGAGGATTGAGTTCCTCTTATCAGCTTTCACTCCAAGGTATACCCCGTTGTAGCTTTAACATCACTTCATACATCTCATCATCAGGCCTCAGTGTACTTGATATGTAAGGATCATCGACAACTTTATCAATGTTCGCCTCAATGACGTCTTTTAATAAAGGAATGTCATCTTCAGGGTTGATCGCCTTTTCTTTGCAACCGGAGAGGAAACTCATCGATATGCTTAAAAGTATAACTTGGATAATCGTTTTATAACTTATCATAGTGCTATGCCCAACAGGTAGTGATGTTTTGGCCGAGAGATAGCATAACGTTTTAAAGCTAAGAAATGCTACCGCCCAGCAAGTGTTATAACACTCACTGGGTGGTGAACATTTAGGATGTCAAATCAAAACGGCCAAGAAGTCTTGAAATTTTTAACGTACCAGTCTCAACTGAACAGAAAATCAACCTTGGCCCCAATTATCGATCCTAGTGAAGTAATCGATATAAATCATCGGTTTCATCTCAGCGATTTCTTTTTCTATATTACAAATGCTTTCATCGTAATCACTTTTATCTGGCCAGTCATCATAATAAATAAAATAACGACTATCCTTAAATATCTTTTCGTACAATAACGCATGACAATATTTTTCTTGATTATTTAGCTCATCACTTCTATCTAATGCCATTGATAAAAAGTAGTAACTGCCTCCTACTTTTTTCATTCTTTCGAATAATTCATCATTATTCTCTTCGTAGTACATTACTGTCCCCATAGCTGGGATGTAATTATTATTACTTGCAATCTTAAAAAGATCGAATGCTAATTTTTCTAGTTCTTTTGAACGAAAGATGACACCGTTATTTGTCTGCTTTTGCAATGAGTCGGTATAGTCCATCAATGGCTTATAGTAATGCGCCTCTGCAAATCGAATCACTTCTTTTATATACTCTTCACGCTTTTCTACTGATTCATCAAGACCTTGATCTTTTAACAAAAAATACTGAGCACGAAGATCGCCTTCCGCTGCGAGTTTTTTAAATCCCTCGACTGCTTTTTGGTAAATTTCCTCAGTGCAGTATTTATTTTCATAGGAGGTATCTAAGCCAAGATCTTTCGCTACTTTATTACCAAGACTACTCGAGCCTAGGTGTGCTCGACAGCGATAGCTTCTATTAGAAAGCCAATAAGCTGCATAAGGATTTCCCTCGCTCATTAGCTTCGCTAGACGAGATACTGCGACACTTTTTTCTGAGATATCATTCAATGTTAATCGCGAATATAGAATCGTTGCATGAGCATTCCCTCTTCCTATCAGGCGGTTAAACCTATCTTCTTCTTCTTTGTTCCACGGCGTTCCTCGTTGTAGGTCAAGCAACACATCATACATTTCATTTTCAGGACGAACTGTGCTGGATATATAAGGATCATCGGCTACTTTATCGATGTTCCTTTCAATAAAGCTCTTAAATAAAGGGATATCATCTTCCGGGTTGATCGCCTTTTCTTTTTCCTTACAAGCACTGATAGCTATCACTACAAATAGCAGAAAAGCTATCTTTATAATATTTTTATAAACCGACATCTTTAAGGCTCCAATCAATTATTTTTTCATTTTTTTCGGGTACTAATGCGATATGTTTGTTATCTTCATCATTTTTATAGCTAGTTAGCTCAATTTCTACACCTCGTCTACTAGCATTAGCCACCACTGAACGCGCATAGGCACGATACTCTGTATGAGTGACAGGTTCGAGTCGTTTTGTATCAACCGTGTTTGTGTAACTAGTTAGTACCATTCTGCCACAGAGAATTTTTGAAGCTTGATCGAAGTCATTTCTAACTTTTTTCAATAAATCACTCTGTTGAACTGTTCCAGCAACCAAAAGAGTTCTATGAATAAACCTTGCTATTTTATACCAGCTCTCTCTGAACCCCTCCCACTGCTGAGGTTTATCAGCTCCTGCATGAAGGTCGGCCATCTCAATCAAAGCTTCTTTCCACTGTCGCTGACTCGCACATGGCCCATGCTCATCTTGGTTTGTTGTATCGTTACTCAACCATTCCATAATATTTAAAATTGCTTGAGCTTGGCGTCTATTTAAAAACTCAGCGCTGTCTTCTACACTGGTCTCCGTTTCTCTATCTAGCAACGTATCGAGTATAGTTTCAAGTAAAGAGGTCGTTTCCGTTTGCGTTTTTAATAGCGTATTCAAAAGATTAGCTAATGTTTGAGGCGGAATACTCATAACCCAAGGTTTCGCCTTCTCTGCCTTCTTTTTTTCTGTTAACTGTTCGGCTAAGAACGGAGCATATTCTTTGCTTATGACATTCTTTTTGTACGATGCCCACAGGTTCGGTGGCATAAGTAGTACCTTAGAAAAGGATAGACCCAAACCAATAGCTATCGTCGCGATGTCGTTAAGGGTATTAAAATCATCATTTATTCCGTTTTCATCTACATCACCAAACACAGATAAGCGGCGGAAGTTACTTTGCTTAAGTACGCCAAGTAGACAGTCGATAAAGTCATCACTATTGATCGCATTTAATTCGATGCCCAAGGTGCCCTTACACCCGCCTCCAACTACTAAGCGCGCAGATGCGATGACCACTAGGACGCCGGCCTGGAAAGCAATACGGAATTCACTGTGAAAGCCTGCGCCGTACGCGGCCGAAAATTCACCCTTAATCGTACCTAAGGTTTTAGGAACTCGAGCATTAGGTGCTACCCAGAAAACGTCCGCCCCCAAGGCACCGCCTACTTCTACTCCGACAAAGGCATCTACCGTTACACCTGCCTCCGCTGCAACCTGACTATTCACTAAGTCTTGTTGCGTTGCACCAGTCATATTCTCAACTCGATGGACGTTAGGGTCGAAAAGGGTAACGGTACTACCACGTACCCCTAGCCCATTATCTATGTCACTAGGACCGACAGTAACGCTACTCCCTAACTGACACGTCGCACCAACTAACCCATAGACTGAACCGGTTATACGTGCCATTAACGCGCCAACATCGTAGCTGTACTCATCACCCTTATCATCGGTATAGAAAAGCGTCACCGCATGACCCCTAGCTGATGACGCTGATGCATTTTCACCCAAGGTATTGTTTTGCTCACCCTCTGGTAACCACAGACAAATACTCATTTGTCCTTGCAAAAGCGCCAACTTAGCCGAAATATTGCCACTCGCCCCCACTTGGCGAGGATCTTTGATTAGGTCTGAATAGCCTGATAACGGAAGGTTAAGTGCTGACTCTCCCTTTGCTGTAAAACGAAGAAATTGTGCTCCTGCATCTTCCGCATAAGCAGGCTCGTTTAAACCCTCGATATTGCCTTCTTGAGCGTGGTAACTATCTTGCCAAAACACAGTGTCGAATTGAGATTGCGTTTTTAACGGGGCTATGCACACTTGGACACTTGTTTTTCTTAACTCTTTTAATGCATCAGTGACACTATTTACACCAACGATATTCCCCCCGCCTGTCTGAGGAGATGCAAACGTAATACGATCAGTAATGAAATCAACATGGCAAGCTGCTTTGGTATAGAATGGATCTGACTTATCGTAAGGCATATACCACTCTGGTCCACGCAGGTAAAAAACTTGCCCTGTGGATAAAAAACTGCACTCAACTGGCTGAATATCGCTGAGTCCCGCATCATTGACAAAGGCACTTACACCTTTTTTATTGGGCTGGTGATCTTTTCTATCCCACACTAATACAAGCTCGGGTGCCAGATCTTTCCTTTCAGCATCGGCAAAAAAGAATCGAAGCTGGTTAGGGCCTTTTTGAGCCGTTTGTTTAGCCAAGATTTTTAAATGCTCTATTCTTTTTTGTGCTATCAACTTTATTGTTAATAGTTTATTAAAAAGCTTATCAAGCGGTGTGCCTTGGCTTTGACCCAGTATTTGATTCAAAGCATTTTGATGTTTGGTTATCGTCATGTCGATAAGGTGTATCAATGCCTTAGCTGGATAATACGACCACGCGGCTTTATTGACATCATTAACAAGGCTTTCAATGTTTAGGCTGTCATTTATTTCAGTGCTACCTGTTATCTCTTGGTATAAGCTATCAATCAGCTCAGTCTGCTCGATTGAAATTGGTTCTGGTGATGTCCGCCAGTCGTCTCCGCGGTTGCGTAATACTTGAGGTCCCGCCGCAACACCGACATCTCCCTCTAGTTGCTCCAACGTCAAACATTGCTCTTTAAAAACAATACCTTCTTGGTTGAGTAGCTTGAAACCGGGAAGAAAACCATCTTTCGCTAGCTCGTTAAGCTCACGTATCGCCGCTTGGTGTGGCCTTTTAGCCAGATCCAGACCATCGATATAGTCGTAAATAAGGTTACAAGCTCTTTTAATCCGCTCTTCTCTTCGTGATGTGAAGTATTGGTGGTCTTCGCTAAATACAAACTTAGTCCCATCATCTGAATTAATGTTGCCAGCATTTCTTTCCGCTTCCTCTTCCAGCTCGGTAATACGTTCGTCAATGGCATTCAATATAAAAGTACGGACACGCTCTTCGACCAATTTGTCAAAATTTGCGTTGCCACTTCTGTCTTGAGGTGCAAGAGATTGAAACTTACCGCCATAATACAGTGCATTTCTTTCAGCATTTTCTCGTCGAGTCTCTTGCTGAACAATATCATCAAACGCTAAGTCAAGCTCCTCAAGTGCCTGGGTTAGAAACCCCTGAGGATCCGCAGATTTATAATAGGCTTTTGTTTGTACCACTAAACGTAGTGGCAGAAGGGTGGTATAGAGTTCCTTGTCTTCCTCATCCATAAACGCTTCATGAGGGCGTGTGGCAAACTTAGACATGATGCCAAGCTGATTGATATTTGCCAATGTGGTGCTGTAGTCGCCTTCAACAACGGCGTCCTGCATTAGGACTTTTTCTTCTTCGATAAGGTCCTTGGCCTCTTGTGTCACTGCGTACCAGCATTTTTCACCCGTCTTAGGATGCGCTGGCACATATAAGATGTCGACAAAATCAGCGATTTGACACTCTTGTTCCGTAGCAGGCGCTTCTGGTGCCTTTTTAAATGATTCGCGAGAGGCCTCCGTATCGGCAGGTTCCGGCAGCTCTATCTTTAACGTATCTCCAGCATAGATAAAGTCGGGATCTTTGATTTGCGTACTGTTCAGCTTGAGAAGATCCTCTTCGGAGACGTCAAACTTTTCAGCAATAAGACTTAAGCAGTCACCTTTCGTTATTTTGTATTCTTTCATGTCACACCCACTGCTTAAAAACAGAATCTTGTTGTTCGCCCTCCACGGGCGTGAATGGATTTGGCTTGTATAGGCACACAGGCACATCGTCTGAGTTAAACCAAAACACCCCTTTGCTAGGCCCCAAGCATTGCACGATATCGTCTGTATTGGCGTGTGCTAAAACGGCATCCCAAAGTCGTTGGCTTTGAAAGCGCAAACATAAAACTTGGCCAGCAACTTCTATCTTCAACATCGCTTGTAAGTGCGCAATAAAGTCATCTGCACAGGTTTTGTCATCCACTGCAAATATTACCGAGCTGGTATCAAAATAAGACAGTGTGCGCCATGTCTCGACGTTAGCGATATCCGCTCCCATATTCACCAAATAAGGGCTTTGCTCAAGCAGATAATCAAAGGGAGTGCCTGCATATAGGGGCAGAATTTGCTGGACACTAAAGTGTTCTTGAATCAGTTGCGCGGCATCACTGATCCTTACTGCATCAACGAGAAGCCAATAATGCGTTGCCATACACTTATCCCTCTTCCTGCAAACACGGACAATCTTGACGAGGGCATGAACCATCGAATTGTCGTTGACACAATTTCAGCACAGGAAGGTTTGCCACCGATGCCACTTTTAGAGTCGCAGGCGAAAGCTGCAGGGGTAAAGGATCGGGACTCTCTGGCGACTCCACCCCAAATGGCAGGGCAGCGACTTTACCGGCATAGCCACTGCCTGCACCGGGGCTGCCGCCTGAGTTGAGGTTAATCGCAGGGCCCACAAGGTGGACACCGCCGCCATCAATGCTGACAAAACTGCCGCCGGCTTTGACGGTGATGCTACTTCCCGCCTCAATCACTGCTTTTTGACCGGCTTTGATGTGAATTTCGTTACTGGCGTCATTCACCCATACTTGGCCAGCTTTGACATGCAGTGAGCCGTCGACAATCAGGGTTTGGTCTTGTTGGGTGTACTGGCGACTCTCTCCCTCCACGGTATGATGTGCATTGCCCATCACACGATGAAATTGGTCATTGTGTACCTGATGATGGTTGTCATGACCTATCTCGGTCACCCGGTCGTTTTCTACCTCGGTATGCCAGTCTTTTTGCGCGTGTAAATACACTTGCTCACTGCCCGATTGGTCTTCGAACGTAAGCTCGTTGTAACCCTCGCCTTGGTGACTCTCGCTCCGCCAAACCGTCTTGGTTTTGTGTGCCGGTAAGGTATAAGGCGGCACATTGGTCGCATGATACGTACGGCCAGTGATAATCGGTTGGTCCGGGTCACCGTGTAGGAAGGACACAATCACTTCATGGCCAATGCGGGGAATCGCCATCATGCCGTATTGGCTGCCCGCCCAGCCTTGGGCCACCCGTATCCAGCAGCTGCTTTTGTCATCGCCGTTGGAATAACGGTCCCACGGGAAGTGGACTTTCACTCGCCCGTGTTCATCACAGAAGATTTCTTCGCCATCCGGTCCCACCACGGTGCCTATCATGGGGCCATCCACTTGAGGTTTAGGCATGGGGGTTGCACGCCACGGGGTAGTAGCAGGGATAAGCATAAACTGGTTGTTGTAGGTGGTGGCCCCTTGRCCGCCCTCTTCTTCCAGTGCTTGCGGTTGGCTACCTTGGTGATGCACCCGCACCACTTGCCACGCTTGGTTGACGTCCTCATCCAGATGGTCGCTGATGGTAAAGCGATAGCCGGCTCTTAATGCCGGTTCATTGCTTTGCCCGTTGGCATGCTCGGCCTCACGGCGTAAGTACTCGAGGCGGGTTTGGTTAAACGCCTGTCCGCTGGCATCGTCTTTAAAGCGGCCCGGGAAGTCAAAGTGCTCGTAGCTGTCGGTACGCTGGTAATCAATGCCATCGGCTTGYGCCGCTTGTTGAAAACTRTAACGSGGCTTTTTAAAGCTGTAGTCTTTTAACGCCGTGTGGCTAGGCTGCGCCGCGGTATGGCGTRTCAGSCCATAGATATACGGSGTRTCGGTGCGACCGCCACTGACAGCATTATAGGGCACAGGACTGTCAAGCTGGGGCAAGCTGTCGGGCGCATCGGTTATTATCAGGGTGTGGGTSKTAGCATCGTGCTCATGGTGATACACCAAGCCTTCTTCTGCCGCTAAGCGGTGGAAGAASGCTAGGTCGCTTTCTCGATGCTGCACACAGTATTCACGTTCGGCATAGTCACGGGTTAGCGAGAAGCTAACCTCCGTCACCCCCATTTCCGTGAGCAGGGTGTCTAGAATAGTCGGCACGGTTTGGTGCTGGAAGGTGCGACTGTTCTGGCGAAGCGACAGGCGATACAAGGCGGGCACCAAGGTTAARCGGTAGCGGGTAAAGTGATGACCAATGTCACCTTGRCTAAAGGCACTGGCRATGCCCTGYACCCGTTTGACCAGCTCGCCGTTGCGCCACAGYRTCAGCTGCACCGGCTTGTCGACCACTTGCTCTGGCGTRATGTCGGTATGGCGGCTGGCCAATGCCACCTCATACTGGAACCCATACACCGGRTTGCCATTYAGGCCRGCTTGGTGAGAGAGGCACTCGTCCCCTTGGTAGTCCACCACCACGAACGGTTGCGGRTCKAGCCCCGCCACGGTTAACGCTATTTGCAATGTCGCCATCTGTGTATCCTTCGCCCTGCTTGTTTACCCTGATACGTTCAGCCAGACCCTGCCGTCTGGCTCAACGCACCACAGCCCGCCCGTRAAGGCAGGCTGTTTGTGTCTTCATGTCGCCATGAARGATTAGGCTTCGATAGGCTTGCGCCAGTCGTCTGAGCCTGAGGTGCCTGCGTTGACGTGGTCCCAGGTCACTTTGCGGTAAGACATCGACACSGTCAGGTTCTGGGTGAAGTCTGACTTCGCCGGGTCTTGGCAATGGGGCATCTCGCAGTGAATGTCCACAATCGAGGCGCTTTCCAGCTTGGTGGTAAAGAAGTTTTCTTGTTTGCCTTCAATCGAGGTGCGGTACCACTTCAGCTCGACCGTTGACATCTTCTCACCTGACGCCAGTGCGTTATAAAGCAATGGCACCGCTTTGTTGAGCGCAACGGTAAATTGGAAAGGCTTGTGCACACGTTGGCCAGAAGGCTGACCTGACTGTGGGTCCGTCGGCACGGTCACATTGTGGTTAAACTGTTGTACCAGCATCTCGTCTTCGTGCCCTTCCACAAACGCATCACCGATAGAATCGGCGGTGCAGGCACCGGCAGTAATCAAACCCTGAGTTTCACCTTCAATCGAGATATAACATGGCGTTGGCATAATCGCTCCTTTGTATGTCATGGAAGACACATCGCCACCGTGGCGGTGTGTCTGTTCGCTATCTTATCTTGCGAAATGCATGCCAAGTTTTTTATCGCTATAAATCAGCGCCTTAGAATATGGCTGACCAATTTTTTGCACGTGCCAAGCAACTTCTTGCCAAGCCAAGCAAAAAGTTGCTTAGCATTACTGACGCCTTTGCACCGCTTTACTCTGGTTTTCTTTAATCACCTCTTGCAGCTGAGACACTTTCCAACTCAAGTGATTCAGGCGTTCAGTAAGCACCGACAGCTCTTGGTTCGCTTTGTCTATCTCACCCTGTTCAACCAAGGTTGTGACATAATCCGCGCGACCATAGATAGGAGACAGTCCGATAGCAAAACTCTCCAGTGAGCGTGTCTGCTTCTGTAATGCCCACCAGCGATTTTGCTCTGCCAGCAACGCGATATTCGCCATCTTTGTTCGAACTGCGCGAAACTTATCGATGTATTTTGCTGTACTTTCCAGCGCTTCAGCACGCTCAGCTTGGTAAGTTGCTACTAATGAGGCCGTTTTCTCGTTATCACCGTACAAGGTGGTTAACGCATTGAGGTGTTGTTTGGCAGAGGTTTTCGCCGCTTCAACCGATTGCGCCATCTCCTGCTCGACCGCGCCCGTGTATAAAGAAATAAATTGTGGCTCCCACCGCGATAGGGTTGACGGCGAATGCTGCTCGGAGAACACACTCAGCGCTTGCGTATTGTTAAGGGAAGGCTGTGGCGTCTCCACTTTATACGGGGTCTGAAAATAGGGAATATGTGGGTAGGCTAACCAGGCGGTCACCACTAGGCCGGCACCTGCAATTCCTGCCAATAAACTGCGCATTCGGCTTTTTTTAACCGTGATCGTCGGATTAAGGCTCTCGTTTTTCTGCTGTTGCTTTATCGCGCTATGAAAACGCGTTTCTATACGGTCAATATGCTCAAACAATACATAGGCCAACCCTTCATAATCGACCGTGTAACTGGGTTGCTGCTGGGCCAAAACATGGTAAAGGGCATCACAAAGCCTTTCGCAACGATACAAATCGCGTAATGCTTGTTGATCTGGCTTTATCTGATTAAGCTCGCCCAGTACGCGAGCATTTACCCACTCCAGCGCCTCTTTACGCGCCCGGGCACGTTTTTCAGAGACCGCTTCTTCGTTATTCAAACAAGCAAGGATCAGCTCCAGCCCATTTGCAAATCCTGCCAAACCGCCAACCTTTAACGCCGCGACGGCATAGTAACCACTGAGCAGTAAATCAATGCCTTGCTCACTGGCGAGTGCTTGACAGTTATCTTTTACAAATTGCCAGTCGGTCCCCCCAGATAGTGGCGAGTGGCGTTTGTTGATTTGGTCTCTAATTGCTTGATAACGCTCGTCATCACGCAATGGTTGAACATCTTGGATAACACGAAACGGCTGGTTATCAATAGAGAGAATAAAAGACATGGCTTAGCATTCCTGATAAAGCAGGGGCGAGTGCACTCGCCCCATGATCAGTTAGTAGAGGTTGCGGGAGAGCTTGAACGACTTGAACAAGCGTTGAGTAAACGGGTTAGTGGCCGCTTGGGCATTCACTCGATAGATCATCCCACCCCCGTCGACATTGAACTGATAGTCAACGGACGTAGTACTTGCAGAGACAACAGCCCCTCTATCCAGTAAGCGGAACAGCGCCCATGGTCCTCGAATGACTACACTACGCGGCGACAAGTTGGTTTTTGTCGGAACCAGCGTCAGTTTTGATGTTGCTGAGTCGCGTAATGTATTTGGCCAGATTAGCTCAATGCTGTCTCTTGGTCCGTGACTATAGGTAACATACTGCCCATCAACATTCAGGACACTTCGACGTTTGTTACTGCTCAAACGTAACGGCTCAACCGAGAAGCTCACGTCCAAAATCCCTTTACGATTAAAGAAGGCTTCACGGATTTTTTGCGCTTGGCGGATCTGAGCCAACAAATCACGACGGATCAGGGAGCCATCCACGCCTTTGTCTCCCACTGAAATGTTTTCATCAATAAACATTTTCAGTTGCGTGTTGTAGAAGTTATCAAGCGTACCACCCGGCGCGAAGAAGCGCTCAAAGTCCGTCAACGAGGCATCTTTACTCGCCTTAGGATTAAACGGATAGCGATTGGCTAACTTTTGCTGGTATGGACGATAAACATCTTGATACCAACGAACTTCCAAGTGCTTGATCGCAGCTTGTTTGACGACATGCCAGCTCTCGTCTGCCAGCTTATCCACCATGCCATCAAGTGGCTCAGGCAAGCCTGTGGCGATACGCTTAAGCGTATAAATGGGGTCTGTATTAACCAGTTTCACGCGAGCTTTGGTGGCATCGAGCGCAGCAGTGCCAACATCCGGTGCATCTTGAATCGATTTCAAGTAACTCTTCAGCTCTTGAACCGACGCGAGAACTTCACTCAAGTAAGCGGGTTTATCATTCACCGCTTTTAGCAAGCTATTTAAGTCAGCAAACGGCGCTTGAATTTGTGATGCCACCTTGTATTTGGGGTTTTCTGCAATGGCATCTTGCGCTTCTTCATCTAGTCCCAAACCAGACGCTAGCTGCGTGTTGGTCTCCAACGTGCGTAACAAACGTTGTAGCGGCCCCACGTGGCCGGTGAAGTTATCCAGTACCGACACTGCATCGTTGATATCACTGAAGAATTTGACATCAATTTCATTAAGAGCCATCCGCCAGCTGTTGGTATAGTCAGCAACATAAAGATCGCGAATTTTATTACGCAATGCCTTCTTATCGGCTTTGCTGAACTCTGCCGTCTCGGCTTCACCCAGTACCCAACTATCAATCAGAGCCAAATCAGAGACAGATTGCAGCTTGGGCACAAAGTAATCTTCGAAGCCTTTTTTAGTGAGCATTTGCGGAATGTACAGGTTGTCACTGTCCACTTCCCTTTCTTCAAACACCACATCAAATACCGGCCCAACAGCATTACGTAAGTTCATTGGCGCGCCCAATACCGTCTCGGCATCCAGCTTCAAGTTACGATACACACGCTGATCGGTCGGCATGGTGCGAAGATCTGCTTGAGCACGGGCAATGGTCATGTCGTAAGGGCGCATCACACGCTCTGCTACCTCATCACCTTGACGGCGCGCTGCGGTCAGGTCTGTGTGTCGCATGGCGTAATCCAGGTGACCCAATAAACGCTCTTGAATGACCTTTTGCCCTGCGAACTCACGCTGCCACTGCTGGCTGAAATAGTCCATTACGTAATCGTGATAGCGACCACTTTTATCAACCATCATGCGATAGACTCGCAAAGCCACCAACTGCTCTTGATCCGTCGTAGCCTGATTCAAATCAACCACGGTATCTGCCATTAATAACGGCAAGAAACGGCTCTTCAGCAAGTTGAGGTAAGTTTGCTCGACTTTAGGACCAATCACATGTCCCTGATAAAGACCAAAATCAGAAATGTATTTGGGCTTTTCACGGAAAAAGCCAAATTCTAACGTGGCTTGGCGGATCTGATTAAGCGGCTTTAATACCTCACGCTGGGATGCGCCATCGGCATTACTAGGAAACTGTGTTTTATATTGATCAACCTTGGTCAATACCGCATCAGCATGCGCGACGTTGGCCAAGTAATAACGGTGCCAGGTCCCCACCAGTAGCACAGTGGCAATCGAGCACGCCAATACCGACATCCCCATCAGGCGGCGTTTATGCTTGGCGACACGGAAGTTATCCGATGCGAGCCCCGCCTCTGGGTAGATGATGTTGCTGAACAGTTTTTGGGTAAAGTACACCGTCGAATTTTTCGACTTCTGCGCGTGATTGACCGCATGTGACAATCCATAACGACGAGAAGCGGCATCATCAAACGCGTTGGTCGGCACGCCCTGTTGATACACAGACGTAAAGTATGCGCCCCTAACTAAAGCAGAGGTCGAGAACTGATCACTGGCTAAGGCTTCATTAAAGAAGGTCGCTAGAATGTCTTTCAGCCCTGCCACTTGGCGTGAAAAGCTGTAAATTGCTTTACGATCTTCAAAATCCAGCGGGGCAGCTAATGCGTGAGGAACAATGGCATTAATCCGCTCAATGAAGGCAGAGTAGTCTTCATCAAATTCTTTAAGCCAAGAATCAAGATCATCAACCGAGTTTAGCGAAAAGGTAAAGCCAAGCACTTCGTCGCGTTGCTGCTTTGAATAGTGCTTAAAAAAGGGTTCAAACCCATAGAGCAAATCAAGCTTGGTTAGCGCAATGTAAACAGGCAAGCGCGTCGAGAGGGTCTCCATTAACTCACGCAACCGAGCGCGCAGTAAATTGGCGTATGCTTTACGTTCTGACGCTGTCGCCGTCGCGAGATGCGAAGCATCAAGAGTCAATACAATACCATTTAGCGGACGGCGACTGCGGGTCTGCTCCAACCATTTAACGAAGTGAGACCAAAGACGACGCTCCAGCTCACCATCATTGTTTTCATCTTTATTGCCTTGTGTGAGCAATTCACCATCAGGGTCGATAAGGACAGACTCATCCCCTATCCACCAATCAAAGGAAAAAGGGTTTTCGCTTTTTTTCCCGGATGCCCGCATCACAGACGAAAAGACAAAGTTTTGTCCAGAACGATTAATCAGGCTGGTCTTACCCGCATTTTCAAGCCCGAGCACCAAATACCAAGGTAACGCATAAAGGTGATTACGCTTGTTCAGGTTTTGCTTCATGTTGGCAACAACCTGGTTTAGTTCTTTCTCTTGGCGCTCTTCGTAGACTTGAATCGGATCTTCTCGAAGTCGTTCGGTGTGCGCTTGCTCCGCTTGAATACTTTGCAACTTACGCCATTGCCACACACCCCAAATTGCCAGTGCGCCTAGGGTAATAAAACCACTACATATTGCACGCGCTGTCACCGAGGCCAGTGGCTTTTGTTCACCAATGGTTAACCAAGGGCCAGCCCACCAAATGGCGACATTAACGAGTATAAAAATCGCTGCCAATAAAATAGGAAACGCTGCGACCATGCCAGGCTTGAGCTTTTTCGCTATTTTAAAAATGTTTTTCCACATGAATTTTCGCCCTTAATCACTCTGACGTTGTATTGCGTTCAAGTTGTTCAACCAAGCTGGGTTCCCAGTCGGTGACGCTCATGGTTTTGATTTCTTGGTGTAGCGTTTGATACTGCTCCTGAGCCATGCTGTTCAGTTGGTTCGCTTGCAGCAATTCCGCCGAGATCATCCGCCAATAAAAATGGTCGCGAGGCTCTCTGGCCGCTTGTAATCCATCATTGAGCATGGATAACGCCACGGCTATCCCACCTTCTTTGGCGAGCGATAGCGCTTCCTTTTTCTTTTCTTGCCAGTCACCGCCAACCGCTTTACCAGCCGCTTGACCGCCAGCTCCACTGGCAAGCCAATCTTTAACTGCATCCGATACAAACGGCTCTCCCCCTTTGAACTGTAGGTCTTTCAGTCCGGGAAGACGCTCGAGAAATTGACTGACCTCCGATTGAATCGCCTCACACCAGTTAGCGTGGCCGAGCTTCTGCGCAATGGTGTAGCTCATCAGGTGACCTTCAAACCAATAAGGTGCCATGGTGAGACTTTGTTCAACCTGACGCCACAGCGCGAGATCAGGGTGACGCATCTTATCTTGATAATCTTTGACTCGGTCTTGCTGCATACCACGGAGTTGCGTTTCTCCCCCGGTTTTATGATCGGGTAAGGCGGTAATGCTGTACCAGACCGCATAGCGTCGAAGTCGTATCGCCAAAGGCACACCGTCTTCTTGCTCAGCCAAAAATGAAGCAATTTTAAGTAACGTTTGCTTGGTTGCCTTATCACTGGAGTGATCAACATCTAAGCCAGCGCTACTGGTGGATGTGGTGGTGGCCGTGCGCGATGAGGACGTTGGTGTTTCTTTAGCTGCCTGGTTCGCGCGCTGACGCTCTTCCGCTTTGCGCAATTCGGCGCGAATACTGTTGACGACGCTGCTTACGACATCATTCGCGAGCGCTTTTCCTTCAATCGCCTTTTCCCATTCTTCCACCGCTTGGTTAAGCGCCTCTCTGTCTTGTGCATCAAACTGACCAAAGTCGGTTTTGTCTACCGCGATAGAAAAACGTTGTGCCATTTGGCTAAAGAACTTACGACGCGGTAGATTGCCGCGTTTGCCAGGGGCAGGGAAGCTGTCTTCCCAATACTGGGTCATGAAGCTGGCCATCACCTCAAACGCGAGAATAAAACGCGCTGGCGAGGCTTGGTTATGCAGGCACTGAAGCAAGTAGGTCAACAACTTAATGTCTTTACTCTTTTCCGCTAACAGTTTTACGACGCTGTGCTCTACCTCATCCCATTGCACATCGGCATGGGACAGCGAGCCAACCTTCATCATTTGATCTTCAACAAAATCAAACAATGGATCGTCCACTAACCGCTCGCCCACGGCGCTGTTCTCGGAGATTGGTTGCGAAATACAGCGTTTATAGTCTTTCAATTCCATGTTTACCAACCACAACGAGAACGAAGCGCACCCAGCGTCTCAGGTAACGGCTGGGTATCAAAAGTTAAACCATCAACGTATTGGGAGTTTGAACGAATGGTTAAGCGATCTTCTCTGGCCAATGCCTTCATTAACCGAATCGCAGGCAACCCCCGCGACGAGGAAAGCACGACCCCTAAATCACCGTTACGCCAGTATTGCGTCTGGCCATTTGGGAAAGTCAACTTCATTCGCCCATCCTCAATCGGCTCGGGAAGCATCAGTTCAACACGACTTAAATTATCGATACAGCTAAGCATTAACAGCGGCTGTTCACTGCCTCGGAAACCAGTCGAAAGATTACTTGCCCGCAATGTAATCCACGCGCTGCTGCCTCGGCCCTCGCCCTTCTCGGTCAACGACCAAGACTGGGGAGCGCTTTCTTGTGCGGCTGTCATCGCACGTCGCCATTGCAACGGCTTTTGAGATTGATTGTCTGTTGGTTCGGACGGCGCCACTTGGGTATTAAATACACGATCAAAGCATGCAAGACGATCGAGTCGTGACGTCACCGCGCGGCATTGTTTAGCTTGCTCAACTTGTTGTTGAGCAGAAATAGGGGCACCTGTCACCGTGGACGAGGCCATCACTGACACCAACATGACCCCGGCTAGTAGACAATAGTTTTGCTTATTCATGGGGCTTTTATCCCTAGTTTTCGGCACTTATAGGTTAGGGTCCGATGAGGAATACCCAAACTCTCGGCAGCTTTACTCTTATCGCCATCGAACATGGATAGCCGATCCGAAATAATACATTGTTCAAAATCCAGCAAGGCTTGTTTGAGATCAGCGATAGACGCCGCATCAATGTTTAATACGCTGCTTACATTCGACATCCCATGCTCAAACGCAGCGGACGATATACTCTCGCGTGCTGGAGGAGGGGCTCCCCCCACTCGTCCACTAAACGCCGCTCTATCGATGGGTTCACCATCCGGTGTTTGCGCACAGGCATATTCAACAAGGTGCTTTAGCTCTCTGACATTCCCAGGAAAAGAGTAATGCAGCAGCATATCAAGTGTTTGAGGCTGCAACTCTCCAATGCTCGTGCCATGTTGTTGATTAAATCGCGTAATAAAATGGTGACTCAGTTGGCGCACGTCCTCTTTACGTTTCGCCAATGCAGGCACATGAATGGGGTATTGAAGCAATCGATAGTAAAGATCTTGGCGAAATGTTCCCGCCTTAACTTTGTCGAGTAATTGCACATGCGTCGCTGAGACCAGACGAAAATCTGATTGACGTTCTTGATGCCCACCGACTGGACGAAATGCGCCCAGTTCGAGTACGCGAAGCAACTTAGCTTGTAAACTTAAAGGCATATCGCCGATTTCATCCAGAAATAGCGTGCCGCCGTTCGCTTGTGCAATTAATCCCTCTTTGTCACCCACGGCCCCAGAAAAAGCGCCTTTTTCATAACCGAACAGCTCACTCTCAAGCAGGTGCTCTGGAATGGCTGCGCAGTTTATAGGCACAAAAGGCTGATGCTGACGAGGAGACAAATCATGGACTGCTCGCGCGACTAACTCTTTACCGCTGCCCGTTTCACCTTGCACCAATACCGAAAGTTGCGATGACGCGGCATTAGCAATCTGTTCACGCAGGCGAACCATCAATCCGCTATCACCGATTAGCGTCGAGGCCAGACTGGCCGCTCGCTCTTGTTGACGCGTTTGTTTTTCGATATCCGTCAGCGATGCTTTTAAGGCGCGACGATTGCTCTCTTCTCCTTCCATGTCACTCAGCAATGACCACTGGTGTTGGAAAACATCGACTACCTGTAAAAAGGCCTCATCATGCCAAAGCGCAGACAATGCTTGGCTGTCACCAACCAAGCAAAGTAGCAGCTTTACATTTTTGTCATGGCGGATCAGCGGCCGGATGGATACCGCTTCAAAAAAGCCAAGCTCACCAATCGCCTGACGGAAAGCACGATTAGATTGCCAAAAAACAATCTCTTCCGCCTCGAGGTGCTTTGGTGCCGCATTTTGTAAAACGTGAGCAAATGGGGTATCAAAATCTGTAACAGACCAAGATTCCCCGCTGGCATGGCAGACGAGTTGTCTGCCATCGCAACTAGGAACCAGCAACATTCCCTTGCGCAGCTTGAGCTCCTTGACCAACACTTGGATAAAGCGATCCTGTAAATCAGCTGTTCGCCTTTCCCGAGCAAGGTCAGTAACATAAGCTAGCCAGTTACGCATTCTTACTCTACCTCGCCTTTAAATTCGCCCTCTTCGGCAAATAAACGCACGTGCGTGATCTCTGCTTTGTCTGCCAGCTTGTTCAATAGCTCAAGAGACACAGGCGGCAACAACTGCCCTTCGATAATCGCCTCAAGCATACGGGCGCCATTCTCACTACGCGTGGCCCGTTTTAAGATCTCTTCAATCAGGCTATCGTCAACGTCCACCGTCGCGCCATAGCGTTGCGAAAAGGTGTTTTCCAAGTGCGTGAGCTTCCCACGAACAATTTCTGCCAATACGTCTCGCTCAAGCGGCACATAAGGCACCACTTCCATCCGCGCGAGCAACGCTGGTTTGAAGAATGCAGCAAGCTCTGGATACAAAGCATCATCGATCGCATCCGGTTGATGCGCATGGTCGACGATAGTTTGATAGCCTAGGTTCGACGTTAGGAAGAACACGGTGTTTTGGCAGTCGATCATGCGGCCTTCGCCATCGGCCAGCTCACCTTTATCAAACGCTTGATAGAAGATGTTCAGCACTTCTGGGTGAGCTTTTTCCACTTCATCCAGCAAGACCACTGAATACGGCATTTTGCGAATGGCCTCTGTCAAGACACCACCTTCACCGTATCCGACATACCCTGGGGGCGAACCAATTAGTCGAGAGACGGTGTGTTTTTCTTGATACTCGGACATATTGATGGTGGTTAAGAATTGTTTACCGCCATACAGCTGTTGAGCCAATTGAACCACTGTCTCTGTCTTGCCCACACCGCTTGGGCCCACGAGTAGAAATGCGCCTTTGGGGCGTCCAGATCGTCTCAAATCAGCACGTGCGGTTAGCAAATGACGATGTACACGCTCTATCGCGATATCTTGCCCTTTAATCGCCTGACCCAGCAGCGTTGTCAGGTTTGTGATTTTGTAGAGCTCATCGCTGTTCATTTGATCGATAGGCACACCCGTCCAATCCGAGATAACTTCTGCCACCTGTTCGGCGTCGACGTGAGGGTGCATCAAGCGCTGATCATGCGGAATAGCGTTCAATGCATCGTATTTGTCTGCCAATGTCTTTGCTAACGCGTCACGGTCTTGCTCTTGTGACACTTCATCACCTTGCCCTTCATTGAGCTCAGCTGACAGTGGCGGGGTTAACAATGTCGCGCGTAGATCAATGATTTCCTCAGCCAATAAACGCTGCTCGTCCCAGCGTGCTTGCAGTGCATGCTTCTCGGCTTCGTCCGCTTGCTCTTGAGTTTCTAATTCGTCTAAGCGAACCTGATCGACAGGTTGACCAATAAATTGTGCGCGCTTCAACATCTCGATTTCTTGTTGACGCTGATGGCAAAGTGTCTCCAATAGCGCTAGACGCTTAGGAGGCGTCGTCAGATTAATCGCGATACGCGCACAAGCGGTGTCGAGCACGTCAATCGCTTTATCAGGTAGCTGACGTCCAGACAAATACCGTGCAGACAGCTCGGCAGCCGCTTTGAGCGCATCATCAGCAATCAACACACCGTGCGCTTTTTCGTACACACTGCCAAGCCCTCGCATGATATCAACGGCCTGATCAACAGATGGCTCCTCAAGCTTCACCAATTGAAAACGGCGAGTCAGCGCTGGATCTTTTTCGAAATATTTTTTGTATTCTTTCCAAGTCGTTGCGGCAATGGTACTTAACTCACCACGCGCTAAGGCTGGCTTGAGCAAGTTGGCGGCATCACTACCACCCTCTTGGTTGCCGGATCCAATAAGTGTATGCGCTTCATCGATAAACAAAATGATAGGGTTGGGAGCACTTTTTATCCCATCAATAACGCCCTTCAAGCGCTTCTCAAATTCGCCCTTAACCGATGCACCGGCTTGCAGCAAACCTAAATCCAGACAGAAAAGCTCAACGTTTTGCAAACGGTCAGGCACATTGCCAGCGGCAATACGAAGAGCCAGTCCTTCAACCATTGCGCTTTTACCTACCCCGGCGTCACCAACCACGATCGGGTTGTTTTTACGGCGGCGACAAAGAATATCAACCATCAGGTTGAGCTCTTCTTCTCGACAAAGCACAGGATCAAGTTCGCCATTTTTAGCTTGCGCGGTAATATTTGAGCAATACTTGTAAAGCGGTGACTCGCTTCCTTCCATCGATGGCGCTTTTGATCCTTTTTTATTGCCACTTTCCACAGCGGTTTCAGCAGAATCCGCGACAATGGCGTCAAAGTGCGTTTTTAGGCTCTCACGATTAATGCTCGCTAATAACTTGGATGCCGAACGCGACAAATAGCGATCGACACGATTCAACACCGCAAAAAAGACGCTTCCCGACCGCAATTCTGATTGGTTTAGTTCTGTGGTTGATAGCAACCACGCTTCTTGAAGGACTTCAACCAATAGCGGCGAAAACGCAGGGTAAGTGTCAAGTGTGGTATCACGCTCATAATTACCCGCCAGCGCTTGCTTTAACTGGTCAGTATCAATATTGGCTTGCTTGGCAATAAGTCGAACGTCAGACAGGGGGTTGTCGAGCAATACTTCAATAAAATGCTCAACCAACACTTCAGGATGATGACGCTCAATACACAGAGAAGCCGCTTGTTCTAGCGCCAGCTTACTTTGCTCATTCAGCTTCGAGATAAGCGTAGATAATTCAATTCGAATCACGGGGACACCTAGTTCTAATCAATGTAATATTATTTGGCTTACAACAACTGATTCAGTTGGTTGAGCACGTTTTCAGATTTCTCGTGGAGAAAGTATGAGTAACCAGCAAAAATACCGGCCCAAAGGACGATAAATCCCACAAATACAGACCAAAGCGGCATTTGTCGGCTCAGCGTATAACGAGTGCTCACAACATGATCACTCGCCTCACCTAATTGCTTCGGCTGCCTTTCATCACCTAGCAATTGATCGTGCAGTCTTTTAATCACTTTCTCGCGTTGAGCACTTCCACCGTCAATGACGCGGTACTTACCCTCAAAGCCCAAACACAAGCAGTGATAAATAAAAACCAACAGTGGTCGGTACCTATCTGGTTCACTTTCCAAGCGACCTAAAATGGTAAATACTTTCTCACCCCCCCATGTTTCATTGTGAAAACGTGAAAGCATCGAGTGTTCAGCCCAACAAGTGGAAGCACCCCATGCCGTTCCCATCACAGCTTCGTCGAGGAATGTGCACAAGATATAGCGATATGCCATCAATACGGCATGCTCATACCCTTGTTCGGAAAGCTCGATTTCAATCGCTTTTATTTCTTCAATGGTCTGGTGGTAGATTTGTTCAATATTCTCACAGCTTGAAAGTGAACGAACACGCAGAGCAAGGCCAAACAGAGGCGTTGCAGCATCCACTAGCGCATTGGGGTTATGCCCACGTAGCTGAAACCAGTAATCTTGGTCGTGATTAATTTTCTCAACGTCATCAAAAAGAAGATCGTTAAATACACTTTCGTCAGTCGCAGCCATAATCAATCTCTTATTGCCCAGAATTGAATGTCAAGGTCTTCAAACGCCGCCGCGACGTGGAATGCAAAGCCACTGGAGTTTGCCAGCATCGACCAAGCCGCACTTTCTTTATCCAACTGGTAATAGGTGTAACCCGCGTGATATGGCAGTTGGCGTGGTGCAACAGGCAGCGGGATCAGTGGGATACCAGGGAGTTGTAAAGAGATCAGCTCACGGATTTTCTCAACAGAAGACACCTTGGTTTGCTGAGTAAATAAGCGTCGTAGCTCGTCGAGTGGCATCCGCGCTTTCACCGCCACAATGAACTCCGCAGATTCCATTAGTTGCGGATCTTGAATCGGCGCAACCATAAGCCCGTAATTGCGTTTGTCCAGTTGAATGGAGACTGCACGCGGCTCCAACACCACGCTGAGACTTTGACGCAAGAAGCGAATAACCGGCCAGAACGCGTCACCCGGCATATCATGGTTATAAGCAGGCATGGCGGGCGCTAATCGGCTTTCATCGGTAAAGGTTGCCAATTCCCCACAAATTGACGATAAACACTCATACAGGCGTTCAGGGTGCAAGCTGCCTAACGATGCAAGGTGTTTCATTTGCGGATAAAGGCGGTTTAGCGAGTGCAATAACATAAAGTCTGATACATCCGCGACACCGCCTTGAGAGGGGGAGCTAATACGTTGAGCGATGTTTTTGGCGCGTTCCTGCATCAATCCGGCCATTTCGTTGATAAAGCGGTGCAGTGTTGCATTGCCCGCCACATTGAAATGACAAGGAATAAAGTCTTGATCCAGAACCACACTGCCGTCGGGACGCTTTTCAGAAATACGCGCGATAGGGATCGCCGCATAAGCGCTGCGATCTTCTTTCTCCAGCATCAACTGCAAGTGCACTGGTGACACATCTAACGTGGTCGTATCGCCCTGAATACTTTGCACATCACGCACATCAATACGACGACTTTCATAGCGACCTGAACCTTTTTCTTCTGGCCAGTTCACTTCCATTATCGATTCACTGCGCAACGGAATCGCGAGGTAAACCAGTTGGTTAGAAAGCGAGCCATCTTCGATTTCAAGTGCATCAGGCATCACATCTTCTTGTGGAATGCGAAAGGTTGTGCCGTCTGGCATCACACCCACGGCGCGTTCTATCGCAATACGACCAAACGCTAAATACTCTGGATTCAGTGATAGCTCAGAAATACCATATAAGTACTTGCTTACCGAAGTCAGTCGCTCCTCCAATAAGTACTCACTGTACCGCTGATGCTGCTGAAAATGCTGTGGCTTAATAAAGAGCCCTTCGCTCCATATCACCCGATTACGTGCAAACATTAACTTTACTCAACCTTTTCTAACTTCACGTCATAATCTTGGAATAACATGAGCAAGTGATATTCCCGGCCTTTATTCAATACCTTGACGGCTTTTTTCCATTCACCCAGGTTCGGCTCTGAAAAATGCGCCATCACACCGATATAATTGGTACCTTCATCAATCTCGAACGCGTTAACGAATTTAAACTGGCCCGGTGTGAGCACATAGTCGTAGTTATTTATAAAGTTACTACTGAGCGCATCTTCATAATCAGCGCGGAGCTGATCGAACCCAGCCGACATGAACATGGAGTCATCTTCCAATTCGAACACTTGTACCTCGATCGATGCCGGGTCCCCCGCAATATTCGGGTTTACACCTTCGTCACTGACAAGGCTAAATGTAACGGTGGTTGGCTGCTCTTCAGGTTTATATTCATCTGAAGAACTGCATGCGGTTAATAACAAGAACGCACACACAATGCTGAGCTTCTTAAACATAATTAGCCCTCCAGCTGTTTTTCACGAATACGCTTGTCGTATACTTGCTCGAAAATTTCCCAAAACAGCTTGGAGAAACCTTGCTGACGGTTAGACGTTAACTCTTTGTAGTAATTGCAATACATTTCCCACGCCCACGCAGACTCACCTTCCTCATGTGCATCGGTATTTCGTCGGCAGTGTTGAAAGCGGCGTAATAGCACGTCCGGTGAAAAAGCGTTCAAGATTTGATCTAGTGCTTCCGCAATCGCATCTTGAGTCGCTTCATTATGATCTCTGACGTTTTTCAGGCTTTCAGCAATCGCTGCCGGTGCAGACAGATGAACGAGGCTTTTATCCGCGTCATACATGGTGCGAACCGTTTCCTCGTATGAAAGCCCTAAGCGTAACGGGTTATCTTCAATCGGTTGCAAGTTGCGGTTCATGGTACCAAAACGCCCTTCTGCCGCTTGCTCGTGCAGTGCAAGTAGTCCTTTTAAGCACGCTTGCAAAGACTGCCCCATCTCCTGAGAGAGGAAGTGCATACGTTGAACGTCTTGTTCATTGGTGACACGCACTCCCAGCCCTTCCAACATGGGCCCGGTCAATAAATGCTGACCATGCCCACCTTCTTTTCGTGAAGAGGGTGCTTCACTATTCAAACTTTTCGCCACTTCTTGTTCGAGAAGTCCTAATTCTTTTTCATCCATTGGCTTCGTCTCACTGTCTGTCAATTTCGATGGAGTCTGTGGTGCCGTTTCAACTCGAGGCGCACTCTGTACTGTCTCGTCTGAGTGATAACGACTATCGCGTTGCTTTTTTTCGCCGAACCCAAAAATACGTTTTAACCTCACCGAGGCCGACATCACATCTTCGCTATCCGCTTGCGGTGTAAAAGAAGGTCGTTTTTCGACTAGGTTTTTTTTCGAGACGAGGCTATCTGTCTCTGTGTCTTGCGCTGATGGGCCATCATCCAGCAGCCAATTTGCTCCCTGAGAGGATGACTTCGCTTCTAGCTCCACGAGGGGATCAATAGGCGCAGAGGCATCCTCTAGCTCGGGTTCTACATCAACGGGTTCATTGGCGTGAGCCAGTAAATCGGTATGATTGCTGTCAAAAAGCGTATCAATATGACCCGTATCAACGTCACCCTCTTCGCCCGTCAGCACACGCACTTGGTAAGGGCCAATTTGCATTTCATCTTTGTGTGCCAATCGTGCAAGCTGCCCTTTTCCTAACGGCATCTCTGTTCCGTTAACAAACGTTTGTCCACACTCATCACGGACACAAAAAGCGCCATCAACCACCAAGATTTCACAATGCACGTCATGAACACGCGCCATTCGATCTTTCAATCGCCAGCTCGCCATTGCAGACGATCCAATGGTGCCACCCGTCTCAACAAAGCGAATCTGTGCCGACAACCCAGACTCTAGGGTTTGCGCGTTCGCGACCACGAGTGTTATGCCGTTTTGATGTTGAGAGACCATGTTTATTGCCTTACCTGAATGAGTACGCGCTTGTCTTGCAAGTCTTTCCCAAGGAAAGACGTCCATCCCAGCGCAACCTGTTTTCCTAATTGAAGCGCGGGCGTTTCTTCGTCTGTCATCGACAGCTCTATGTCGAACGCCATTTGCTCACGTAAAATGAACTCAACTAATTTGCACAGTGGCTGATACTCTTTACCCACAGGCAGAAAGTCGTTAAAGCGCTCTCGGGTCAGGTTTTTGATGCAAATAACAAACTTGCCATTGCAATCAAAGACCGACTCGCCAATCACGGTGTCCTCGCCCAAGCGCCCGTTCATGCACCCAAGAGACATTTGCTGCTCCTTGGCTATTTTCACTTTGCGAGTCACCCATTGGCGGATTTCAACCTGTTCAAGGTCAAAACAATGCGCAATGATGCCGGAAACCACAGTTGGCGAACGACTTCTCCCCGCTAGCGTGCCGGCATAGGCCAACATTTTGCACCAGTTGATTGGGGTCTCACCCCTTAACTGGGGATCTCCTAACCCAACAAGCGCGAAGAGCTGCGCAGAGAACTGATCTTCTGCACCTGGCTGAAACCTCACGTAATAACGATATTTACGCCAGATCCGGTATACCAACGCGATTAGCCGATTATTAAAAAAGTCCAAAAATGGTCTTTTAATACCGCCAGGCTCTTCATGGAGAAGCTGCTCGGTAATAAATGCCGGCAATGGTGATTGCGAACCTGCTAGCCCTAAAAAGTTCGTTAACATCACCGTGTGATCGTTAACCTGATCAAGCGATGATATATCTGACGCAGCAAATCCAAGACTGGGATTAGCGCTAAACACCAGCTGACACTCGCGCTCCCACTCTTCTTCCTCAGGGTTCAACCCTTTATGCTTTTGTAAAAGCTCAACAAGTTGGAAGAAGCTATACACTCGCGCATCTTGAACAAGATCAGCCGCACTAGGTGCCAACTCCTCTAGATGAGTGGTTGCATCCCGACTCTCGTCTGCCATGTATAGGTCTCGTTATTCGTTGTGTTGATAACGGTAAGCTCATGAAAAGAATTAATACTCGCGTATAACGAGAAAAAGTGGCTGAGCACCGTTCCAAATAAATATAAATCGCCTTCCGAGCCAAAGCCGTCTTGATTGAGATAAATCGTGGACTGCAAGCCTCGAACCGGCATGCCACGTAATAACTTATCCATGGGCTTGGATTGAATATCTTCAATCGCGTCTAGGCGTTTCTTACCCACTCGCTCTGCTTGACGATCCACCAACGCACGAAAATCATAAGCGGTTAATACACAGCTCAATGCGTCTTTTGACAGGAGCGACAAGTAATTCAACGATAAATTAGAAATCAACATCCATAGCAAGCTGCCATCCAGCACAGGCCTCAATGCTTGCGTTGGGATTGTAATGTTTTCGAACTCTGCAAATGGCGGTGAACTGTCCGTTGGATAGCAAATATCTCCGACACCTAAGTCCAATGGAAGTTGACGATTTGTGCAGGTCAGCTTAATTGACACCGCCTCATCGACATCGACGGATGCTGACTCATCCCCGCGAATAAACGAGATAAAAGAATCAAAACCATCCCCGCGAATGCTGTTTTTTACCCGTGAGCGGTAATAAAGGGTTTCTCGATTACGCACCCGCTCTACTTCATGTTGAAAGCTCTCAAACGGGGTATAAACCCGCTTTTGACCACGTACCGGTTTACCATCAATAACTTTGTCTTGCCGACCCGTGACACTATCAATACTGAACACTTCATAATGGGCTGGCTTACCGCTTGATGGAATAACTTTGTATTCAGTGCTCTTTCCGGTGAGATCGATCGGGTCTGCGTCATGATCAAACAAGTTAATGACGGGGGTGCAATATAGCTGAAAGCTCTCTGATCTCACTCTGACATCTGACGGCAACGTTTTAGACAAATGTAACTGCACCGTAAACTGGCCGTAGACATTGTTCGGTATTGCCTTATCTAAGCCGCTAATATCAAAGAAATGAAACGCTTCAGGAAATGACAAATATTCCTGTAGGACACGATAACCGTCATACACATTTTGTGGATATGGCAATAGACCATCGCCAGGATTAAATCCAACCGATGAAAACGCATCTCTTGGTAGCGAGAACTCAGTGCCATCGACGTGTACCGTGAGTTTTTCGAGATGATGACTCAGCCACAAATAGATCATTTGTGCGCTATATTTATCACCACCAATGTAAAAACGCAGCGTGTTGATGTTGGCATCTCGTACCGACATATCACCGTCTAAGGTCATTTGCAGCTGAATTGTCGTCGCTTCACGTGTGTGTTCAGCGTGAACGTTAGAACAATACAGTGGGTACAACTCAACCTCTCGGCAAGTTTGAAAGCGACACTGGGTTTCCATAACAGGCTTACTGTCAAGCTCCGTCCCCTTAGCAACAACTTGCTTTTCGCTCAAACTCCCTTCTGGCTTAAATTGCGCGATACACATACTCGGCACTGGGCGTAAATAGTTAGGCCAGAGCATATTGATAATCGAGTGAGTCAGCTCAGGAAAATCATCATCAACTTTTTCGCGCAGCTTGCCGGTTAAAAACGCAAATCCCTCCAACAAACGCTCTACATCTGGGTCTGTATGTCGACCATGTAAAAAGCGTGCGAGCTGGGGGTGCAGTTCAGTAAAGGCTTTACCTTGCTCTTTTAAAAACGCGAGCTCTTCTCGAAAATACTTGTCTTGCGTCATGCGGTTTACAACACTCGATATTGGCGGTTCTGGTCTAAAAGCAAGCTAAGTTGAACTTTCTCGTGGAGCGCTTCGCTATTCACGGTGGCAACAATGTTGAATCGCAGCATAAGTGGCGAGTGCGGATCAAAATCTGATGTCACCAAAATATTGGTTAGCCTAGGCTCATATCTTTCCAAACATCCTTTAATGGCTAACTTGACCCTCAGCGACAGATCTAAGCTTTCGAGTGTCGCGTCGTTAAAATCGATCAGCCCCAAGCCAGGCGAGCTTTGCGCACCACCAATACGCGTATTCAACACATTAGCGATATTACGTTTTATCGATCTCACTACGTCTGGACTGCTCGGCCCCTGAGTAATTGAAACAGGCTTAGCGTCGGCTTCTAGACGCTCCAAGAAGCCGACACCAAATGCACTGTCTTCTAGCGCAACGTATGACATGATTACTGATCAAGCCTACCAACAAGAGACAGCTCAAAGTTCGCACCCATATACTTAAAGTGAGGACGAACAGCTAGCGACACCTGATACCAACCAGGGTTCCCTTCCACATCGCTTACTTCAATTTTGGCAGCACGAAGTGGTCGACGGCTACGCACGTCTGCTGGTGGGTTCTCTTGGTCAGCAACATATTGCTTCAGCCAGGTGTTTAGCTCGCGCTCAAGGTCTTGGCGCTCTTTCCAAGAGCCAATTTGCTCACGTTGTAGCACCTTGATGTAGTGCGCTAGACGATTAATAATCATCATGTAAGGAAGCTGTGTACCAAGCTTGTAGTTCGTCTCTGCTTCTTTACCTTCTTTGGTATTTGGGAATACCTTAGGCTTCTGAATGGAGTTAGCAGAGAAGAACGCCGCATTGTCACTGCCTTTGCGCATTGTCAGACCAATAAAGCCTTCTTCCGCAAGTTCGAACTCTTTGCGATCGGTGATCAAGACTTCGGTTGGGATCTTGGTCTGTAGGGCACCCATTGATTCATAAACGTGAACAGGCAGATCTTCTACTGCACCGCCGCTCTGTGGACCAATGATGTTCGGACACCAGCGATACTTGGCGAAGCTATCCGTCAGGCGTGTTGCAAATGCAAACGCTGTATTACCCCAAAGATAATGCTCATGATCTTGACTGACGTTTTCGTGGTAAACGAAAGACTTGATCGGGTTCTCCGTTGGATCGTAAGGCACACGTAATAGGAAGCGTGGCGCGGCCAAGCCAAGATAACGTGCATCTTCAGACTCACGTAATGAGCGCCATTTCGTGTATTTAGGGCTCTCAAAGATAGATTTAACATCTTTGATGTTTGGAAGCTCCTCAAACGACTCAATGCCAAAGAACTCTGGCCCGACGCTTGAAATAAATGGCGCATGTGCCATGGCGCCCAGCGCACCCATATATTGCAGCAGCTTCATATCTGGGGTTGATGGCGTAAAGGCATAGTTACCAATAATGGCGCCTGTTGGCTCACCACCAAATTGACCATAACCTGACGAGTATACGTGCTTATACAGGCCTGATTGTGTTGTTTCTGGCGCGAATTCAAAGTCGTCTAGCAACTCTTCTTTGGTAACGTGCAAGATGTCAACTTTGTTGTTCTCGCGGAAGTCAGTACGGTCGACAAACAATTTAAGCCCACGCCACGCTGATTCCATTTCTTGGAAAGACGTGTCGTGCAAAATTTCGTCCATTTGAGCACTGATCTTTTTATCAAGCTCAACGAGCATCTGATCGACAAGAGACTTATTCACAGGCTCTTGTGTTTGATCATTACCCACGAGGTTTTCAATAAAGGCTGCAACGCCTTTTTTGGCGACATCATAGCCCTCTTCGCTAGGCTCAATACGCGTTTGCGCCATGATCTCGTCAAGTAAGCCACCTTCTTTTACTTCAGGAGACTCTACGACTGATTCACTTGTAGACATGTTTCTATTTCCTAAGACTTAATTAACTACTAATTTGAATCAATTACTCTTTCGGAGCATCATCATCGCCACCGACGATATTTAGCTCAGCAAGCAACTTTTCACGAGACTCCTCAGAATTAAGCAGCTCCTGCAAACGATCGCGGAAAGCAGGAATGTTGCCTAGAGGACCTTTCAATGCAACCAAAGCTTCACGAAGCTCAATCAGCTTTTTGAGCTCAGGAACTTGGTCAGCAACTGAGTCAGGTGCAAAATCACTCATGGATTTAAAAGACAGCTCGACWGGCAATTCTGCATCTTCATCGTCGACAAGTTGATTTTTTACCGTGGTGGACAGACGCAAATTGCTCTCGCGCATCACATCTTCAAAATTGTTTTTATCTACAGAAACTGTTGCACGGTCTTCAACGGGCGTCTCTTCTGTATGCCCCTTAAAATCACCAACAACCAAGGTTTTTAGCGGGAGCTCCACTTCTGCTTGCTGGTCACCCGTCGCGGGGACGTACTTGATATTAATGCGCTCTTTAGGCGCTACGCTTCCTTCTTTGGACACTTTGAACCCTCGATACCTTCACCAAAATGACAGCACAGCCAGGAGTGACCCTGTCACGCTGAACTGCGTTAACATCTTAAAAACATCAATGACTCGCTGTGCTGCTATCACTGACGGTGCGCCAGCATACATAACGAAAAATTAGACATTAATTAAAATTGCACAAATTTGGAGCAATGCCTCATTTTTATTTTTTATTGGCAAAAAGGTACGGTTTTCTGACATTTTAACAATTCCATGACATGGGTAGATGTAAATAATACGTTAGTGAGCAATAGCTCTAGAATAAGGGTAAATACCCTTGTTTATTTACGGGAATATAATTAAACAACCTCTAGTGCCATTAAGAAATATCTTATTACCTTTAGGTATTTAGCTTCACATAATGAGAATAATGGGAAGGTAGTGGGCTAGCAGATACCTAGCCATCTGACCTCCTCCATATCCGTCCACCTGGACGCTTTAGTGATGAAAATGTGAATAGCACCGTATTTGAACAAGCTTAGAGCGGAAATCGTGTGATCATCGCGACACATTAAACGCGACAACACGCGCAAGATGTGCACTCGACCCACTAACACTTATGTTGTGCGTATACCCTCTCCTCCCTTTGTTCTCCTCCTCTCTTCGCTCGTTGCTTAGGAGGATGTGCCCTTTTCTTAATTAAGTAACACTAGTGTCAATTATCGTCTCTGTCGGCGCGCTACCGGTTGTGCCATCACTCTTCGCACGACGCCATTGTCTCGCCACTCGACGAATCAGAGTATTTCTTTGTGCGGTTTTCTTTGTGCGGATAGTGATTATGAAAAAGTTGCGTACCCTTTCTATAAGTCAACGGATAAGCTTAGCTGCCTCGTCCATCGTCCTGATCGGTCTTGGAGCAGTGAGTGCTGTTTCCTTGTCAACGCTGAATAGCAGTCAGTCAGCAATGTCATCCCAGGTCACTGAAAACGTAAAGCGTGATCAAGTGATTAAGATGCAAAATCGCGCGACAGCGATTAGCGAGGAGATCCATGCGTATATTGCCTCTCCCCTCGATACGGTGCGGACTATCGCTCAGATTTATACCTCCGAAGCGGAAAAGAATAAGTCAGCACGGATCCTCGACCGAGATGATATACCTAGGATCATGTATTCGATTTTGAAACGCCAACCTGAATGGCACAACATCTACACCGAGTGGCAAAAAAACGTGTTAGGCGCCGATGCTTTTTACTACGGCGACCCAACAAGCGCTGCAGATGGGCGCTATGTGCCGTCTGTGTCGGTGGATGAGAGCGGGGAAATGCGCCTTACCGCCGCGCAAAATTTCTCTGAAACCAACCCTTGGTATCAATGCCCGGTGAGCACACAAAAAGATTGTATCACCGACCCGAGAACCGCTGAGATTAATGGCAAAACCCAAACGGTGTTTGATGTGACAACCCCCGTTTTCCGTTTCGATAAAACCGTTGCCATGGTGGGGAGTACACTGACTACAACACAAATCCAGTCCATTCTGGCTAAACGCGCTGATAGTAACGGTAAGCTGTTTGTTGTCAGTCAAAATGGCCGAATCGTTGCTAGCACCGATCAACAAGTCCAGCATGGTGCCGCGGTCTCCAAACTATCCTCTCCCGCTTATCACTCTCTTGCCAAGCTTCAAAAGCAAAGCCATAAAAGCCAATTCAAACAAACCGATTCGCACTTTTATGTGTCGCAACCGATCGAATTTGGCAATATGTCTCAGACGTGGTCAGTGATGATTGTGACCCCCAAGCAGGCCGCGATGGCACCCGTCACACAGCTGAATCAAATGATGACAGACGCCGAAAGCGATATTCAAAACACCATATATTGGGTGAGTGGCCTCGTGCTTCTGCTGGCCTTTGTGATCATTCAAATCGTTATCAAACGTCAATTAGCACCGCTGAGTAGCGTCGAGCAATCGATTCAAGCGATAGCCCAAGGTGGTGGCGATTTAACGCAGCGCTTGTCGGTTAATGGTAAGACAGAGATTGATCGTATTAAACACTCAGTCAATCACATGTTGGATGCGCTGCAATCGATGGTGGGACAAATTCAACAAGCAGGTGGACGTTTGTCCGACACATCAACGACCGCCAATAACGCCATCACCGATGCCCACCAAGCCCTGTCTGATAATACCGAGACATTACACCAAGCCGCGACGGCAATGGAGCAACTGACCGCGACCTCAAAAGATGTGGCAACCAACTCTGAAGCCTCAAAAGAGAAAAATACCGCAGTGGTTTCATCGCTGAATCAATGCATGGAGAATGTGGCTAACAATGTGGCACGTAACCAAACCGCCAACACAGATCTGCAAAAAGCCAACAGTTTTGTCAGCGAAGTCAAAGCCAGTGGTAGCGATATTGCCTCTCTGCTCGACGACATTCGCGGCATTTCAGATCAAACCAACTTGCTAGCGCTCAATGCCGCGATTGAGTCGGCACGCGCCGGTGAAGCTGGCCGAGGGTTTGCGGTTGTCGCTGACGAGGTACGTGCCTTGGCCCAGCACTCACAAAAATCTGTCGACCAAATCGTATCGACGCTGGAAACCTTCAACCAACTCCTTACCGATATTGAAGCTGTCATCCAACAAGGTGAACGTGGTGCCGCGGAGGGTTATCAAGCAAGTGTTTCCGTGCAGGAGACCTTAACCGAGATTGTTGATTTGGTGCAGCAGCTAGGCGATATCAATTACCAAACCGCAGGCGCGGCGGAAGAGCAAAGTGCCGTCTCTCAGCAGGTGGCTGAAAACATCCAGGCACTGTCACAACGCATAGAGCAAACCTTGTCACTCAGTGAGCAAGCGCAAGGCGCAAACCAAACCCTCAATCACGAGGCCAAAACGATTCGCCAACTGGTCGATACGTTTACGGTCTAGTTTCCAACTTTATTCCACACTAAAAAGGGCAACCAACGTTGCCCTTTTGAGGTTACGTCTTGTTAAAGACGCGATGTAAAACGTAGCTTAGATGGTGAGATTACTTCTTATCTAATTGTGCTTTCATCGCGTCACGAAAGACTTGATCAGCGTCAGTAATACCCAATTGCTCCGCATCACGCAGCAAGCCCATTGCTTTGTCGACATCGTTGTCTGCAATGGCGGCCCGAATAGCCTGGTGATAAAAACTAACGCTTTCTTGTTGCGGGCGTTCAGTGGCGGAGAGCGCAGGAAGTACGGAGGACTGAGCACTGGTACGTGCGGTACCTGCGCCCAATGCGGTTGCTTCAATCGAAAACGTGCCAGTCAACGCGCGCGGCACTTGAATATCACCTACCTCCGGAAAGTAATTCCCTCTCCCCTCTGCGTCCAATTTCGCTGGGTGGCTAACCGCCACCGTTTCATTAAGTTTATCTTTATCGGTAAAAATAACCAAATAGAGCGAACTGTCGCCAATTTGTGGATGGACTTTAATATTCCCTTGCAAACGGTTTCCATCGGCTAGACGGGGCTTTAGATAGACTAACCCATCATCATCAAGCTCAGCACGAATATCGCCAGACTGGTTAATGACTTTAGCACTTGGGACAAAAACACTGTCGTTGACTTCTGCCTCAATATTGATAGTTAATCCATTTTTTATCATTGGTAAGTCGAAAATGACGCCAGGGCTATCAATGCTAAAGATATCGAGGACTTGTGTTTGCGCGGTGACCGCTATTTTTATCTCTTTGTCCATTGTTATCGGCAGTTTTTTCGCTTTTTCAAGCTGCGTCACTGCCTTTCCTGTCGGTGCAACCTTATATTGGTTATCAACGAACGTCGAGCACCCACTAAGTAATAATAGCCCAGAAATAAATAACACTTTCTTATTCATATAAAACACCTAAAAAAATAGCCGACAATTGTCGGCTATGAAAAAAGACAGTTTAAAAAAAGACTTACCACCAAGCTTCCAATTGCACACCAGTTACGAACTCTGAGTCACCTTTGTCACCAAACGTATCTCCTTCTTCATCCGTAATATACGTACCGTAGAAGCGAATCTCAGGACGCGACCAGAAGCTGTCACCCATTGCCCATGCTTGAGCTAAAGTAAACTTGTGGCCTCCTTGGTCTGTTCCTTGATTTTCTCCATCAAAGAAGCCGACCTCACCGATAGTGCGCATCGTGTCGTTCCACTTATAAACAGGACGCACAACAGCGGTGAACATATCAGAGTCGCCCTCACCATCTGTTAAGTCCGAGCCATTATGATAAGAGAGCTGATGTCCGAGTTCCATCGATGACCCAACATTCATCACACCCCAGTTGATAATACGGTAGCCTTTCGCATCGTTTTTATCATCGGAGCCGCGGCTGTACCATGCACCAGAACCAAAGCCAGCAATCTGATCACCGTATCCTGCAGAACCATATTGCAAGATTGTTTGGTTGAAACCATTGTCCATATTTTGATGCACAATACCGGTAAGCATAATACCATCATCAGCCGCTTCGGTTTGGTCATCTTTTTCTGTCGCAAAGTTATAGGCCGTAGCGAGCTCTAAGCTAGCATCTTTCCACAAGCCGATATTGGCTAAGCGCGCATCAAAAATATAGCCTGAGGACTGATCATTTTCTCCATCTTGAACAAACGCTAAAGAAAGCTTTTGATCGCCCAGTGAAATATTTTCAATACCGCCACCAGTACCTGATGTATTCAAGAAATAGAAGTCAGTAATGTGGATATCTTTACGTTGATAATAGCGCTTACCCGCCCAAATAACGGCTTCAGGATCGGATGCAATCACACCTTTGGCTTGGACATTAAATTGCGCGACATTGATTTCGCTATCTTCCCAACCATTTTGGCCTTTATCGCTAGAGGCAATCATAGATTCCAGTTTCCATGATTGCTCACCCGTTTGAAGTTCTTCTGAAAAACCGAACTCGTAATAGTTGTCGTCTTCATTACCCAAACGACCAACTTTATTCTTTTCAAAAGCACTATCACCCGCACCATCACCACCGATCGCAGCACCCGCACGAGCATAACCATTAAAATCAACAGCGAACGCTGAGGTGGCAGTGACAGCAGCTGCGACAGCCGCCGCAATTAAACTTACTTTTCTCATACCTTACTCCATAATGCGCCTTTTTTACGTGTCCCTTCACACCGGCAGTGGGTAGTGGAAAAAGACAGTGTGTCCAAGGCTTAGCTTTCTTCGTTATCCTGGAAATATCCTATCCCTGAGCGGTCATTTTCGCGTCATCCGATCGAGAGGGCGAAGGGGGAGGAGGAGTAAGGAGGAGCTAAGGCGGATTATCCTAACTTGTCGACATCGATCACTGAACCAAGGCGTAATTGGTAATTGGGTTTCTTTTTTACCCCCTACAAAACGTCGAACAGATCACTATTAATAATTTTATTCATAGCGATATGAAACTTTATTACATGAGGGGCAATGATCATAAATGTGACGTCAGATTGAATTATTTATAGGTAACCGCTCTAATAGCGACTCGTCTCATTTAACGGTGTTAGTTATGTCGGTTTGTTTCCCATCTCCTTATGTATTAGGGGCGCAATTACACCCATCAGGCTGTCGGTTTACACTGTATGCGCCAGACCAGGACTGCGTACATTTACTATTGTGGCATCAAGCGCACCAACCTCAGCGGATCGCTATGCACGAATATAAGCGCGGCTACTGGACACAAGATGTTGCTGATGTCGTTGCAGGGCAAGAATACAGCTTTGAGGTCTCACATGATGGTCAAATCTGGTGTGTGGCTGACCCTTATGCTCAGGCCATTACCGGTCCTTTAACCTATCAGCCTCCCTATACATTATCGCAAAGCACACAGGTTGCGCGCTGCCAAGTCGTCGATCACGACTTATTTGATTGGCAAGGCGTGTCATCGCCCCAACGCTCAATGTGCGACACCGTTATTTTCGAAACCCATGTTAAAGGGCTAACTCAACAGCACCCAGATGTCTCGCCAACACAGCAAGGACGTTATTTAGGCTTGGTGTCACCAGCGATGTTGGCGTTCTATCAAAAACATCAGATTAATTGCCTGCAACTGCTGCCGATTACCTGTTGCTTACCGGAGCCGCACTTACTCAGCCAGCAAAAAACCAACTACTGGGGCTACAACCCATACGTTTGGATGGCACCGGATCCACGCTACGCGGAGAAAAATGCGGTTGACGAGCTGAAAACGGCAATACGCGAACTACACCGCCACGACATCGAAGTCATTTTAGACGTGGTGTTTAATCACACGGCGGAAGGCGGAGAAGGTGGGCCGATTCTTCATTATAAAGCGCTTGATCATGCCATGTACTTACATGATGGCCAACGGCTGCGCAACCATACCGGTTGTGGCAATACCATTGATATACGCCATTCTGCTGCAATGAAGCAGGTGCTCGACACCTTACGTATGTGGGTTACCGACTATCACGTGGATGGGTTTCGGTTCGATCTCGCCGCCACCTTAGGGCGAGACGGCGATACCTTTGATCCCCACAATGCCTTTTTCCATGCCATCGCCCAAGATCCGATCCTTTCTAAGGTCAAATTGATTGCGGAACCATGGGATATAGGCCCCGATGGGTATCAGCTAGGACAATTTCCGATTAACTGGGCCGAATGTAACGATAAAATCCGCGACATCACGCGCAGTTTATGGCGAGGAGAGCCAGGTATGCTACAGGATTTCGCCACGCGGTTGATGGGGTCACGCGACTTTTTCAGCGCAGCGTATTGGCCGGATCACCTGCCCATCAACTACATCACCTACCATGATGGCTTTACCCTGCAGGATGTGGTCAGTTATGCCAAGCGGCATAATCACGCCAATGGCGAGAACAACCGAGATGGCCATGGCGATAATCGCTCCGCCAACTATGGTGTTGAAGGATCCACAAACAATACTGATATTATTGAGATAAGAACTCGGCAAAAACGGAATATGATGGCGAGCACCCTCTTCTCGCTGGGGGCGCCGCACATTCTAATGGCCGATGTTTTAGGGCACTCGCAACAGGGAAACAACAATGCCTATTGCCAAGACAACCCCATCAGTTGGTTAAACTGGCAAACGCAGGATCATGTTTGGTCAAACTGGCTTGCCACCATGATTGCACGTCGCAATGCTATCGTACCGCGCTTTATCGATGCGTTGAGTGGCACACAGCGCCATTGCAATCAGATTGTGTGGCGACATCCGAATGGCGATTCTATTCACGATCATCAATGGCCAAGCCTGCAAGCACTTAGCTGTCAGATCACGCCAGGCGCACACCATTCTGACGCGGGTCAATCGCTGCTCATTGCCATTAACAGCGGCGACACCGCGCACAACCTACGGCTTCCACCAAATCATCAGTGGCGTATTGTCTGTGACAGCGCAACCAATGAAACGACTATCACCACACCCGAACCGTCCCTGATATTGGCAGGCAAGCACTTTGTAGTCTGTATTGACGGTGACTGGCTGTAGCCCAATATTACCCACATCAAAAAGGCAGCTAATGTTAGCTGCCTTTACTTTCGTGCTCTTGCTTCGCCTGAGAGCGTAACGCCTTAGCCTTTCACACCACCAGCAGTCAAACCACCCACTAACCAACGTTGGGCGAGTAAGAAAACACCTGTGATCGGTACCGCTGAAAGCACGGCTGCCGCCGCGAAGTCGCCCCACAGATAGTTCTGCGGATACAAGTACTGCTGCATGCCGACCGCCAAGGTATACGAATCAACATCCGACAACAGAATCGAAGCAACTGGCACCTCACCTACCGCCATGATAAACGACAGAATAAAGACCACAGCCAAGATAGGCACGGAGAGCGGAAGCAGCACCAGCCTAAACGCCTGCCATGGAGTGGCGCCATCCAGTGCTGCGGCTTCTTCCAATGAACCATCAATGCTCTCGAAGTAACCTTTAATGGTCCAAACGTGTAATGCAATCCCGCCCAAGTAGGCAAAGATCAAGCCACCGTGCGTGTTGAGCCCCAAAAACGGAATGTACTGCCCTAACTTATCAAACAAGGCGTAGATAGCCACCAATGCCAACACCGCTGGGAACATCTGGAAGATCATCATCGCGTTCAAGATGGTTTGCTTGCCTTTAAATCGCATACGCGCAAAGGCGTACGCCGAGGTGGTTGAGAGCACCACGATAAACAGCGAGGTGATCCCGGCCACTTTTACCGAATTCCACAGCCATAATAGAACGGGAAACGGCGGTGGCGTGACCGAGCCATCCGGATTAGTTACCGGGAAGCCCAATGCTAATTTCCAATGTTCAAGTGATGGATTTTTCGGGATCAAACTCCCGGTGGCGAAATTCCCTTCACGGAATGAAATCGCAATAATCATTAACAGCGGAAATAGGATCAGCGCCAAAAATAAGCACAAGCCAATATGGGTTGCCCAGACGCGATATTTTAAGGATTTACCTTGTACCATTGCCATATTTACGTCCCTCAGTGCTCGTTTTTCTGCGTCATGCGGAGGTTGATTAACGCCAATGCCCCGACAATCAAGAAAATCAGTGTGGCGATGGCACTTGCCAAGCCAAAGTCTTGACCACCACTGCCTTCAAAGGCGATGCGATAGGTGTAGCTGACCAGCAAGTCGGTATAACCGGCCGGCTCAGTGGTGCCGATACGGTTTGGCCCACCTTCTGTTAACAGCATAATCATCACAAAGTTATTGAAGTTAAAAGCAAAAGCGGCAATCAGCAACGGTGTTAATGGTTTAATCATCATCGGCAGCGTAATACGGGTGAAGTTCTGAATGAAATTCGCGCCGTCAATCGCTGATGCTTCGTAGAGATCATCGGGGATCGCTTTAAGCAAGCCCATACAGAGGATCATCATATAAGGGAAACCAAGCCAGGTGTTGACAGTTAGCACCATGCTCCGCGCCAAGAACGGGTCAGAGAACCAATTCGGACTGATGCCAAACAGGGCTTCCAATACCATGTTGATTTCACCAAAGCTTTGGTTAAACAAACCGCGGAAAATCAGAATCGAAATAAAGGCTGGCACCGCATAAGGCAGGATCAATAATAAACGGTAGATCGATTTGCCTTTCAGCTCTTCCCACTGCACCAAGCTCGCCAATATCAAACCGATAAAGAGGGTAAACACCACGGTGAGTACAGAAAAAACAATCGTCCAAATAAAGATGCCAATAAAGGGCTCTTTAATCCCCTCATCTGTCCAGACACGCTCAAAGTTATCGGTGCCAATTTGCACCACATAACCGGGCGACACCGTGTCGTCAACAAACTCACCCGAAGCATTAACCGGTTGGTAATACCCTACCTCATCATTGGGTTTGAGTGTCTCACCCGTCTTATTATTGATCAGCGTGCGACCATCCTCTTGCAAACTATACAAAGGCTGAATGGCGGCGAACTTGCGTAACCCACTCATACGAATGGTTTGATCATCTGACAATTGTAAATCTAGATTACCGAGCACCTCTCGATTTTGAATCACATCGCGGAGTGACGCTTTTTGTCCCTCAACACTGTCAATCGGGCTAAGTGACAAGTTTTCATCGGCCAGTGTTGCAAATTCAAATGGCTTGGTGGCAAAACGTGTGTTTTCGCCTTCCACCACAATACGAACGCCTTGATCCGTTTGATATAACGAGAAAGGATAACTGTCGCCACTTTGAAAGGTTCGCTCGAGTAATACGGACTGGGCACGCTCGAAAGAGAGTTGATTTTTGGCGCTATAGTTGGTGAATGACAGCCCAACGGTATAAACCAACGGAAAAATAATGAAGAGGATCATCCCCGCGATACCTGGATAGATATAGCGATGGGCGTATGTTTTTTTACTGCCAAAAATGTACAGCGCTAGTGCGGTTAATACCACAGTTAACAGGGCAAAGGCAGTTTCACCACGCGAATACATCAAGACGGTGGCATAGCCATTGATGATGGCCACAGTAGCCAGTAACGCCCATTTTATGAACGCTTTTGTGCTGCTGGGCAAAGAAGAGCCTGACGTTGTCATAGCTTGGGAACCTTGGACTGACTGCATAAGGAACGCTACTCACATAGTTTTTAAAAAATGCAGGGAGGCAAGCCCCCCTGCAGATAGAGCTTATTTGACCATTTGCGTTTCCGCATCGTCGAGCGCTTCCTCGACGCTTTGACGGCCATCGACCACATTGATAATGGCGTTTTTGGCAGCCGCCCAGAACCCATTCATTTGTGGAATGTTCGGCATCACCTCGCCATGTTTGGCGTTTTCCATGGTCGCAGCAATACGGCTATCTTGAGCCAGCTCTGCTTGATACGCATTCAGCGCCACCGCACCTAGGGGCTTATCCGCATTGACCGTTGAAAGGCCTTCTTTCGTCAGCAGGTAGTTTTCAAGGAACTCAACCGCCAGTGCTTTATTTGGCGATGCGGTGCTAATACCGGCACTAAGCACACCAACAAAAGGCTTGGACGCTTCACCTTGGAAGGTAGGTAAGGTGGTGACACCATAATTGATACCTGACTTTTCGATGTTGCCCCACGACCATGGGCCGTTAATGGTCATCGCTGTGTCACCTTGGTTAAAAGAAGACTCAGAGACTGAGTAGTCCATATCTGATGAAATCACGCCATCTTTGACCATCTGCTTCATGAAATGTAGCGCGTCATGCACACCTTGGTTATTGATACCCGCGTCTTTAACATCATAGCCGTTTGCCGTTTGCTTAAACGCGTAGCCGCCATCAGCCGCCATTAATGGCCATGTAAAGTAGGGTTCTTTTAAGTTCCACATGATGGCTGACTTACCCTGCTCTTTGAGCTTGGCATCCATCTCAACTACGTCTTGCCACGTTTCTGGCGGGTTTGGCACCAAATCTTTGTTGTAGATAAGGGAAAGCGATTCTACTGCCACTGGGTAGCCAACATATTTACCTTTGTATTTCACCGCATCCCAAGCAAAGTCGACCATGCCTTCTTTAAGACGGTCTGAAGGGCGAATTTCTGCCAACAGGCCTGACTCTGCGTAGCCGCCAAAACGGTCATGCGCCCAAAAAACAATATCTGGACCATCGCCCGTTGACGCCGTTTGCGGGAACTTGTCCTGCAAACCATCAGGGTGAACAACGGTCACAGGAATCCCCGTGTCTTGCTCAAAGCGGTCACCCACTTCTGCTAGGCCGTTATAGCCTTTATCACCGTTAATCCAAATCGTCAGTTGGCCTTCTTCGATATTGGCGTGTGCGCCAAATGAACCCAGTGCAATGAGGGTACCGAGAGCAACAGCGCTAAGTGATTTTTTCATCTTTCTATCCTTCTTCTACTGAGGTGTAGCACGATTCCATGGAGGATGAGCTGTATTTCACGGTCTATCATGGGTAATTCCCGCGCATTCCTCATCATCCTGGCTTCTACGCCCTACGCCTGTGCGAGCGAATTCGTGATCCATATCGCTCGTCGCTAATGATGCGGCTCACAAAAATAAACGGTACGTGATCAACTTCAACTAATTTGCTAATCATTTTGTGATGTACGCCCTCAAACTAAATTAGGGAGGAGATCATCCTCCTCCCCGCCTACTCCCCCTGCAATAATTTCACTCGGGAGGATGTACCGCTTGCGCAGATACGCGACACTGCTGTCATCAAAAAAGCATCGGGTGGAACCTATCCAATGTGCTTAATCAATGACCAAACAGCGTTCAACAAAAAAGATAACGCTCAAAAATGGCCGATATTGAATAACACAACCACCTATAATGCGTATTGAGCCGAATTAATGAAAAGCGATTGAGGGCGAGCGACATGGCAAGTGTCACGTTTAAAAACGTTTGTAAAGCGTATGACAACGATGTAATGATTTCAAAAAACGTTGACCTAGAGATTAAAGACGGCGAATTTGTTGTTTTTGTCGGTCCATCTGGTTGCGGTAAATCCACTTTATTACGCTGCGTTGCCGGATTAGAAGATATTACATCGGGCGATCTTTATATTGATGAGCAACGCGTCAATGAAATAGAGCCTTCTAAACGCGGCGTGGGAATGGTGTTTCAATCTTACGCGTTGTATCCCCACCTAAATCTTTATGACAACATGTCTTTTGGCCTAAAACTGGCCAAAACGAACAAAGCCGAAGTCGATAAGCGCGTCCATCAAGCGGCGGAGATCTTACAACTCGGCCACTTACTCGACAGACAACCCAAGTCTTTGTCCGGGGGACAACGTCAGCGTGTCGCGATTGGCCGCACTCTGGTGTCTCAACCTCGTGTCTTCCTCCTCGATGAGCCACTTTCCAACCTCGATGCAGGGTTACGCGTGCAGATGCGCGCACAAATTACCAAATTACAACGTCAGCTTGGCTGTACCATGATTTATGTGACCCACGATCAGATCGAAGCCATGACCATGGCAGATAAAATCGTGGTACTGGATGAAGGCCGTGTGGCGCAGGTTGGCAAACCGCTAGAGCTTTATCATTACCCTCAAAACCGCTTTGTCGCGTCGTTTATCGGCTCACCCAAAATGAACTTTATGAGTGTCTTTATTGAGGATGTTGAGCCAAACCGTGTCAAAGTGCAGCTCAGTGAAGGTGCCAGTTTCTGGGTACCTGTCGATGGCAAAACCGTCACGCGCGGCGATCGCATGTCTCTCGGCATTCGTCCTGAGCATTTGGTGGCCGCCAAAGACGGCGATGCGCAAATTGAAGGGGAAGCGACCATTGTCGAGAAGCTAGGCAACGAGACGCAAATTTATCTCAACCTTGAAAGTGCAGACGCAGACGTGATCTATCGCCAACTCGATACCGTTGAGATTGAACCCGGTGAGAAGTACGCCATTGGTATTCCAGCCCATCGCTGCCATTTGTTCCACAGTGACGGTCGAGCGTGTAAACGCCTGCATCGCGAAAATGGCGTCACCTTCGTTGATGAGGAAGACGCAGCCTAATATCACCTTGTAAGAGACTACGACTAGGCCGCATTCGCGGCCTTTTTTATGGTATCGATCCAGACAGAAAAAACGCCAAGAATTAACTTGGCGCAATCTTCACTTTGTCGCCCAAAGGGCGTCAGTACCGTCACCCTTGCCAGCAATAAAACACAGTGGCTAATGGGGGGAGATTCAATGTTAGCGATTGAGGCTGGTCGTGCGCCGCGCTTTTATCGGTGCTAAGCGTTGCGTAAACGGGATACCCACTGCCCCAAAACGCCTCATCATCCGAGTTTAATACCAATTGGTAGTCGCCACTCATCGGCACACCCAGCTGAAAACCATCCCGGGGGACAGGGGTGAAGTTACTCACCACCAGCATCCGCGAGCCGTCATCGCCAAGCCGCTCATGGGCTATCACGCTAATATCTGCAGCGTCTTTTAATCGCCACTCAAATCCTGCCGGATCGCAGTCAAGTCGGTACAGCGCCGGCGTTGAGACATACAGGTGGTTCAGCGCTTTCACCCATGCTTGGATACCTTGATGGCGACCGTATTGCAGCCAATGCCATTCAAGCTGGCTGTCATGGTTCCACTCTGCGGTCTGACCCATCTCCGTGCCCATAAAATTGAGTTTTTTCCCCGGCTGGCCATACATGTAGCCCAAATAGGCACGTAAGTTCGCCGTTTGCTGCCACTCATCACCGGGCATTTTACCGATCAACGAACCTTTTCCATACACCACTTCATCATGAGACAAAGGCAGTACATAGTTCTCGCCAAACGCATAAACCAATGGAAATGTTAGCGTGTCGTGGTGATAGCATCGATACACCGGCTCTTCACGGATATAACGTAAACTGTCATTCATCCAACCCATGTTCCATTTAAACCCAAAACCCAGGCCACCCGCATAAATTGGCGAAGAGACCCCGGGAAACGTGGTCGATTCTTCGGCAATCGTCATCGCATTGGGAAAATAGTGATAAACCGACTCGTTCATCCATTTTAACGTGGCAATGGCGTCGTAGTTCTCGTTGCCGCCATCTAGGTTCGGGATCCATTGATCCTGCTCACGCGAGTAATCGAGATAAAGCATCGACGCGACGGCATCGACACGCAAACCATCAATGTGAAACTGGTCAAGCCAATACAAGGCGTTATTCACCAAAAAGCGGCGCACATGCTCTTTACTCATATCGTAGAGATGACAATGCCAGTCGTTGTGCCAGCCACGTCGTGGATCGGGGTCATGATATAAGGGCGTACCATCGAAATAGGCCAAACCATGATCATCGGTAGGGAAATGTCCCGGCACCCAGTCGAGAATGACGCCAATGCCCGCTTGGTGGCAACAATCCACCAAGTACTTAAAATCATCCGGCGAACCATAGCGGCTAGTCGGCGCGAAAAGCCCCACTGGCTGATAGCCCCAAGAACCATAAAAAGGATGCTCACTGACTGGCATCAGCTCTACATGGGTATAACCCATTTCCACCAAGTAAGGGACTAAACGGTGAGCAAGCTCACGATAGCCCAGACACTGACCCGATGCATCTCGCTGCCACGAACCAAGGTGAAGCTCATAAAAAGAGAGCGCTTGCGTATGTTTTTCAGTCACGGGGCGGTCTTGCCACTGCTGATCGTGCCATTGATAAGCATGTTGATCATAGGTCAGAGAAGCAAATGACGGGTATTGTTCAGCATACGCACCATAAGGATCGGCCTTGTGCGGTAAACATTGTCCATCGGGACCCGTTAACGCATATTTGTAGCGTTGATTAAGGCCAAGATGAGCGACAAACCCCACCCAAAACCCACCTTCGATGGCAATAAGGCTTCCAGCCTCTGCCTGCCATTGGTTCCAATCACCGATCACACTCACTGATTGTGCATGAGGCGCAAAGAGCACAAACCGTACACCCTCGACCGGTTTGCCCGCGACGGGTAACGTCACCGGATGCGCGCCCATTTGCTGATGTGCAACTCTCGGGTTATATAAAGCAGCCATATCAATTGCAAAATGATCAGGCTGAATAGACTGGGGCAGTATTGAAATGGAAGAATCTGGCATCAGCGACTCCTTATATAAAAAAACGCTCCATCCTATGCGTGTTGGCTGGCACTGAGGATAGAGCGTTAGAGCATGGTATGGTGGTTACGCCGTTTGCCGACTCGCTTGCATGCGCACCCGAGATAAGTCTCTGGCAAGTTGATTCAACTCTTCACGGCTAAAGAGCGTTTCCAAACTGGCCGAAAGCTTACGCCGCCAGTTGGGGTATTCGTCTACCGTACCAGGGATATTGACGGGTTTGTCCATCTCCAACCAGTCTTCCAACTGGACACTTAATAGTGCTGACTTGCCAGCGGCAACATGCAATTGCAACGCGCGGCACAAGTGGCCATCCATCGGCACATAACGCGCATCACCCCCAACCCCATCTGGTAGCATGCCATGCCAGCGCACACTGTCTAAAATGCCCTGCTTGGCTTTCAAACGATCATCAAACAATTGTTGAAGTTGCGCTTTATCTGGGTATAGGCCGAGCTCTTGACCCAGTTTTAAATCGTCGCAATGCCAAAAGCCACGAATGGTTGGCATATCATGAGTGGAAAGCGTCGCCATCGCCTGCTCGGTATAGTGCGCCGGAGAAATAAAACCCCCGTCTTCTTCTGAGGTTTCAAAGAAGAATACCTTGTAGGAATGCACGCCCGCATCGGCAAGTAACGCACCAATTTCATCTGGTACCGTCCCCAAGTCCTCGCCAATCACACTGCATTGATGACGGTGCGACTCAAGCGCTAAAATCGCGAGCATGTCTTTAACGGGATAGTACAAGTAAGCGCCCTCGGTGGCATTTTTCCCCTTAGGGATCCACCATAAGCGCAGCAAGCCCAGTACATGATCGATACGCAACGCCCCACAATGACGCATATTGGCCCGCAACAACTCGATGTAGGCATGATAGCCAGTGTGTTTCAGTGCTTGCGGATCAAATGGCGGTAAGCCCCAGTTTTGCCCCCGAGGTCCCAACACATCCGGCGGCGCACCGATACTGGCATCCAGTACTAAGGGCGAGTTGTCCGACCAGGTTTCGCTTCCCGCGTCTGACACCCCAACAGCGAGATCACGGTACAAGCCCAGCGACATCCCCTGCTCTTCAGCAATGGCTTGTACCTCTTCCATTTGACCTTCGGCAATCCACTGTAAGTACATGTACAGTTGGATGTCGTCGCTGTGCTGCTCGATAAATGCTTGCGTCGCTGCATTTTCATAGCGACGATATTTTTCAGGGAATACGGGCCAGCCCCAAGCATGAGGGTCTTCCGCGCGTAAATGTTGATGCAAGGCATCAAAGGTGGCTTGCTGTTTTAAGCTCTCTCCGCCTTTTTCAATAAAGTCTAAAAACGCACGGCCACGTCGAGTCTGTTGCAGCAGTTCGCGTTGCTTAAACTCTTGAAACAACAAAGGCAATACGGCCATTTTTAGGGCGGCGACTTCGCTATAATCGACCCAGTGAGTGTCGCGCACTGCTTGCAGGCGACGCTGGAACTCGGCGCTGCCCACGAGTTGCTGCGCACGGGCGCTCAAACAAAACTCACGAACGTTGCTCACATCAATGTACAAAAGATTAAGCCAGCGGCGTGATGAGGGACTATAAGGGCTCGCGGCTTCTGGGTTAGCAGGGAACAACGCATGAATGGGGTTAAGGCCAACAAAGTCCGCGCCACGCGAGGCGAGCTCACTGACCAATTGTTTCAAGTCACCAAAATCACCAATCCCCCAGTTGTGAGGGGTACGCAGTGTGTAGAGCTGAATACTCGGGCCCCACATTTTTTTGTGTTGATCCAGTTCAGGTTGTTTATAGCATTGAGTAGGCGCCATGATGAGCGTCATTTGGTACGGTGATTGACGCCGTTTACGTATCACAGAAAGGCGATGATAGCCCCACGGTAGGGAGCAAGGCAGGCTAAACACTAATGGGCCGCCATTACTGCGCTCATCGCGAACGATTTGTGACTGTAAGTAACCCTCGAAGCACTCGCCCTGTTCGGTTTCCAACCGCCAACTAAAGTCACTTTCTCGCGCACTGGTCCCTAAATGAAGCGCAATTTCGACTGGCTCATTCTCCTGTACCACTTGCACGGGCGCGAGCACATCCGCTTTATGTTTCTTCGCCGCCGATGCCAATAACGCCTCGTCATTTCGTGTGTCATAGCCAAGTGACGTTAGTAAGTCATGTAAGGTACTGTCCGGCACGGCCGCTTCTGAGCCCCATGCACTGATATAGCGATCAGCGAGGTTGGCCATTTGTGCGACTGTCTTCAATGCAGATTCTTTCATCGCTTTCTCCGAGGGGTCTGCCCCCTTCTTTTATTGGGCAATATTGTTGTCATTATTGTTAGGTGGCAAGGCTCATTCCTTGCCACCGATAAGGTTGTTAACCCATTATTTGCAATTAGCGCTTAATCGCTTCTAACTGCCAAATGTTAGTAACGTAATCGCGAATTGAGCGGTCTGAGCTAAACTTACCGACCAACGCGGTATTCAAAATCGCTTTACGTGCCCATTGCGACGCGTCACGGTAATCACGGTCAATGTCATTGTGTGCGCGCACGTAATCGGCAAAGTCAGCCAAACACAGGTACGGGTCGCCGCTACCCATGACACTGTCAAAGACAGGACGCAACGCCCCAGGCTGACCTGGCGTAAACGTCTCATCCAACAGACTGTCCAAGGCGGCCTTCAATAGAGGCTGGCTATGATAGACCGCTTCAGGCTGATAGCCTTTTTTGCGCAACGCCGTGACGCCATCGACATCAAGACCAAAGATATAGATGTTGTCGTCACCCACTTCTTCACGGATTTCCACGTTCGCGCCATCCATGGTGCCAATGGTGAGCGCGCCGTTGAGTGCCATTTTCATGTTCCCCGTGCCAGACGCTTCTTTACCGGCCATAGAAATCTGCTCAGACACATCGGCAGCAGGAATAATGATTTCCGCCATACTGACACGATAATCAGGAATAAATACCACTTTGAGCTTGTCACCGACTCGTGGATCATTATTAATGGTTTCAGCCACCTTATTAATCGCATAGATGATCGATTTTGCTAATTCATAGCCAGGTGCCGCTTTCGCAGCAAAAAAGACCACACGCGGCGCCATATCGAAATTCGGCTCATTGATGAGGCGCTGGTACAGTGAAATGACGTGTAATAGATTAAGGTGCTGGCGCTTATATTCATGCAGGCGCTTAATTTGTACATCAAAAATCGCATCGGTATTTAGGGTGATATCGAGGTGCTCTTTGACCCATCCCGCCAAACGCTGCTTGTTGCGCTTTTTGACATCCATAAACGTCTTTTGAAAAGCAGTGTCGTCCGCGTATTGTGCAATCTGCTCGAGTTGCTCCAATTGCGCTGGCCACTGCTCACCGATTTTCTCACTGATCAAGTTGGACAAATCAGGATTACAGAACTTCAACCAACGACGCGGTGTGATGCCATTGGTCACATTTTGAATGCGCCCTGGGTATAGCGCGTCAAATTCTGGGAATAAATCACGCTTAACCAACTGAGAATGCAAGGCGGCAACGCCATTCACCGCATAAGAGCCAACCACACATAAATTAGCCATGCGCACCATGCGCTCACCTTTGTCGTCAATCACAGACAACACCTGCTTTTTGGCCACATCGCCGGGCCACTTCGCTTCTACCTCTTGCATGAAGCGATGGTTGATCTCAAAAATGATCTCCATATGACGCGGCAGCAAACTGGCAATCAACGCCTCACTCCAGGTTTCCAGCGCTTCGGGCAGTAAGGTGTGGTTGGTGTAAGCAAAGGTACGACTGGCGATGGACCAAGCCTCATCCCAGCCCAGACGATAATCATCCAGCAATACGCGCATCAGCTCAGGAATAGCGATGGTGGGGTGAGTATCGTTCAACTGAATGGTTTCGTAGTCTGGTAATGCGGCCAATGCATGCCCTGCCTCTAGATGACGACGGAGAATGTCTGATACAGAAGCTGCACTGTGGAAATACTGCTGCATTAAGCGCAATGTTTTACCCGCATCGTGGTTATCGTTGGGGTACAAGACTTTGGTCAAATTCCCTGCAGCGATGGCGGATTGCTGAGCCTGGGTATAGTCACCGTCATTAAAGGCATCAAGGGCAAACGGCGTTAACGCCCGTCCTTCCCACAGGCGCAATGGGTACACAGTATTGCTTTGATAACCCACAATCGGCAGATCCCAGGGCATGGCCTGAATTTTCATGCCCGGCACCCACTGACGGTACGTGTGCCCTGAGTCCTCAATCACCTCTACATGGCCATAAAAGCCAATGGTTTGCGCTAAGTCAGGACGTACCACTTCCCACGGGTAACCTTCAGGCTCACGCCACGCATCCGGTGCTTCTTGTTGTGCGCCCTCTTTGAATGACTGGCGGAACAAACCATATTCATAGTGCAAGCCATAGCCGACCGCAGGATACTGTTGGGCCGCCAATGAATCCATAAAGCAAGCGGCGAGACGCCCCAAGCCACCATTGCCCAAAGACGGATCACGCTCTTGTTCAAGTAAATCCGTTAACCCGAGGCCAAGCTCACTCACGGCATCGGCAATCGCATCGTACAAGCCCATGCTAATTAAATTGTTGCCGGTTAACCGACCAATCAAAAACTCGAGGGATAAATAGTTAACACTTTTAGCTTGTTTAATGGCTTGATCGTGTTCAGTGGCTACCAGATCACTCGTGGTATGTTCGGCTAATGCACGGCCCAGTGCGAGGTACCAGTCGCGCAGCTGAGCGGTGTCTGGTGCGTGACCTAACTGGGTTAGGTGTTGAACCATACTGATTTTAAACGCACTTTTATCAAACGCATGTTGCTGTTTTGGTGTCATGTCGTCGCTCTCGATAATGGAATGAAACCTTGATGGTTATTCATCCTGCCCAACCCGAGCACGGCAAACATCCTCCCACGTCGTTGTCATCAAAGGAGGAGACCACAGGGCGTAGAGAGCCAGGTCACATAGCAATAGTGAGCCGCCTCTCATCAAATCCATGAGCAGCCCTTTATCGAGTGACCTAAGTCACGCTATGAAACAAAAAAGGCGCTACGCCCACGGTGAAAAACATCGCTTTCCTTTTGTGATTTTTGTGCGCTAACGCAAATTAAGCCCTAATAAACCGAGATGGATGTGTATCTCAATCATTAAAAAGGCCACCAATATGACGTTTAAGTGATATAAATCACAATTAAAAGGCGTAGCTGCACTAAATTGGGGCATCCGTTAAGAGATCAGGGATAGATCATAGTTTGTGCGTTTGAAGTTACATACACTGCAATCAGGACAGAGGTGCGCACCAAAAAGGTCGCACCGCATTTGCAGTGAAGGACAGTGTCTTATGTGGATCCCATCAAAGCTGACTCGGCCTGGACGGCTTTATAACGCGATATTACGCCCGCGTGTGCTCGATATTTTACAACAAGCCCCTCACTATAAGCTGGTGCTGTTTCGCTCTCCGGCCGGATATGGCAAAACCACCATGGCTGCACAATGGCTCGCGGATCAATCCAATGTCGGCTGGTTTAGCATTGATGATAGTGACAACGACAGCTTTCGCTTCATTAACTACTTACTGCAAGCGCTGCACCACGCTACCCAAGAGGGCTGCGCCAACACGATAAAGCTGGCGGAAAAACGCCAATTCTCATCACTTCGTGCGCTCTTGTCTGATGTCTTTGCTGAACTGGCAGGGTTTCATGCCACTAGCTATTTGGTGTTGGATGACTATCAGCTCATTGATAATGAGGAGATTCATGAGGCGATGCGCTTTTTCATTAAGCACATGCCAGATAATCTCACTTTGGTGGTCACCTCACGCGCCAACCCTCCACTGGGCACCGCGAATTTACGCGTACGCGACTTGATGATTGAGATCGGCAACGAGCTTCTCGCGTTCGATAACGAAGAAACGACGCGCTTTTTTAATCAACGTGTCGACGATGGCGTGGATGAATCCACGGCGAACGCATTATGCCACTACGTTGAAGGTTGGCCGTCAGCCTTGCAGCTCATTGCGATTCAAGCGCAGCACCAAAAGCGTACCCTGATGCAAAGCGCCGCGTCTTACGCTGGTTTTAACCATGCCCACCTTTGGGACTATTTGGCCGAAGAAGTGTTTGATTTGCTTGATGCTGAAACACGTCAGTTTCTCATGAAAGTCTCCGTACTAGAGATGTTTAATGACGAGTTGGTTTTCGCACTCACTGAACGCGAAGATGCATTGAATATGCTCGAGTCACTAAATCGCTATGGCTTGTTTATTTATCCACTTGAAGGAGATAACAACTGGTTCCGATTCCACCATCTATTCGCGGAGTTTTTGGCTCATGAGCGCCAAGCACGGATCCCTCACCAACAACAGCCCTTGCATAGACAAGCCTCACTGGCATGGTTGAAGTTACAATCTCCCCATCAAGCGTTGCGTCATGCACGCTACGCCAAAGACGATGCATTGTTGGCCGATATACTCAATCAGCACGGCTGGCGTATGTTTAATCGTGGTGAATTGTCGACACTAGAAGCCGCGATTATCAAACTCAGTGACGAGCTTTTATACCAATACCCAAATTTAAGCCTGCTACGTGCTTGGTTAGCCCAAAGTCAGCACAGGTATCATGAAGTTGGCGAACTTTTAGCCAGTGCAGAAAAAGCCTATCAAACCCGACAAATCCCACTTGATATCGATTACCAAGGCAATGCCAATGCGTTGCTCGCCCAAGTGGCCATTAACGCGAATAATCCTGAGCAGGCGATGCAGCTGGCAGAAAAAGCGCTCGAGCAACTCGATAGCGCCAATTACCGCGGTCGCATTGTCGCTACCTCGGTTGTGGGAGAAGTGAATCATGTGCTCGGTGAGCTGGATCGCGCCTTATCCATGATGCAACAAACCGAGAAATTAGCGCGGCAACATCAAGTTTACCATCAAGCACTTTGGGCGATTTTACAACAAAGTGAGATCTTACTTGCGCAAGGCTATGTGCAAGCCGCGTTTGAGTTGCTCGACAGCGCCGATCAGCTCATTGAGGATCAACAACTGCATCAAGTTCCTCTCCACGAGTTTGCCTTACGTCTCCGTGCCCAAATCTTATGGTGTTGGAACCGGCTTGATGAAGCCGAAGCTTGCGCCTACAAAGGACTGCAGGTTTTAGAAAATCAGCCACCGAGCAAGCATTTGCATAGTTACTCCATGCTCGCACGCGTAGCCGTTAGCCGCGGCGAGTTAGACAAAGCGGCAAAAAGCATTGAGCATATTGAACACCTTTTGCGCGAGTCTGTTTATCACGTTGATTGGACCGCCAATGCATCATTGTCGCTGTTACTCTATTGGCAAGCCAAAAATGAACTCACCAACATGGACGAGTGGTTACACCAAGCCACTCGCCCCGCTACCGCCTGCAACCACTTTAGTCAGCTTCAGTGGAGAAACATTGCCCGTGCGCATCTGCATTTGGGTCAGTATGACCAAGCACGTCAAGCGGTTGATTTTCTGCGCCGCGAAGCAAACAAAGCCAACTTGGTGACCGATAAAAACCGCAATTTGATTGTTGAAGCCGTCCTTGCCAGCAAAGAGCAAGAGACAGAATATGCCAAAAGCCTCTTGCAAGATGCGCTGATCCTCACCAATCAAACCGGCATGATGGGTAACTTTTTGATTGAGGGCGAGGCGCTCTCCCCGCTCCTGCATGCGTTAATTGAACAACACGCACTCGGCGCCCTCGAACGCCACCGTGCGCAGCAACTCCTCAAGGAAATTGCGAGCCATCAACGCTCTCGTTCAACGCACTTTGATGAAGCCTTTGTCGAAAAGCTGGTCAACCACCCTAACGTGCCAGAGCTCGTGCGAACCAGCTCATTGACACAACGCGAGTGGCAAGTGCTCGGCTTAATTTATTCAGGCTTCAGTAACGAGCAAATCGCCCATGAGTTGGATGTCGCGGGAACAACGATCAAAACCCATATTCGTAATTTATATCAAAAGCTCAATATCGCTAACCGCAAAGAAGCGGTCGTCACCGCCGAAAACCTTTTACAACTTATCGGGAATTAGTCAACCCTGTCTACGCCCTCAGGCTTTTCTGGGGGCGTAGAGGCCTCGCGCTCTCCCCCTACCTTTCGTGATACTTTGCTGAATTTCATCATCTTTTTTGTAATGACACGCTGAATTTTAACCCGATCACGCATGGTAGATGCCCTCCTTGAGTAAGCTGCGCTCAGTATTGATAAATGAGGAAAGATCAATGAAGCGCACTCACCTTTTGCAACCACTCGGCACACCGGTCGCCGTTGCAGCTACCATAGCGTTAGCGGGTTGCAATATCGAAAACGACCCCAATTTTCCCCCTAGAGATGCGGGCACTAGCGATGCCAGTGTGCTATTTGCTGACGCCGATACCCTGCTCACTCATCAAACCAACGCCACCTCGCTCACCTTGTATTACTCCGCTGATGGCACGATGCGCTATAACCCGGACACGCAGCAAGTGGAAAACGCCACTGCGAGTGTCGAATCCACCCTTGCCACCCGCGATAATTGGCAGACATCGTTTCCCCATTTGCAAGGCGACGTTAAAGGGTTCGACTTTGACTTTGTTAGCGCCAATATTGCCCTGAAGCAGTGGCTCAAAGGACAAATTCTCGCCATCGCCAAAGACGGCGACACCGTACTAACCGCAACCGATGTGCAACCGGCGCGGGCGCTTGATGCCTTGTATGCCGAACACGCCGAAAAACTTACCTATGGTGCCATCCCTGACGCGGGACACACTGAATTTCGTCTTTGGGCTCCCACCGCACAGCAAGTCTCGCTAGTGCCCTATCAATCGGGGAGCGAACAAAACGCGCCAAAGCAGCGCCAAACACCCATTAAAATGGACTTCGACGCCAACTCAGGAAGCTGGCATGTTGCCACCACCGCGCTGAATCATGGCGACTATTACCGCTATCAACTATCGGTCTATCACCCAACCACACATCGTATCGAGCGTCTCGAAGTCACTGACCCTTACTCACATAGCTTATCGACCAACTCTAGCTATTCACAGGTGGTGGATCTAAATGCGCCCGCGCTTAAACCCAGTGGCTGGGATACGCTGAGTGCACCTTACTCGCAGCAAAACCCTGCCAACAGCGTGATTTATGAGGCGCATGTGCGTGATTTTTCCGCGCTCGATCAATCCACACCAGACAATCTGCGCGGTAAGTATCTGGCTTTTACCCAAAATAGCACCGCCCCGGTCAATCACTTAAAAGCGCTTTCTCAATCCGGCGTTACCCACTTACACCTGCTCCCCGTGTTTGATATTGCCTCCATCAACGAAGACACGGCGCAGCGTATCGATTTAACCGACCGTTTCTCCACGCTATGTGACAAAGCACCTTCGCTGAAAGAGACGCCAAGGCTGGCGAGTGAGTGCGACAACAATCAAACCATCCAAGCGGTATTAATGGATTTAGCCACCCAAGACAGCGCTGACACTCCCTATGTGCAAACGGTGATGGCAGCGATGCGTCAACACGACAGCTTTAACTGGGGTTACGATCCTTTCCATTACACCGTGCCCGAAGGCAGTTATGCGACCGAGCCTGAAGGCACCGCGCGTATCCTCGAGTTTCGTAAAATGGTCATGGCAATTAAACAGAATATCGGCATGAATGTGGTAATGGACGTGGTCTACAACCACACCCACCAAGCAGGCTTAGGGCCCTATTCTGTGCTGGATAAAGTCGTGCCTTGGTATTATCAGCGCCTTAACCCCGTCACTGGAGACGTTGAACAATCCACTTGCTGCTCAAACACCGCGCCTGAGCATCGCATGTTTGCCAAACTGATCGATGACTCGATTGCCACCTGGGTGAAAGACTACAAAATCGATGCCTTCCGTTGGGATTTGATGGGGCATCATCCGCTGGCCCAAATCGAGCACACACTTGCCGTTGCCCGCGCCATCAACCCAGATGTGTATTTCTATGGTGAAGGTTGGAACTTCGGTGAAGTCGCCAACGATCGCCAGTTTGTCCAAGCCACCCAAGCAAACCTTGCAGGCACCGGTATTGGCTCATTCTCTGACCGACTTCGGGATGCGGTTCGCGGCGGCGGTCCATTCGATGGTGGCGAGTACCTACGCAAAAACCAAGGCTTTGGTAATGGTCAATGGGTCGTCCCCAATGATTTACAACAGCAAGACAGTGGGGAAAGAGCCAGTGCCTTGCATAATGCCGATCTCGTTCGTTTGGGTATGGCGGGTAACTTAAAAGATTTTCAGTTACAGATTGCCAATGGTGATGTCGTGCGCGGTGACGAGGTCGATTACAACGGTCAACCGGCTGGCTACGCAAAAGATGCTTGGGAGGTTCAAAACTATGTCTCCAAGCATGACAACCAAACCTTGTGGGATAACCATCAATACAAATTCCCTTACGCCATGCCGCTTGCGACACGCGTCCGCGCCCAAGCCGTGTCACTCTCAACGGCACTGCTGGGACAAGGGGTGCCTTTTATTCACATGGGCAGCGAACTGCTTCGTTCAAAATCCATGCAGCGTGACTCCTACGACTCAGGCGATTGGTATAACCGCGTCGACTTTACTCAACAAACCACGCAGTGGGATCAAGGGCTGCCGCGTGAAGATAAAGACGGCTACAACTGGCCAACGATTGAAACCGTGATTGCTAACCACAACAGTGAGGCCAAACCAACACCGCAGGCAATCAGCAACATGGACAGCTACTTTAATGAGCTGGTGGCGCTGCGTGCGTCGTCAGGGCTGTTCCACTTAGGCCAAGGCAGCGTGATTAACCAACGTGTCAGCTTTCACAACACCGGCGCCTCACAGATCCCAGGGCTAATTGTGATGCAGCTTGATAACAGTGGCAGTCTGCACGACAGCTCGATTGATGCAACGCGTGACGGGATTATCGTCGCGATCAATGCCTCAGGCACGGCGGTCAATGACTTTGCCAACATCGACGCCACCGGCTATCAACTTCACAGCTTGCAAGCTAATGCGGGCAACCGCTCGATAGCGTATAACCAAAGGGCTGCTCAAGTGACCAACGGCAAACTCACCGTACCCGCTTGGTCCGTCGCCGTATTCGAGAAACCTCATCAACCTTAACTATTATATGGGGGAGTGCTGCTCCCCCGTTTCACTTGCCGCCCGGACATCTACCCGTAGCACAATCCTCATCGACCGCGTCCCCCCATTAAAAGGCCGTTAATTACACTAGTTTTATGGCCCGCGCTCGCGTTATTTATAGTGATATCAACGCTTGAATACGCTTTGACAGTATTTCCTCGTTTTTTGTGTTGCTATTGGCATAAACGCTGATCGGTTCACTCAACACCCGAGTACAGGATGTGGTACGGTATTTCTCTCTAATTGGAACTGATATCACACTAATCAATAGCCATTGATGAGTGTGAGCGGTCAACAAGGAATAAGTTAATGTTAAAAGATTTGGTCGTTGATGGGCGTTATAAAAAAACACTGGATCAGTCGATACACGCTATCGTGACCATCGACGAAAAAAATGACGTCATCTATTTCAACGATGCTGCGGAATCACTGTGGGGCTATCAGCGCAATGAAGTATTAGGTAACAACGTCAAAATGCTGGTTCCAGAAGAAATTCGGGGCAGTCATGACGGGTTCATTAATCATCACCGTATGACCCAAGAAAATCGCATCGTCGGAACCTCTCGCGATGTGCAATTAGAGCGAAAAGATGGCTCTCATGTATGGGTCAATATCTCGTTGAACCACATTAAACATGCTGGCAAATCTACTTACACCGCGTTTGTTCACGATATTTCTGCACAAAAACAAGCTCAAGAAATAGTCAACCAAACGCTCGAACAAGCATTGGATGCCGTGGTGACCATTGACGGTAATAACATTATCACCTTCGCCAACCGCTCTGCGGAGCGCTTGTGGGGATACACACGTGAAGAGATGTTAGGGAACAATGTCAAAATGCTGGTGCCAGAGCAACACCGCCATGAGCACGATGAATTGGTCAACAAAAACCGCCGGACTGGCATCAATAAAATTGTGGGTTCAACGCGGGAAGTGCCCGTTGTGCGCAAAGATGGTGAGCACCGTTGGGGCAGCTTTTCGATCTCGAAAATTGAACTCGACAACGAAATCCAATACACCGCGTTTGTCAAAGACGTCACAGAAGAAGTTGAGCGTCGGGAAGAGTTCAAAATGCTATCGATGGTGGCGGATGAGACAGATAATTCAGTCATCATTACCGATGCCGATGGCTATACTCGTTATGTTAACCAAGGGTTTGAAAAACTCACCGGGTATACCATGTCGGAAATGCGCGGCAAAAAACCAGGTACTATGCTTCAAGGGCCAGGGACTAACACCGAAACAGTCGCGAAGATTTCACAGAAACTAAAAAACCGCGAACCCTTTTACGACGAGCTCCTTAATTATAACAAGCAGGGTGATGCCTATTGGATTTCTGTTTCTATCAATCCAATTTTTGATGACAACGGGCACTTATCTAGCTTTATTTCCATTCAAGCTGATATCACCGAAGCCAAGCAACGCTCATTGGAAGCAGAAAGACGCTTCGAAGCCATCAGTGTTAGCAACGGGATTATGCAATGGCGGCTTGATGGTAAACCTGATTCGTTTAACTCGTATATGCTCGACCACTTGCGCGCAGAAACAGCATCAAACTCAGAAATTCTAAGCAACAACCTTAAGAATAAGCTCGGAGAGTCGGCATTTAGTGATATGCTATCGGGTCAACAAATAAAAGAAGTACTGCCGTTTACCGCTGCAGACGGAAGCGAACGCCGTTTCGATACTGTCGTCGCCCCCATTTTTGACTCCGAAGGAAACCCTGTTTACCTCGTCTCCTACGGCATTGATGTGACCAATAGAGCTCAAGCGGTTGATGTCACCGAGAAGGAGATGACAAAAGTCGAAGCATCTAGCAGCGAGATACAACAAATTATTGGTGTAATAAACGGCATCGCCGAACAAACAAACTTACTCGCGCTCAACGCGGCGATTGAAGCAGCTCGTGCCGGTGAGTCGGGCCGAGGTTTTGCCGTGGTCGCCGATGAGGTACGACAATTGGCACAACGCTCGGGAGAGTCTGCAGCAGAGATCCGCCGGCTAGTCGACCAAACCAACGAGCGCGTTCGCGCATTAGCCGATGCACTTCAAAATTTAAATGGCGAAGACGACTAGTCGTCCTAGCATAAGGAGGCCTATCACTCACCATTCATATCGGTATAATGCGCGTCTCAGCTTTTATCGATGAATGGCATTATGATCAAGAACCTGGTCTCAACTTACCTCAAAGGCATGGCGATGGGCGCTGCGGATGTGGTTCCTGGTGTCTCTGGCGGCACCATCGCATTTATTACTGGCATTTACACGCAGCTATTGGAGAGTATTCGGCGTATCACGCCGCGCCTTTTTGCACTGTGGCGCAAGGAAGGCTTCAAGGCGGTCTGGCAACATGTTAACGGTACCTTTCTTTGTGTACTCTTAGCTGGCATTCTGACCAGCATTGCTGGTTTGGCAAAAGGGATCAGTTGGACCCTCACCCATCATCCGATCCCGCTCTGGTCGTTTTTCTTCGGCTTGATCATCGCCTCAGCGTTGCATATTGCCAAACAGTTGCCCGCCCCCAAGGTTCGGCCTAAAACGGTTCTCGCCGTACTATTAGGGATTGGGTTTGCCTACTGGATTACCATTGCTAACCCGCTGCAGCTCACCGCGGGTCCGCTCACCGTCTTTCTCGCCGGTGCCATCGCGATTTGCGCCATGATTTTGCCGGGGATCTCTGGCAGTTTTATCCTACTATTGCTGGGAATGTACAGCCCCATTCTGGATGCGGTTCACCAAGCGCAATTCGGCTTATTAGGATTGTTCGCTGTCGGCGCAGTAACGGGCTTACTGACGTTTTCGCACCTATTGTCCTGGCTGCTGCGCCGCTATTATGCACTGACGCTCGCGTTTCTCACCGGTCTGATGTTGGGCACATTGGGCAAAATTTGGCCTTGGAAACACACACTCACATGGCGTACAAATTCATCCGGTGAACAAGTCCCCCTCGTGCAAGATAACCTTTTACCCGGCACCTACGAGGCAATCGTGGGACACTCGGCACAAGTTGGCTTGGCTATCGTTGCCATGATAGGTGGCTTTGTGCTGGTATTATTGCTGGAGCGTTTCTCGCCTGAGCAGGAATAGATGATGAATGAACCCTCCTCACGGCTCGCCGTGAGTCACCCCTTAATAATCACCGCCAGTATTGCGATGCTGGCAGTGATAGCTTTTTTTCTCCCCTCGTGGCTGTCTGGCTTTTTCTCGACCGCCTCGAGTACAACTATCGCGCCAGCCGCCTACTGCTCGCTCAATCAGCAAACGTGCCAATACGAGGGCTATCAAGCTCGCTTGGGCAATCCGGATGTTCATCCACTACACGCCAATACCCTCACTGTGACCGCCCCCCAAGCGCTTAACACGGATACATTGCTCGTTAAGCTCAAAGGCGTCGAAATGAACATGGGTGAATATCGGCTGGTGCTTAAACAAACCGATAAACTGACTTATCAAGGGCAACTGATGCTGCCCGTTTGCACCGAAGACAGCATGACCTGGGCAGGAACCATTACCCTAAATGCTGACGCAAACACGCTGTTCCCCATTAAAGTACGCATGGAGCGACTATGAGTAAGAAAGCTTGGCTTGTCGCCATTATTGCCGTTTGTTTTGGCTTAGGTGCCCGCGCGCTATTTGACAACTATCAAACGTCACAAAAACAGGCTCAGGCGGGGGCATTACAATCACAAGGGCAACCGTTTAATCTTTACAATACCGATGACCCACGTCCACGTATTGTTTATTTCGGCTATACCCATTGTCCTGACGTTTGTCCCACTTCGCTCGCCGTGTTATCTGCCGCGTTAAAATCGCTCCCTGAGTCGACACGAAACGCGGTGGCGCCAATCTTTATCACCCTCGACCCAAAGCGTGATACAAGCGAAAAAGCGGCGGAGTATGCCCATTTTTTCCATCCGGCCATCACCGGTGTCAGTGGTTCTGAGGCGCAAATTGCGCAGCTGGCAAAGCGCTACGGTGTGTTGTATCGCATCACCGAGCTGGAAGACTCCGCCATGGACTATGCCGTTGACCATAGCTCCTTTTTTTATTTTCTTTCACCGAACGGTGAACTCGTAGAGAAAGTCCCTCACACCTTAAACCCTGAAATGCTGATCGCAGCGATTGAACGGGTGACTGATCAAAATAAGGAATAACAATGACATCATTCAAATCTTTTGTTGCCGCTATCGCCTTTATGGTTGCACCATTCGTGCATGCCCATGGTGAGTTTTTTATTCATGATGCCTATGCGCGGGCCACTGCACCAGGCGCACCAAATAGCGCCGCTTTCATGGTTCTCGATAATCAAAGCAAGGTGCTAAAACGGGTAGTGAGTGCGAGCACGCCGGCAGCGAAACGGGTAGAGTTGCATGAGCATGCTATGGTGGATGGCATGATGGAAATGCGACAAATTGCGCAAATCCTGGTGCCTGAAGGCGAGCAAGTGACCCTAAAGCCAGGTGGCCTACATGTAATGTTGTTTGATCTGACTCAGCCACTCAAAGTAGGCGAGCACATTTCATTGACATTAAACACCGCGGACGGTCATTCACTCACCAAGCAGATCCCAGTGAAATCGGTCATGGCGGGCATGAAACATCACAACAAAGAGATGCACGCAAACCACGAATAAGCACAATATCGGATACCTCTTACCTCGCTAAGTGTTAACTCGGTCAAGCTCTGCTATTTAAGTAAAGGATTATCCAGCAAAAATGCGTTTAAGCGTCTAAGGTTGACAATAGTCGCGTGGATGCGTGACCCTAATGACGCGATTGCTATGACAAACAACAATAGCGAGGTTATTTATGAAAATCCGTCCAATGGCGCTAGCTGCCGTCGCATCGAGCATGTTGCTCGTCGGTTGTACCAGCAACACAGCGTTACAGCAAAGCGTTGATGATTTATCAGCGAAAGTCGATGCATTATCGAATGATGTATCTATGATGAAAAGCGACGTGAGCGATACCAAAGATACCTCTCAAATGGCATATGACGAAGCAAAACGTGCCAATAAGCGCATTGATAATATGGCGCAGTCTTACACGAAATAGCGTATCGATTAAAGCACCGATTACTCGCTGAACAAACAATGAATAACGGCGCGCGATGCGCCGTTTTTTTATGCTGTGATCTTATCCGCCTTATCCGGACTTTTACTGCTCAGATCGCGTCATTTGCTTAGCATCTACGTCCACATGCTCTAGACGCTGCCAGGCTTTCAACTGTGCTGGGGTCAGTGTAGCGATCTCTGTCGGCACGCCTTCTTGGACAGATAACGCCGCTCGGTAGCGCCGAGGTGACAGTTCCAGCCGCGCTAAAATCGCTAACACCTGAGGATCAGGCTCAACCGATAAACGCGCTTTGGTCTCTTTTTCATTTTTTGACAAAGGACGATGCGCCTCTACCATCACTCGCCCATCAGGCTCAACGCTTAGCTTCGCGGGTTGATTGATAATTCTAACCGGGGTGTGGACATCCACTTGCTCAAACAGCCATGCCACATCGTCAGGTCGAAGCCGGATACAGCCAGCACTGACTCGCAGCCCAATACCAAACGACTTGTTAGTGCCATGAATCAAATACTCACCGTTACCGAAGCCCAACCTTAGCGCATGCTCACCTAAGGGGTTGTTTGGCCCTGCTGGCACCACATCAGGCAAAATGATGCCACGCTGTTTTTTATATTCCTCACGAATGCTCTGCGGTGGCGTCCAAGTCGGATGTTCGCGCTTTTGGCTAATATAGGTGTTCATTGTGGGGGTTTCGCGACCCACTCTACCGATCCCGATGGGAAACACATGAACATCACGTTGCGCGTCCGCCTTTTCTCCCGTTACCTTAGCGTCTGGTTCAGGAAAATAATACAGGCGTAGTTCAGCAAGGTTGATCACTATCCCTGAGTGAGGTGGTGAGGGCAACAAGAGCTGGTTGGGTAAGCGCACCAGAGAGCCAGGCTCAGGCAAGTAGGGATCAATCCCTGGGTTGAGCGCTAAAAGCGCTAGAAACCCCATATCATAGTGTTTAGCAATGGCTTCTAAGTGCTCGCCCTCTTTGACGATGTGCGCCTCTGGATAGCCAACAAGTCGACTGCCGTCGGTGGGTAACGGATACGGGGTGGCAAATGCTGTCGGCACAGCTAACACCCAAAGTACCACACAGGCTAATAATCTCTGTATGGCACCTTTGCCTACCATCGGCCAAGAGAGGTTAGAAATAAACTCGTGCTCCAGCAGCGCCTTCAAACTCAATATCGCCTTTCTCCTCCCAATACCAAGTGGTGCCCGCTTCTGCAAATAGTTCCACATCACCCGTACCCACCGGAAGAGTCACACCGAGCCCGGCACGTGGTCCCCACTGATGCGTTGAATCATCTACCCACTGACCTCCGGCATAGACATACATAGGCGCATATTCCATCCGCCCGAGCCATTCACCCAAATTCCAAGTTCCATCGACGGCCACTCCCACCTTATCGATGCCAGCTTGAATTTTAAATTGGTTTTGCTTCAAGGTCACACCAGACATTGGCGAACCAAGGAAAACCCCCGCAGCAAGGCCATCAGCCGCGTAAGAAGAAACGGGAAATGAGGCAACAGCCAAACAGACTGCCGCACGAAGCCAAAGGTTAAAATTCATGGTATTCCGTTGTATTACTGTGATAAGCACATGGATTAAAGCAATTTTAGTGCCAAGGTTATAAAGCCATAAAACGGGGCTAGGTTTCCCTCTGAGCTAGGCAGGCAAGGCAAGAATACGGTGATCACTCGCGTTACGAGGTGAACGCATCACCAAGCACCCACAGAAAGAGGCAATAATCTGCCAATACGGAAAGGTACAAAGCGTACAAACCATGCCGCTTTAATCAGTCACAACATGACAACGATCGCCGCTCGCCCCGCCCATCGATGAGAAAGTGCGCACAAAGTAGCGTTTCTCCCTGATTTATTGGGCGATTTAAGTGATATACTGCATACTTTAGTCTGTGCGCCTTTATGAGTATGCGTGACAAGGCAGCATCCGCTTTCAAGACGTTTTTGGTAGGAGTAACGGGTTTTTGTTAGATGATCTGGTCTCGCTGGCACTGCGCCAGTTTCAGCAAGATTGTGTCAAATTGTGCGAGCATCACTATCCCACAGTCCACAATCGGGGAATGCGTGATCCCCACATGGGCAAAGCACTCGCACGTCGACTCATGCGGGTTCTCGAGGCGCATGATAAACCCGCAACGTTTAATTTGCTCGACGATACCCGACCACATAGCCAAACCGTCTATCAGCTACAACTTGACGGCAGCGCGATATACATACTGGCCCATCGCCTACTCAGTGGTAATAACGCCTGTCGTGATGCCTTGGTGCGTGACGTTGCTTGGCTACTGAATCATGGCATCACAAACCCTGCCGAGCCTGGGCGTGTCATTGTGGTCAGTGACCACTGGATTGACCGCACCAACGCCAGTAAGGCTGTTCCTTCTTGGTGGTTGGGACACCAACCTATCCACGCAGACGCCTATCGCGCGCAAGGAATACGCTTGACCAGCGCAACATCGAGCCTGGCTGAGACCATCGCGCCCTTGGGGTTAACCGAGGGGCGATATCGTATCTTTCACCCTTTGTTTCGCAAAAAAGATGGCTTACCCCTGCACAAATACCTTTTGCTCACCGCCACCTTTCCGCTCGGTGTTGAAGAGGATAATAGCAGTCTTTAATGTGGTTTGTGCCACACGGCTTTGAAATCAAACCATCCCACCGCATTCGATGCCACATCTTGGAGATCTGGCGTCGCCATGACACCCATCCAAATATGAAACAAGGGCACCATTTGATGCTCAACCAGGCGACGGGCTAAGTGCTCAGCACAGCTATCGTCTTGTGTCTCTCGCCAGCGCTGAGTATGACGCTCAATGGACTCGAGCATGGTATCTGTGCAGGCACTCAATACCAGATCATGCGTCCCTAGCCAGTTAAATAACCCCGCCTGCCCGCGTTCACCAAAGCTCATCGCCCCTAACCAGATGTCGATTTTGCGGCCATATTGACCACTAAAGTAGTCGGCGGATGACAATGCCAAGGTTTTCACTTGAATACCATCCTCAAGTAAGTGCGCGTGTATTGCCTTGGCGATAAGCGGGTATAAAGGATGATCGGATAAATACGCCACGGTCAGTGACGTTGGTGACGGGGCAACTGGCGACATGGACGAAAGACCATGATGCATCCAACCTGGCATCAGCCCATACGCATTGAACAATCGGTACTCACCCATTCCACAATGCGCCAAGCGTGGCAGTAATTGCAGCGATGACAGCTTTGCATGCAGGTATTCACGCCATGCGGGTTGCTTCGCTAATCCATCGCGACAATTCAACAACAGGTAACCAGCCCCCTGATCCATTTCTAACTTTTGACTCAGCGTGGTTTGATGGCTTGCTAATCTCTCCGGCGTCAGTGAGGTGCTGGGAGTGAGATAGCACATTGCGGCCTCATCAAACACCATAATCTGGATTTCATCGGTCAGGGCACGATAACCAAAATAATCATCAAATGCCTCGAGCACTAAGCGGTGTGGCTGTTTCTCTGCCACGCGATAAGGACCTGTCCCAATCGGTTGATAACCAAGGGATTGACTTGGATGGCGCTCAGCAGGACGAATGACCGCTTCTGGCAAGGTAAGCGCATGATCAAACCTTGAGTCGGGAGACGAAAGATGTACATCAATCATTCGCGGGCCCGGCGAGTCAACACGCGAAAGATGAGCAAAAAAACGCCGCGTAGAAAGCGCCGATAGGCTCGCTATCACATCCTGCTCGCGCATTGGCTGACCATCATGGAAGCGGACACCAGGACGAAGGTAAAATCGCCAATGTGTCGGCGACAACGCTTCCCAATGATGGGCTAAATCCGATGTCACAGTACGTTCATTACCACGATAACGCACCAAACCATTAAAAATTTGACCGACCAAGTGCTGCTCTGAGCGACGCAAAGGTTCGCGCGGATCCAGCGTCTCAAGCTGACGGTAATAGGGCAGGCGAACAATTTGCCGCCCGTTTTGCGTACTCGGTCCCATTTGTTTTTGAATTAAGGCGGCGAGCTTGGTGGAGTCATGATCAAGGCACGCCAAGGCTTGATCCATTTTGCCCTGCGCCAACCAATGTGCTGCCTGCTCTTCTCGCAGTGCCATTTCACTTCGTAAAAACGCTAAACGAGAGAGCTTGCCCCGCCCCACGGAAGGCTGCCACGTTAACCATCCTTGCTCTTCTAACTTACTGAGCACCATTCGCGCATTACGCCGCGTACATACCAAAATATCCGCCACAGCTTGTAACGTTGTATCGGTGTTTTCGCCATTGAAATGATGATAAAGGCGGGAGAACTGAGCACGAAGTCGCTGACCTGACATAAAAGAGGAACCCAACAATCACAAAAACCAGTGGAAGTATTTCCTATTTTACGCAGAACAAGGCATAGCGTCTGCTCATATCTTGATCACACGCACTCAGGCTGTGATCTCTGGCAGGCAATAATCACCGGCTTTCACGAGCAGACGTTTGTTATTCCGTCTGACTCAGTTATGATGCCTCTCTTTGTCGATAATGAGTAGGGTGTTTATGATCGCGTCGGCTATTATTTCCCATTTTGATATCAAACAACGCTGGATGGCTTGCCACGTAAAAAAAGCGCAATTCCCAACCAAGGAAAGCCTTGCGGGTTTTGATATCTATCATGCCACTGCTCATCCCCCACACCCTTTTGACAAACCTGACGCACCAACTCATCAGCCACTCACTCTCTATTGGGTCGACAATCACCCACTGATGATTCAGTATGCCAAGCTTCAGGCGCAACAGTGGCCAGAGTCAGATCGTGCCAATATGCTCGCTTACTTTGCCCAGCTTGCGCTTGAAGATGGTGTTGAAATCGCTGACGCCACGGTGTCGCTCTGTATCGGCACCCAAAACGGGGAAACCTGCGCCGCCGCCATGCGGGTCGATACGGTGTTAGACGGTCAAACGGTCAGTGGTATTTATGATCTGATTGCCCCCAGTGACGACGCCCGCGCACAACTTCTACGCGCAATGATGGAGGCGACCGACAACAACCGCCAATGGGTGATTGCCGGATAACCCTGACGCTCAAGCGACCTTACAACGCTCATCATTCAACGAGCGCTTAACCGTAAAGATAGTGTTGTGTTTGGGAGAAGAAAGCGGGATTTTTTGTGGGCACTTCTGAGTTTAGAACCGAGATTCCGCAGCTATTTTTAAAATTTATTTCGCCGAAGATGCCGACACGTTCATGATAATTGCAAAATCTTGCTGCCTTTGAGGCACTAGCAGAAAGGCATGTGATTTTTGATGACGAGTCACGTTTAACCTCCTGATAGTAGTGAGAGATAGTTTAATCGAGTACGACCATCAGAAACCAAGTTGGGTAGCCACCATTGAATGACCCAGTCACTCTAAACGTGACGAGAGTCACATAATTTAATAGGTAATTAGGTGCGAAATGACGGTTAGAAGTGCCATCTGTGAAGGTCCTAGACAGACGTGTGTTGTGTTCCTCATCAATATAGAAAGATATAGATTACTAATAGTATGGAAAGCTTTTATTTTTATCGGTACAGTAACTATATTAAATACCATACTTGCCATCATCGTTGGAGTGGCTTTAGCTATCGCTATTTTACTTTTTAGTAAAAAACTTTTTTCTATAGCCATTGAACGATGATGGTAATGCGGTATCTGAAAACGTAGTAAGTTTGTTTATGTCAAACGATAATGATAGCAAAGATTGTCCTGTGAGACCTCGTAATCTTTCCAACTCTTTAAAGCGGTCTTTTTGCAAGTATGCATTCATTTCATCGATTGATTCTGATTGATTTGGATTAATATCAAAATGGATATGTGCAAAAACATTGAAACTCAAAATCTGTTCGAGCACCTCATCCTCAACTCTATAAGTCCAGATCGAATCTTCTTCTCCAATAAGTTGGTAGTTGATATCTCGTTCAGGAGCGTATCGAGCTGACTCTAAGAGCAAAGTAATACACTCAAGCTTTCGTTCTAATCTATGCTTTCGAAAAATATGTTGATTTGTATTGTAGTAGTCATTCAGTTCTACCAGTTGGTTGAAGTGAGCAGACAATTCTGAGTATTTTATTTGGGGTGCTTGTTTTGGTGGTGTTCCCCCATATTTGTTATCAGGTTGCAGATATGTGTTTAGGAAAAAACTTATTGAGTCATCAGCTTCAACTAACATCTTACGGAAATTTAGTAGTTGTTCAGCCTCATACTTTATAAAACTGTCGTTGAGCCATTGTTTTTTCTGATTTTTTGCTGAAATAACAGTAAAAGCAATAGCTGCTGTTGATGTTAGCGCTGCAAAAATACTTGCTAAATCACCAACGGACATATCAGGATATCGATGTAAAGTGATCATTATTATCAAATAAGTAGTAATAACAATGCTAACAAGCAACCCTTTATTTTTTTCGAACATTCTACTCTCTATTGCTAATCTTTGGACTCTGTGAATCAATCATGGTTTTATCTACACATTACTTGCATTACAAAAAGTAAGTCAAATGGATCTTTCGTGAATTTAGTATTCAATCATCCAAACTCACACTGGGACAAGAGAAATCTAAGCAACCGAGAGAGCTTTCTTCTCGTCACCAGCGCGAGATGAGGGAAAAAACAGCCAGGCGGGTGACCTGACTGTTTGGGTCGGGGCAGGTTACATCCGCTTCAAAGGCTTAACGACACTTTCTAAGCCTTCAACTTTGAGTGCCAGGCACAGCTTCATTAGCTCTCCTAACTCGCCTTTCGGAAACTCGGCTTTGTTTTGGAACCACAACAGATATTCCTCTGGCAGATCAATCAACACGCGCCCAGCGTATTTGCCGAATGGCATGGGCATTGTGGCTAATTTCATAAGCTGTTGTTTATCCATCAATGCATCCCGTTTTAGGCTGTCGCATGTCGCTGTTCAAGACGTTGACTTGCTATCATTTCAAGCAACATGGTTTCACGTATCAACGATTGCCCGGCTTTGGCACTGTTCGCCATCACTGCTTTGTTATGCGCAATCGCATGATTAAGGCTCACCCACACGGGTCGCATACCATTATTGATTTCATAATGCTCAAAGGTCGGTGTACCGAGATCTCGATCAACGCGACAGTAGAAGCAGTATGACAACATATGCATCACATCCGCACCATCTCGGTACCAAGGGCGGTACTCTTCAAAACAGCCAAATGGGGTGATATCACGGATCTGTCGTGCGCCCGTCTCTTCTCGCAGCTCACGGATCATGGCTTGCTCTGGGGTTTCGCCCGCATCCATACCGCCACCGGGGAGCGAATAATCATCATAACGTGCGGTATACATCAGCAAAATCTCATCGCCATCTAAGGCAATCGCGCGTGCTGCGTCGCGCTTAATGACGGATTTATTTTGCAGCGGCAGCACCCGCTCATCCGTATATTTGGCTATGATTTCCATTACTACTCAGATAGTCAAAAAACAAGCGCGGGAGTATAGCACAACCAAACAAGAGAGCAGAAAGGCGCTAACAGGTGCACAAAAATGAAATATGTCTCGCACCCGATACCTTAAGCCGCCCAAAAATCATTAGTATTATTGGTGATAAACACACAAGGTAGGACTGGGTACGATGCTGCAGAAAATTAGTATCCACAAGCTGACACTCGGGATGTACGTGGAACAAATAGAAACAGCCCAGTCACCCACCCGGATGACCAAACCTGGCTATGTTCGCCGTCCCGAGACAATCCAAAAACTAAAACAATGTGGTGTTAACTATGTTTGGGTAGATGCTGATCAGATCCTAGATATCAATGAAATCCAGTACAAAGGCGCACTCTATCAAGGTAAGTATGCGTCAACCGGCGCGGATATCGACAAAGCACGCGCGCTCATCGATTCGTCGAAGCAACAACTGAGTCGCTTGTTAAATGACATCTATGCCAATAAAGCCATTGATGTCGCGCCCCTTGAGGCATTGGGCAGTGACATTGTCGACAACATTTTTGAACGTCAGCACGCCATTGCTTGGATCAGTGGCATTCGAGATAAAAGTGCTTACCTGATGGAGCATTCGCTCAACGTGGCCTTTTTGTTGGTGAGTTTTGGCAGGCATCTAGGGTTTGATCACGCGACCTTGCAAGAGCTCGCCGTCGGTGGGCTGGTGCATGATATTGGTAAAGTGCTAGTTGCCGACGAAGTGCTCAATAAACCGGGAAAACTGACCGCTGAAGAGTTCGACCACATGAAACTCCACCAAGTATTTTCTCAGCCGGTACTGGATAGTATCCCTGACTTATCACAAATTGCTCGCGATGTGAGTTTAATGCATCACGAAAAACTGGATGGCAATGGTTACCCAAACGGGCTAAAAGGCGAAGCGTTACATACCATTGGCCGCATGAGTGGCATTGTCGATATTTACGATGCACTGACCGCGGATCGTTGTTACAAACGAGCGATGTCACCGTCTGAAGCCTTTAAGATCATGATGGGACTCACGCCGTTTCATTTGGATCCCAATTTATTGCGCGCCTTTATTCAGTGTATTGGCTTTTACCCCGTTGGCTCCCTCGTTGAGTTAGCGGATGGACGCGTTGGCTTGGTATGGCAAGAAAACCTCGACGACTTGACTCGCCCTGTGGTCAAGTTGTTTTATTCAGTCCGCAGTCACCGGTTTCGTGAAGTGGAGTATATTGATCTCGCTAAGCGCCATGATTTGCGTATCGCCCGCGCCACCAGCGAGACAGCCCTTGATATCAATGTCGATGCATTTCGTTAATCCTGTGACGAGGCGAGGGCTTTTGCGTATACTGCCCTCCCTCAGTGACAATGCCTTTTAAGAAAGAGAGAGAAAAATGAGAGTTTGCGCGGTTGATTTAAAAGCTAACGAAGCGAATGTTGTGTTACTCGACAGTGACAACGATTTGTTTTCGGTACCTGAGTGTCGAGCCAAGAAAATCACGCTGCCCTCGCCAGAAGCGCAAGAGAGCATTCAACATTTCCATCGTACCATGAGCAAGCTCATCGAAGATTATCAGGTGGATAAAATCATTATTCGCGAGCGCCAAACCAAAGGGAAGTTCGCGGGTAGTAGTGCCGGCTTTAAAATGGAGGCCGCCCTACAACTGATCGAAGGCGTTGACGCCGAAGTCTTCTCCTCCAGCGTGATGAAACAAACGCTAAAACGTCATCCCATCGATGTAAACTTAAAAGAGCTAGGCTTGAAGCAATTTCAGGAAAATGCCTTTCTAACCGCGTGCGCCTATTGTAATAAAGACAAAAAATAACAGTAATAAAGACAAAAAAAACGCGTCGAACACGGAGGTACCATGAGCAAGAAAATCTACTCTTCCCCGCTAGGGCCATTAACACTGCAGGCCAATAGCCAGGGATTAACGGCTCTGTATCTCCCTAACCGCGCACCTAATCACCTTGTTCAAGACAGTTCGCAAGACAGCGTCGCCATTCTCGATCTTGCCTGCCATCAACTGGATGAGTACTTTGCGGGTACGCGACAGACATTCTCGGTGCCACTTGCACCGCAGGGAACGGCCTTTCAACAGCGCGTATGGCAGGCACTTCAATCCATTCCCTTTGGTGAAACGACCAGTTACCAAGCCATCTCTCATCTTATCGGTAACCCAAAAGCCAACCAAGCCGTGGGCAGTGCGAATGGCAAGAATCCGATTTCGATTATTGTCCCCTGTCACCGGATTATTGGCCGTCAAGGTCAGTTGGTCGGCTATGGGGGTGGTTTAACCGCCAAACGCACCTTGTTGATTTGGGAGGCCACAGGTAAGTGGCCCGATTACGTCTCCAATGCGCTGACCAGCACAGATCCAGCGCTGCCTTAGTCTCCACTCAGGCGGCAAGCGGTTTGGTCAGCCGTTCCGGGGTCAGATGAAAACCACAATGGATATAAAAGCTTTGTGCGTCGTCTTTTTGGTAGCTTGGGACCACTTCAATGTGATCACATCCTTTTGCTATCAGCGCCTGCTCGGCAGCATTAAGCAGTTGGCGTCCCAACGTCATATCGCGGAATGGCTCGTCGACAATAATGGTACTAATACGACCCACGTGGCCTGACAAACCTAATTGTGGGATCACTTGACAGACCACCACACCCGCCACCAAACCGCAAAGCTCGGCCACGCTCACTGACACCAAGTCCTGATTAAGTAGATGCTTGATGTGCCGGTGCATCTGACGTTTGTCTATCTCATCTGACTGGCAATGGGCGCAGAGTTGGCTAATGGTTTCTATATCTTTATCAGTGGCTTGTCTTATCATTGTCGCCTTCCTTGTTTGGGTTTCCCCACCCGCAGACCGCCGTTCAATCTGCCGGTGAGGTTTTATGAGTTATCACGTCGCAACACTCGCACGTATTAGTGACTAACGCTGGGCGGTTTGCGTCCCCGACATACGGCTTACTGTCACGCGGCGGTCAAAGAAAAAGCCCTCATTCCCCGCTTGGCTATCCAGTGGCTGACTGTCTCCATACGCCACCGTGTTGAGCTGACGCGGATCGACGCCCACGGACACAAGATAATCTTTTACGGCCTGCACACGACGTTCCGATAGCGCTTGGTTATAGCCTTGACGTCCTCTTGGATCGGCATAGCCTGCGAGTTGCCATTGAGCGTTTGGCATTTGTTGAATAAATCCTGCGAGCTCATCAAGCTGGATCATAAAGTGCGGCTCAATATCAGCCGAGCTCGTGCGAAATTGAATATTCATCGCCAGCGTAAGGTCTTCCACCTGATTCTGCGCACTGCGTAACCGCGCGAGTTCAAGCTGCGCTTCATTATATTTTTGGCTGATGCGACTCAATGATTGATTCTCATCCCGGATAGTTTGAATCGTTTCATCCTGCTCGGTGGCCAAATTTTCATAGCTGGCATTTTGCCCCATCACGGTACCAATAATGGCCCCTGCCACCGCGCCGACAGGACCCGCCACCACCGCTCCCGCGATAGCGCCGCTTCCCATCCCGATCAACTCGGGTTGTTTATTACGTTCAACCTCACTGGCGGCCATCCCTTGTGGCGTGGCAACGGCGAACATTGAAACGGCAAATACAGAGTGAATCAGTTGTTTTTTAATATCCATCTTATCCTCGCTTACGATGAATCGTGCTGTTTGATATGGCGTTATTACAGCAAGCACTTAAGGCATTTTGCGGGAGTAAAAATGGCAATCTGGCGATCAATAGTGGCAAAAAAATGGCAATTTACGTTTCATACGCGAAGAGGGTTTTCTCTGCACACAGTTTGGGTATAGTCATCACAACGCAAGTAAGAAGACAGAGTTATGAAACACATCGCGATAGTGGAAGATGAAGCGGCGATCCGAGAAAACTACGCCGATGTTATCCGCCGCCAAGGTTACCAAGTCCATACCTACCAAGACCGGCCCAGCGCGCAAGCGGCCTTTGAGCGGCAATTGCCCGATCTAGCAATCATTGATATTGGCTTAGGCAGTGAGATCGATGGTGGTTTTGCTCTTTGCCAATCCCTCCGCGCCGTGTCGGCGACGGTGCCAATTATATTCCTCACCGCCCGCGACAGTGATATTGATACCGTGGTTGGTTTGCGGATGGGCGCGGATGACTATCTCACTAAAGATGTTTCCCTCCCACACCTCATGGCACGTATCGCCGCATTATTCCGGCGCTCTGATCTTTTGGCACAAACCCCCTCAAAAGAAGATAAGCGTCTCCAATGTGGTCCTCTTTACCTCGATCTTGATCGTATGCAGGTCTATTGGCATGACCAACTGATTGATCTCACCGTGACCGAATTTTGGATGGTGCACGCCCTCGTCAAACGACCCGGGCATGTTAAAAGTCGTCAAGCACTCATGGATGAAGCACATGCTGTGGTGGATGACAGCACCATTACCTCACACATTAAACGAATTCGTAAAAAATTCATGGTGGTTGATGAACAGTTTGATTGCATCAGTACCGTTTATGGCATGGGCTACCGTTGGGATGAGGCACCCGAATGAACGCGAAGTTACACTTGCTTGCCCAACAATTATGGCAACACATCGCGGGTATCCGTACCAAGATTGTGGTGCTATCGAGCTTTTTGCTCCTATTGCCCTACCTGGGTTATCAATATGTGTGGGAGATGGAAAACGTCTTACGACAGGGACAAGAACAGACTTTGATGGGCACCGCGCGCGCTTTCGCCATGGGGATGAACGACAGGCCCAGCTTGTTTTCCTATCGAGACATCCCCTCTCAACTCGACCCAGGAAAAGATCTGCACGCGTTTCGCCTCAATCATCCAATCACCTTGGACGGTGACTTAGGCGACTGGCAGCGCGACCGCCACCATCAACGCCACTATCAGCGTGATGGGCTTATTTTTAACCAAGGTCCCTACCACAGCAATCAATTAGCGTTATCTGTGCTCACTGGGAGTAATGGAGATGCCGTATACTTTGGCATCACAGTGACCGATGCCAGTCCTACCCCAGCACAGCGTACCGGCGATATCACCAGCCAAGATCACATGATCTTGGCGCTCACTTCCCCCCAAGGTGCCTTTTATCGTGTTGCGCTCAGCCAAGACAGTAACAGCAATAATGCTCACATCCGTCACCTGACCAGTGGACTACCCACGTTAGCTGACCAGACCTCGACAGAAGGCCCGGCTCAGCCTCTACCTATTGCTGCAAAATGGCAACCGACAGACAAGGGTTACAGCATTGAGGTGAAACTCCCGGCAAATTGGGTCGGCCAGCAGCTGGCTCTCGCCTACTATGATCGCGGCAATGGTTTTGAGCGGCCACTCAACGCCATTATTGGCAGTGCTTCAACGCGCGCTCCCACCTCATTAGGCAGCTTTATGATGCCCTCTGCGGCTATCCAATCTTTGATTGAGCGAATGAATAACGACGCCTCGCGGGTTTGGGTAGTCGACAAACACAGTCGCGTGCTCGCCAAAGACGGCGATATTCAAACCTCCAATGGCGTTTGGCAGCCTCAGTCGCCCTCAGACCAATCAGAAGGGTTGATCCCCTGGATAACCGACACACTACTGCGCCCCTGGTATGACCGCTTGCTCGTGACGCCACCCGATCACTTTGTCGACGCCATGCAACAAGCATCCATCTACCAAGGGGTGCAAGCACAGCAAGCATTACAGGGGCGGCCTTACGCAGGCTGGCGCAGCTCAGACGACAATCAAGCAATGATTTTATCGGCCGCTTATCCCATCTGGCTTGACGACCGTGTCGCCGGTGCAGTGATCGTCGAAGAGACGACCAATGGCATTCGCAGCTTACGTAATGAAGCGTTAGAAACCCTGTTTTCAGTCATGCTGGCGGTTATATGTACCGGCGTGCTTTTACTGCTCTTGTTTGGATCGCATATCGCTAAGCGTTTACGTCGCCTCCAGCACGAGGCCGATCATGCAATCGATAGCCAAGGCCGGGTTACCGGGCATATCACCACCACACATAGCCATGATGAAATTGGTCGACTATCACGCACCATGGCCGATATGGTCAGCCGAATTGCCGGGTATAATCACTACTTGGAGGCCATGAGCTCACGGTTATCCCACGAGCTACGCACACCGATTGCCGTGGTGCGCTCCTCGCTTGAGAACATGGCCTACACCCAGGAAAACCCCGATCAACTGACCTATATTAACCGCGCGCAAGACGGTGTTCACCGCTTAGCGGGCATTTTATCGACGTTAACCGAGGCCACACGCCTAGAACAGAGCTTTGATAACGCCGATAAAGAGATGGTGGATCTCAATGCCCTACTTGAAGGCTGTACCCAAGGCTACCAATTCGCTTATCCAGATAAGACCTTTACCTTAAGCCTTCCCCACCACACGGTAAACGTGTTAGGTGTCCCTGATTATCTGGCACAATTACTCGACAAGCTTATCGCCAATGCGGTGGAGTTTGACAACGGCGCCACCCCCATCGCCTTATCGCTGTCACAAAATGCGCATCAGGTCGCGATGACCGTCAGCAATAGCGGCCCATTGCTTCCCGAGCATATGCGCGAGCAATTGTTTAACTCTATGGTCAGTGTCCGCCCTGAAGGTCACGGCGCGGATAAACCGCACCTTGGCTTAGGACTGTATATCGCACGGTTGATCGCTGACTTTCATCAAGCCGATCTTGTCGCTGACAACCGGCCACAAAAAGATGGAGTGACACTGTCACTTATTTGGCCCAATACACAGTTAATGACACACTGATTGATCTCAACCCTATTGGCCCCAATACTGACTAATAGTGCCCGACACTGATAAGGGCCCGCACTTTTCATGGGGTCACACATAGCGTGACGCCCCGAGCAAGGAGCCAATATGATTGAATTTTATTCTGCCGCGACACCCAACGGCCAAAAAGTTGCGATTGCACTAGAAGAGATGGGGCTGGATTATCAACTACACAGCGTTGATTTGATGGCAAATGAGCAAAAACAGCCTGACTTCTTAGCCATCAACCCCAACGGTCGCATTCCCGCGATTGTCGATAAAGCCAATAGCGACTTTCCGGTGTTTGAGTCCGGGGCGATTTTACTCTATCTCGCAGAAAAAACGGGGCAATTCTTACCCAGCGAGCCCAAGGCACGCTCACAAGCCGTTCAGTGGCTGATGTTTCAAATGGGGGGCGTGGGGCCAATGATGGGGCAAGCCAATGTCTTCTATCGTTATTTTCCTGAAAAAATCCCCGCCGCCATTGAGCGCTATCAAAAAGAAGGCCGCCGCCTGCTTGAAGTGGTGGATAAGCAACTGCAACAGCATCCTTACTTGGCAGGGGATAGCTATACCATTGCCGATATGGCGACCTGGCCATGGGCAAGGATTCACGAATGGAGTGGCGTTGATGTCAGCGGATTAGACGCACTCAGCGCGTGGCTCGATAAACTTGCCGCGCGCCCTGCTTGTCAAAAAGCCTTACTCACCCCCGCGCCCAACGAGGCAACGGACGACGAACGTGCCGAACAAGTACGTGGCATGGTGACGCGATAGCAAAATCGCTATACTAGATCGTAATCTTAGGTACCAGACAGGCAGCGTATCCCGCGGCCTGTCTGTCATTTATTTGTGTTGAGGAGCTCGCGTGTTAACACCTTGCATTGGTCATTGTCGACGTGAAGACGATATTTGCGTCGGCTGCAAACGTACACTTGATGAAATTGTCCGCTGGGGAAAAATGACCGACGATGAGCGCGAATCCATTATGGCGCAACTCCCCAAACGGCCCGATCCTACCTCTGCCGTTCCCTCTTATCGGTCACGAAACCCGTTCAAGCGCCGCACTGGCTGAAGGCGCAAGCGGCTTACGATACTCAATGATCACCGTGCTTCCTTCATAATGCACGGCTTCAATCGCCCCATCGACAATCACTTTACTGGTGACGAGCACGTCTTGATCAACCTGTTCACGATCGCGCAAGCTCGGTATGACCTTGTTCGGCTCCACCCCCATAGCTTGGCAAAACGCAAACACAAACCGACTATCGAGCACGGCGTCACCATGAATGCACCGAGAGAAGCTAAGGTGACTGATCTCAAGCTTTTTTGCCATTTCTATCTGGGTAATCCGAGCTTTAGCTTTATAAGACATCCATGTTTCGTACAAAGCCTGTCTGTCTTGGTCATTAAAGGTCATCACGGTTTCCACTGGCTATCATTTAAAAGCATCCAGCCTAGCAATCCTGTTACCTATAATGTCAGCACGGGGTAAACGGCGAGTAAATCTTGCTGGAATCGTGCGGCTCGGTTAGGATCCGAGAGCCCTGATCAGATAAGAGATGTGCTATGGACGTCAACTTGGCGAATCTACCTGCCGACGAGAAACAAAAAATTGAACTCGATAAACAAGCTGCCTACGCCGTATGGAAGGTAGTCAATAACCAAGCCCCACAAAGCCTTTACCAGCAAGAAGCCAGCGCCTTAGTCGACTGGCAACGCGAGGTGTATCTCGCCAGTGTAGAAAAATACCGTGCGCAACCTGACGCTTTTATCATCCCTGAGGCTCCTCCCTCCGAATAAGGTTTCACCAGCACCTCACACTGGTGCTGGAACCTGTCAGTCAGCGTACGCCACACGGTTTTTATCGCCGAGCACATCGCGCCATCCCTTCAGGCGTCTCAACGCCTTGCCACTGTTTGGTTTTATCTCACTTGCTGCGGATAAATGCTTAAAATAAGGCGCTTAGGTCAATAAACATCTTACACGCGCGTTTAAAACCCGAACGCCTGTCTTTTTTTTCTAACAATACCTTCATTAAAAGCGCGCTAAAATGTCATACATTTTTCACCCCCTCACCTAGCAAAAAATGAACACTCGCCCTATTGTTATTCTTATCAGGAAGTCTTTCTTATTTGGCAGATAGACGCCATATAAACTAATTTCTAATAAACGTTGGCTGGGTGACTCCTTAGTGGGCAACACAAAAACCCGCACAAAAAAGCGGACAGAACACGCTCATCAAGCACAGGAAGCACCCTTACTTTTTAGACAGGCAAACTCGCGCTCAGTAAGGGGTAATCGCTATGACCTTAGGGTTTAAATCTCGCATTATTTGGGGGGTAGGACTGCTCGTCACACTCTCACTCGTGATCCTCGGCTCAATTAACGCACTGTCGCTGCGTGACAGAATGGTTGAAGCCTTGGTCACCCAAACTCAAAATAAACTCGATCATCATGTCATCGAGTTAGAGCAGCTGGTGCAGTCTCAGCTCACTGCGGTAGAGCAAGGTGCCGGCCACTTCTCAACCGATCTCACCGGTCAGGAGAATGTGGCGCAAGTGCGAATGCTGGCAGATACCGCCGGTATTGCTAATGTCATCATGACCTATGAAAGCGGCGATTCGTACATGTCAAACCACAATGGCAATGGCGTGACCACCAGCGAATATAACTTCCGCAATCGAGATTGGTATCGCACGGTTAAATCCGACCAGTCCATTCACTTGACAAACATATACACGGACAAGGTCACCGGTGGAAAAGTGATCAGTGCCGTTGCGCCTGTGTTTGAAAACGGCCAGTTTATCGGGGCACTCCTCGGTGATATTCCGTTAGAAGATGTCATCACTCAAGTCAGTGACATGCGCTTTGCAGGGGGCGCGGCTACACTGGCGGATCAAAACGCGGTGTTTTTCGCGAGTGATGATCCTAATGATATCGGCAAGACCCCCTCGCAGGTAAGCGCGAACTTTGCACAGATGGAAAGCATGTTCCGCAGTAGCGAGCAAGGTCATCTTACTTTCCCCTATTTAGGTATTCAATTTGATGGCTATTTCCAACGGGTCAACTTAACCGAAGACAGGTATTGGACCCTGATGGTCTTTGTTGACCAAAAAACCGCCCTGGCCGGGGTTCGCGATGCACAAATCGATTCTGTCGGAACAGGCGTGATACTGCTCATCGTCAGTCTTGGCGCGATTTATGCGATTATTCAATTTTCATATCGCCCCTTACTCAAACTCAAAGAAGCGGTTCTGGATCTGTCACGTGGCGAAGGGGATCTTACCGCTCGTCTCGATGTGAACGGCAATGATGATTTGGCGCAAATCAGTGACGGCTTCAACCGCTTTGTCGAAAATCTACAAGGCATGATGTTGAGCGTCGCCGAGTCCAGCCAAGCCATTTCAGCCAATATTAGCCAGCTGTCACAAACCACCAGCGAAAATGAGTCCGTACTGGATGCTCACTCAGCTGAAACCGAGCAAGTGGTTACTGCCATCACTCAAATGAGCGAAAGCGCGAGAAACATTGCAGAAAATGTTTCCCAATCGAACAGTATCACTGCCTCGGCAAGTAAGGAGGCAAGTCAATCACTTAAAGTGGTCGACAATGCGGTGATCACGGTCAGTGCCTTAGTGGATGAGGTGGAAGAAATGTCGGGGCGGATCACTAGCATGAACAAAGATGCGAATCGAATTAGTGACGTGCTGACAGTGATTGGCGAAATTTCTGAACAAACTAATTTGCTGGCATTGAATGCCGCCATTGAAGCAGCACGCGCTGGCGAACAAGGACGAGGCTTTGCGGTCGTCGCCGATGAAGTGCGTGCGTTAGCCGCTCGCACACAAAGCAGCACCACGGAAATTTCCGAAATGCTTACCGCGTTACTCGATGGCACTTCGAGTGTGGTCGAGGCCATGGAGAAAACCAAAGAACAGTGTCAGACCACCGCCGACAAAACCTCGGAAGTGTCTAACAGCTTGACCATCATGAGTTCGTCTGTCACCGAAATCGACGATGTGAGCACCCAAATTGCGACAGCGACTGAACAGCAAAGCTCTGTCGCTGAAGAGCTCAGTAAAAACATGCTGTCGATTCGCGATATGGTGAATAAGCTGGTAGACAGTGGCAATCAAACCACGGCGGCCACTCAATCCCTCACACATTCAAATGAGGAGCTGGATCGCATGGTGCATAACTTTAAATTGCAGTAAATCGCCAAGGCCAGACCGCGACGCGAGTGAGTATGGCTGACGTTCACTGAATCAGGCAGCGAGACGCTGCCTGATCCCCATTGGGGAGGATTGTTTTTATGTCTTGTTCCTTACCACCACACGCCTTAACCGCGACGTTTACACAACAATACCAAACCATTCGTCAGCACTTTTTCAATCGAGACCCTGATCGTTGGCCCGTCTATCGGACGCCAGAACTGGCTCATTGGTTGGAGAACGGCATGCATCCTGCGGTGGCCGACGCTGCGCATCCATTTAGTCAACAAACGCATGTTCCCGAACAAAGTGATATTAGCGCCAAGACACTGCCTAACCTAGCACTGCAAGCCGCCACCTACTCCAAAGATTGGACATCGCCCCGTGCCGTGGAAAACGTGATCACGGCGCCGTGTGATCCCGCGATACATGGGGCATTACTGGCGACGATGGCTAATCCCAACTTGGTGTATAGCGAATACGCGGGGATGTCAGTTGAACTAGAAAAAACACTCGTACGTCAAGTCGCAAACTTGATTGGCTATGATCCTGACCAGGCAACCGGGATCTTTACCCAAGGCGGGACGTTCGGCAACTTATACGGCTATTTAATGGGGCTAAGAAAGCAGTTCCCGCTATCAGGCCAGCGGGGGTTCCAAGGACAAGACTTCCGCATGATTAACTCACTGGCTGGCCATTATTCCAATATGACCAACCTCGGCTTACTGGGCACAGATATCCCCAATCAAGTCCTGCGTATTAAAGTGGATGCCAACAACCGGCTTGACTTGGATGACTTTGCCTATTCGCTCAATCATTGTTTAGCAGAAAAGATGCCGGTGCCCACCATCTTGCTGACCTTTGGTACCACAGACACGTTCGCCATTGACGACATTGAACGCGTCTATCAAATCACAACACGCGCCTGTGAGCGTTTTAACACGTCGGTTAGGCCACACATTCACGTCGATGCGGCCGTGGGCTGGCCATTAGTGATGTTCAACGACTATGATTTTACCGCCAATCCGATAGGGATCAACGCGGCGACACGGAATAAACTGCAAGCATTAATACCCCGTATTCGCGGGCTACGCTTTGCCGACTCCATCACTATCGATTTTCAAAAGTGGGGGTTTGTACCCTATACCGCCAGCTTGGTGATGTTCAAACAGAAAACGGACATGGAACACCTAAAGCAAGATCCGCATTACTTTTCTTATTTTGAAACCAGCAAAACGCAGCAAACGCATTTGCAGTCAACAATAGAGTGCTCGCGCGGTGCAGCAGGCGCCTATGGGAGTTATTGCGCCCTCAATATGTTGGGCAAACGTGGTTATCAGACCATGATTGCGCACAGCCTGCAAAATGCCGAGTATTTAAAAGCCCACCTAGACGCCCTCCCCCATTGCAAGATCGTTGCTGGTGATAACCTGGGCCCTACGGTGGCATTTCGCCTCTATCAACCTTCCCCTACACTGGATGTAAATGTCATGTTCCAGCAAGAACAAACCTTGCATCAAGTCGGGGCGCGCATTGACAGCATTACCCAACATAGCCTGTTTCACCGTCAGCACTTTCTCGAGCGTCAAGGTAAAACGCTGCAAACCAACTGGGTCGAGTCCATTGCACACACGGAGTTCGACCCCAATGGCCAATGCCTATTTATTCCTGGTGAAAAAGCGGTATTTTTAAACCCTTACACGCGCTACACACACATTGATGAGTTTGTGGCTTCACTATGCCTCGAGCACGCAGAGCAATTGGTTTAGTTACCAACGCCAAAAGTGCGGCATAAACAATGCCAGCACGGTGAAGTACTCCAAACGACCGAGGATCATGGCAATGTTTAGGATCCAGATCCCTGTGTCTGTCACGGGCTGGAAGTTACTCCCGACTTCACCAAACCCTGGCCCAAGCACATTGATACAAGCGACTACGGCGGTAAATGCAGACCAGAAATCGAGCCCTGTCATCATCATCAATAGGGTAAACACACCTGTGGTCAGCGCTGCTAGCGACATAAACGCCATTACCGCTTGGGTCACATCGTTCGAGACCACCTTATCTTGATAACGGATGGGGATGATCGCGGAGGGGTGCACCAATTGATGCAATTGGCGACGAATGATTTTAAAGGTAACAATATCGCGAATAATTTTATTGCCGCCCGCCGTTGAGCCTGAGCACCCGCCAAGATAGGCACAAAACACCAGGAATAAGGCGGTTGCCGCTGGCCACGAGCTTAGATCCGCTGCCCCAAACCCAGTACTGGTAATGAACGAAACCACATGAAACGCTGCAAAGCTCAGTGACATCCAGAGCGATTCATAACGGGCTTCACCATAAAGGTAAAAGCCCAGTACCAGAGATAAGCAGGCCACTACAATCAAAAACACGCGTGACTCTTCATCATCGATATAAAGCTTTAAACCGCGCCAACCGATACGGAAAATGCGAAAATGTAAACCAAAGTTGATCGCCCCCAACAGCATAAAAATATTAGAAATCATTAAGATAAGATGGCTTTGAAAGTGCCACATGCTGGCATGGTGGGTGGAGAATCCCCCCGTTGAGACGGTAGAAAAGCTATGTGCGATCGCATCGTACGCGCTCATCCCGGCCATATAATAGGCCAGCGCACATGCGATGGTGATCACCACATATACCCCCCACAAATAGTGGGCTGTTTTTGAAATGCGGGGGGAGAGTTTTTCGTCTTTGATTGGTCCAGGTGTTTCCGCTTTTAATAGCCGCATGCCACCCACATTGAGCATCGGCAATACCGCAACCACGAAGATCACCACGCCAAGGCCCCCCATCCATTGTAAAAACTGGCGGTAGAGCAAGAACGAAGCAGGCATATTGTCCAGGCCACTCAAAATGGTGGCACCCGCCGTACTCAAGGCACTGATCGACTCAAAGGTGGCATCGGTAAAATTGACCCCAGTGACCAACTCGATCGGAATACCGCCAAGCAACCCCACCAGTATCCAGGTCAGCGTCGAAAATAGTAGAGCATCGCGAAAAGTGACCTGATTGAGTTTGCTTTGCCGAAAAAGCCACGAGATGACCAATGATGAAATCATCATTAGCAAGGAAGGGTAAAAGAAATCGGTTGAGACACCATCGCGGAAAATAAAAAGCGATAAAAGTCCAAAAACAAATTGGACAACACCCATCCATAAAATAGGCATGCCCAGAAGACGCAGGGTATTTTTAAAGTTAATCATGACAGAGGCAACTCATCATTAACACGCTCGTGGTTTATCGATCCATCGCCACCACGCGTAGCGACAAACAGTGGCGTGACGCTTATCACCTCACCGCTTAACTATATCGGTCTTGTTCCAGAATGTCATGGTGGATTAAAGACCTCATATCTACGTCGTTAATACCCTGCATACAAGGCATTACATCGCAGACACGTTATAAAAAAGCCGGGCATCACTGCCCGGCTTCCTACTTTTACTGTGCTTGACGACGTTCGCCGCGCGCAGGGCCACCACGACGCTCGTTGCCGCGGTCACGGTTGAAACGACGTTCGCCACGGCCACGTTCATTGCGGCCACGACCACCGCCATTGCGGTCACCACCGCGACGCTCGCGCATGATTTGACCTTCAACACGCTGTGCATTGGTCTCTTTTTGACGAATACGCAGTTTTTGCAATTGTGCAAACACGTCTTTCGGCATGGTTTTAGGCAGCTGTACAAACGTGTGTGCCGGTGCCAGTTTAATCGCGCCAATGTTTTGCTTGTTTAAGCCAAGCTCATTGGCAATTGCGCCGACGATATCTTTAACTTGTACACCTTGCTCACGACCCACGTCCAACTGATACGTATCCCAATCAGCCGGGTTAGTATCACGACGGTCAGTACCATTTTGACGATCGTCACGACGACGTTCACGGCGTTGTTTCTCACGCTCCATCGCTGCAATCATCGGGTCTGGGCCTTTGTAGAACAATGGACGCTTGCCTTGCTGGCGTTGCAGCAACATCGCCGCCAAAGTGGTTGCATCCACATCGATATCGTTTTGCAGTTGCTCAATCAGCTCAACGAAAGGTGCCATGGCATCGCCATCTTTCTTCTCAGCCAACTCGCCCGCTAGCTGAGCGACACGCGCTTCCGCCACTTTATCGCGGTTTGGAAGCTGAATTTCTTCCATTTTAGTCTGCGTGACACGCTCAACCGTGCGTAGCATGCGCATTTGGTTAGGACGCACCAACAGAATCGCTTTACCGGCACGGCCTGCACGCCCCGTACGACCAATACGGTGAATATACGATTCGGCATCAAACGGAATGTCGTAGTTAAACACGTGAGTGATACGCGGCACATCAAGGCCACGTGCCACGACGTCGGTCGCGACCAAAATATCAATCACACCACGCTTTAAGTGATCAACCGTGCGCTCACGCAGTGACTGTGGGATGTCCCCATGCAATGCCGCGGCTTTAAAACCACGCGCTGATAACCAGTCGGCAAGGCGCTCAGTATCTTGACGGGTACGCACAAACACGATTGAAGCGTCGGTATCTTGCGTTTCTAGCAGACGGCTCATGGCTTCGTCTTTTTCAACGCCTTTAACCACCCAGAACTGCTGCTCAACTTTTTCAACGGTGCGATTACTTCCCGCCACATCAACACGCGCCGGTTCACGCAAGAAGCGGTCAACAATTTGTTTAACGATAGGAGGCATGGTTGCCGAGAACAGGATACGCTGTGCACTCTCAGGCGCTTGCTCCATGATCCAGGTAACATCGTCCACAAAGCCCATTTTGAGCATTTCATCCGCTTCGTCGAGGATAAAGGTATGCACTTCGTCAAGCTTCAAGCGATCGCGGTTGATCAAATCTTTCACACGCCCTGGTGTGCCCACCACGATGTGCGCGCCGCTTTTTAGCGCTTTCATTTGGTCAACAATCGATGCACCACCATAGATCTCAAGCACTTTGAGGCCTTTGATGTTCTGTGCCAGCGTCTTCATTTCCGCCGCGACTTGGATAGCAAGCTCACGAGTCGGAGCCATAATGATAGCTTGTGGTTTACGCTGGCTTAGATCGACTTTGTTCAGTAGTGGCAGCGAAAATGCAGCGGTTTTACCTGTACCGGTTTGTGCTTTACCAAGTGCGTCACGGCCTTCAAGAAGAACAGGGATGGAAGCGGCTTGAATTGGTGTCGGTGTTTCAAAGCCCATTGAGTCAAGCGCAGACAAAAGGGTGTCGGCCAGATCTAACTGACGAAATTTGGTTACAGATTCTTGCATTGGGATCCCAATCTATAGAGTGTAGCGAAACGGGGCCCCTCAAGCGTTCTGCTCAACCATGCAACACTGTCTTTCATGCAGTGACAGTCACCAGCGCCATGGGCCTCGGTCATTAAGGATGTGCATTCTGCGCTATTTACACCAAAAAAGCCAGAAAAAGTTGAACAAGTTCACAAAATTTGCGGCGTGTGGGCAGGTTTATAGCAATTTGTTCACAGAGGCATCGAAATCCGCAGGTATTCCCCGCACTTTCCATGCATTTAAGTCAGGTCACAGGATTTTAGTGCCACGGGTTGGTTTTGAAACAGTGAATCCGTATAGTGTGGCGATCCGTTTATCGAGACCCGAGTTATGTTTCAAGACAATCCCCTGCTAGCACAGCTAAAGCAACAGATCCAAGAAACCTTGCCCAAAAAAGAAGGCCAGGTAAAAGCCACCGAAAAAGGCTTCGGCTTCCTCGAAGTTGATGACAAAACCAGCCTTTTCATTCCGCCTCCTTATATGAAGAAAGTGCTTCATGGTGATCGTGTAGAAGCCTTTGTTCGCACCGAGAAAGACCGCGAAGTGGCTGAGCCGGATACGCTGGTAGAAGCCAGCTTAGATCGCTTTATTGGCCGTGTGCAGTGGATCCGTAATCGCTTAAACGTCGTCCCCGATCACCCGCAAATGAAAGACGCTCTGCGCGCTAAAACGCAGCGTGGCTTGTCGCAAGACAACTTGAAAGAAGGTGACTGGGTCGTGGCGTCCCTCATCCGCCACCCACTGAAAGGCGATGACAACTTTATGTGCCAGGTCAGTGAAAAAATCACCGATGCGGACGATAAAATTGCCCCTTGGTGGGTCACGCTGGCCAAACACAACTTGCCCAACCAAGAGCCAGCGCCAAAAGATGCGTGGCCATTGTTGGAGCAAGGGCTAGAGCGTCGCGACCTGACTGATTTACCGTTTGTGACCATCGACAGCGAATCCACCAAAGACATGGATGATGCTCTGTATGTAAAAGCTAACCCGCGAGGTGGCTTCACCATGACAGTGGCTATCGCCGATCCAACAGCATACATCGATGCCGATGAGGCGCTTGATCAAGTCGCTCGTGACCGTGGGTTCACTATTTACTTGCCTGGGCGTAACATCCCAATGCTGCCTCGTGATCTCAGTGATGACTTATGTTCACTGCGTGCAAACGAAAAGCGCCCAGCACTATGCTGCACGTTTAATATCGATGCTGATGGCACCATTGCCGACGATGCTGAATTCTTCTCCGCTTGGATCCAATCACACGGTCAGCTTGCTTACGATAAAGTCTCTGATTACATCGAACTCGGTGAACAAGCGCAGTGGCAGCCAGAGAGCAGCGACATTGCGGATCAAATCCATCAATTACATCAATTTGCGCTAGCCCGTATTCAGTGGCGTGAGACGCATGCCGTCACCTTCCCCGACCGTCCTGACTACCGCTTTGAACTCAGCGAAGATAACGATGTGATTGCTATCCACACCGATCAGCGTCGTATCGCTAACCGTATCGTGGAAGAGTCAATGATCAGCGCCAACATCTGCGCGGGTCGAAAGCTTCGTGACGCATTCGGGTTTGGTATCTTTAACACACACGCCGGCTTTAACAGTGAAAAACTCGACGACGTGGTCGAGCTAGTAAAAGCGCATGACGGCGAGGCGGACAGCGAAAGCCTAGCCACCGTCGAAGGCTTCAGTGCGCTCCGTCGCTGGCTAAACAGCCTAGATACCACCTATCTCGATAATCGCTTACGCCGTTTCCAAGCATACAGCGAGATTGGCCATGAGCCAGCGCCACACTACGCGATGGGCCTAGATGTCTACGCCACGTGGACATCACCTATCCGTAAATACGGCGATATGATTAACCACCGTTTGCTCAAAGCGATTATTCGCGGCGAAACAGAGGCCAATGCCCCTGCCGATACCGTGGGTGAAGAGCTTGCCGGCCACCGTAAACATCACCGTATGGCTGAGCGTGATGTCGCTGACTGGCTATACACCCGCTTGCTCAAGCCAGAAGTTGAAGCGCAAACCCGCTATACCGCTGAGATTTTTGACATCAACCGGGCCGGAATGCGTGTACGCTTGCTGGAAAACGGCGCGCCTGCCTTTATTCCATCATCGCTGATCATCGATAACAAAAGCCGGATTGCCTGCGATAAAGAAACAGGCACAGTCACTATCGACGGTAACGTTGAGTTCAAGCTCGGTGATAGCCTAGAAGTGGTGATTGCCGATATTAAAGAGACAACGCGCTCGATTGTGGCCAAGCCGACCCAGGTATTTACCCTGCCTGAGGCGTCACAGAGCGAATAAACGTGTTCTCGCTCTAACCACGCACATCATGCGAAACGTCAGCAGAAAGCCAAGCCATCGCTTGGCTTTCTTTTTGCCCCCAGAATGATAATCTAATCATTAAATTAAAGAGACTCGCTAGACCATTGCTGTTATCACATTCTGAGCGTCAGGCCATCCCCTAACAAGCGATCCGTGGTAAGTTAATGGTGTTACCTCAACCCAATAAGAGGTTTCATGGGATTTTTGCGTTCATCCGTGGTCCGTATGGGGACGCCCATTGTTTTACTGCTGCTGCTTGCCGCGAGCTATCAACCCTTGATTGCTGCGCTAGCCCCCTATTACAACTTAATTTACGCAGCGCCGTATTTTCTGTTATTCACCGCACTACTTTTAAGCCACTTATTCAAAAGCGCCCGCGTCGGTATGATGGTCGTGATCTTATTGGTGGGATACACAGTGATCCTCACGCGGCTGCAATCGCCACTCAATCACGGCACAACCTACATGGAGTACTTGCTGCTCACCGTCGCCCTTCCGATTAACTTGCTGTATATGATCATCGTGCGCGATCAAAAACTCACCTCTCGGTTTGGTCTGTTCTTTTTCCTCGCGATTGGTATGGAAATTGGTTGGTGCGGCCTTTTGGTGCAGCAATTCGGTGAACTCTCCACCTATCTCCATCAGCATCCGGTATTAGTCAGAGTGACCGCCGTTAGTCCCATGCCGCTGCTGCTGATCGTGTTGCTCTCGATTTTGGTCTGTGTCAGCACCATTCGACTGTTGCGCAAAAATAGCATTGAAGATCATGCCGCCTTCGTCAGTGTATTATGCGGTGTCACGACCTTGGTGTTTTTTAATGTGCCTTTCATTTCTTCGTTGATATTTTCATTGGCCGGCGTGTTATTAATTGCCAACCAAGTCTCGCTAAGCCACCAACTGGCATTCATTGATGGGCTTACCGAAATTGCGGGGCGTCGCGCACTTGAAGACGAGCTCAAACACCTAGGCAGACAATACACGCTCGCCATGCTGGATGTGGATCACTTTAAGCAATTCAATGATAAATACGGTCACGAAACCGGCGATGATGTTCTTAAGCTCGTTGCCAAACATATGGCACATTGTGAAGGAGGCGCCAGTGCCTTTCGCTACGGCGGTGAAGAATTTACCCTGCTATTCAAAGGAAAAACCACCGAGCACTGCTTGCCGTTTCTCGACGCCCTACGTGAGGACATCGCCAACTACCCTTTGATACTGCGTGATGAATCTCGTCCTCATGATGACAAGCAAGGCCGACAAAAGCGTGGACGTGCAAGCGAACAAAAGCCCGTTAATATTACTGTCAGTATTGGCTTTGCCGATGCCTCACAAGCCGACACGCCCGATGAGGTATTGCAGTTAGCGGATAAAGCCTTGTACAAAGCCAAAGAAGCAGGGCGCAACTGCATTAAGGGCAGCGTATGAAACATGTTTTAGTGATACCTTTTTTAGCCTTAATGTTAGCAGGCTGTGTCACGCAGCGTGACGCGGCAACAACATCTGATATGCCTAGTTCGGACAGGACGATTAGCGATCAAGCGCTAGACCAAGCACTTACTCAACTTTATCGTCAGTGGCAAGGCACCCCCTATCGGTGGGGAGGCACCACGCGGCAAGGTATTGATTGTTCCGCTTACACCCAACACGTGTATCAATCGGCGCTCGCTACCCCACTACCGCGCACCACCCACGGCCAAGCAAAAACCGGCTATGCCATTGATTATCAATCCGCACGCCAAGGGGATCTGGTGTTTTTTCATATTCGCCCCGGCCTTCGCCATGTGGGCATCTTTCTGGGTGGACAGCGTTTTATGCATGCTTCCGCCTCAAAGGGCGTGACAGTGTCACGACTAGATAACCCTTATTGGCAAGCGCGCTTCTGGCAATTCCGTCGTTATTTCTGAGGCGAGGCTTTTACCGAGTCAGCCAGTTCGCAACAGGGTTGATACCGCGGACACGTGACGACATGATCATTGACCATGCCGAGCGCTTGCATCAGCGAATAACAAATCGTCTCACCCACAAATTTAAAGCCGCGCTTTTTCAAAAAACGGCTCATGGCGCGGGACTCGTCCGTCGCGGTGGCGACATCGGCATCCGATTGGTGATGGTTTACAATGGGGACACCGCCGGTAAACTGCCAAAGGGCTTTAGCCAATGAACCGTACTCCTCCACCAGCGTCACCGCCGCCTTGGCATTGGTAAATACAGAGGCCACCTTCAAACGATTACGGACAATTTCATGGTTGGCCATGATCTCAGCGATATTCGGTTCGGCCACATTCGCGAGTTGGTAAAAGTCGAAATCGAAGAAAGCCGCGCGATAAGCCGCACGCTTTTGTAAGATGAGGCGCCAACTCAACCCAGCTTGAGCGCCCTCTAAACAAATGAATTCAAAAATCAGCTGATCATCAAATGTCGGCACACCCCACTCGCTATCGTGGTATGCCCGCTCAGCTTCACTGTGTTGTGCCCATTGGCAAATGTCCATCTTTTCCCTCACCCTTGTCATACAATCGTTGCGCAGCCGTTTTGTTGCTTGTGGCACGAAATCAGCGGCTTAACCTTGCAAAAGCTATCGTTTCGCTGAATATCACGCTATCTTTGATCGCGATAAGTTCATGAAACGTAATAAAACCGTTACTCCCTGTTGTTGATGACATCCATAAACAGAAAGGAAAACGCGTGACAAAAAAGCATCTCTTGATCACTGGCGCCGGGCAGCGTATCGGCTACGCACTTGCCTGTCACTTTCTTCACCAAGGTCATCAGGTGACCCTATCTTATCGCACCGAACGGCCTCAAGTGGCTGACTTACGTGCACGCGGCGCACACTGTCTCCAAGCCGACTTTTCCTCTGATGAGGGCGTGTACGCATTTATCGAGTCGCTCGATGCGATGCATCCGACCTTCGATACCGTAATACACAACGCATCGTCGTGGGACAGTGAAACGCAAAGCCAAGATATTGCCACGTTATTCGATAATATGATGCAAATTCACGCCAAAACGCCTTACCTCATTAACATGGCCGCGTCACGCTGGATGCAGCAGGGCGATATTATTCACCTTACCGACTATGTCGCGCAAAAGGGCAGCGCTAAGCATACCGCCTACGCAACCAGCAAAGCGGCGCTAGAAAACCTGACGCTCTCCTTCGCGCAAAAGCTTGCGCCACATATTAAGGTAAACAGCATTTCACCTGCGCTAATCATGTTCAACGAAGGCGATGATGACGCCTATCGTGACAAAGCTCGCCGTAAATCGATTTTAGGCACTGTACCGGGTGAACAAGAGGTAGTGAATGCCTGCGAATTTATTCTCGCCAGTCAACATATGACCGGCCAATCTATCAAGCTGGATGGCGGACGCCATCTCATTTAATTTCGTGACCAGGGAAAGATTATGAACGACGCTGTCATTAAAGTAACCAACCTGCGCCTGCGTACTTACATTGGTTTTAATCCCGACGAGCAAGAGAAAAAACAAGATGTAGTGATCAATGTTGAGATCCACTATCCCGGCCACAAAGCCTGTGAAGAAGACAACGTAGATGATGCACTCAACTATAAAGTGATCACGAAAGCGATTATCGATTACGTCGAAAATGGCCGTTTTTTATTGCTGGAGAAGCTTGTGGCAGGCGTGCTAGACATTGCACGTGACCATCACTGGGTGCGCTATGCGCAAGTCACCATTGATAAGCCTCACGCACTTCGCTTCGCTGATTCCGTCTCTCTGAGCTTGAGCTGGACCGCCGACGAGTCCTAATCCAGTCAAGAGTTCGTTAGAATTATTCGAACATCTTGTTCAAGGGGAAACGGTTCTGAATTACCATTCACCCTATATACTGTGTTGGCATAGTGAATAGGAGCTGCAACGATGACAACGAAAACGGGCTACGATCTGATAATGCGTACGCTACACTGGCTATCAACCATTGTGATCATTGGTCTTTTCGCTGTTGGGCTTTGGATGGTCGATCTCAGTTATTACAGCAGCTGGTATCAGACGGCGCCGCATTGGCACAAATCCATTGGGTTATTGCTCGCCCTTGCCACCTTGTTTAGGCTCGTGTGGAAAGCGACACACACCATGCCTGCTGTCGAGGGCAAAGCGTGGGAGCGTAAAGCGGCAACGGCTGGGCATCATACAATCTATCTGTTGCTAATCACTTTGTTTGTCTCCGGTTATCTGATCTCAACATCAGATGGGCGAGGGATAGATGTCTTCACTTGGTTTACCGTGCCAAGCGCCGGTGAGCTTTTCCCCAACCAGTCAGATATTGCTGGGGATGTACACTACTACGTTGCCATTACCTTGATTGTATTGGCCGCTGGCCATGCAGTCATGGCACTTAAACACCACTTTATTGATAAAGACAATACGTTACGGAAGATGATCGGAGGAAACTCGAAATGAAAAAACTCATGTTAGCCATGGGAATGAGCGCCGCGACACTCTTATCTGGGCCTGCACTCGCAGACACTTATATGATTGACACCAAGGGCGCACACGCCTCGGTCAACTTCAAAGTGCCACACCTAGGTTACAGCTTTATCAAAGGTCGCTTTAATCAGTTCGACGGCCAGTTTGAATTCGACCCAGACAACATTGGCGCATCCAGTGTCTCTGTCACTATTGATACAACCAGTGTCGATTCTAACCACGCCGAGCGTGATAAGCACATTCGTAGCGGTGATTTCCTGGATGTGGGCGAATATGGCCAAGCATCCTTTGAAAGCACCAAGGTAACCGACAACGGTGACGGCTCGATGACCATCGCAGGCGATCTCACCTTGCATGGCCAAACTAAGCCAATTGAAATCGACGCAGAACTGGTTGGCCACGGTGAAGATCCATGGGGCAACTACCGCGCAGGCTTTATGGGTAACACCCGCCTGGAGCTAGAAGACTTCGGTATTCCTACCATGGGCCCTGCCACCTATGTTGATATGGAGCTTCACGTCGAAGGTATCCGTCAGTAATCGGCCTTCAGTCGATATCATGATTAAGCCTCGGATCGTCCGAGGCTTTTTTTGTCGCAAACTGAAACCCAATCGTCATAGTTGTTGTCTAGGATGGACGGCATGAAAAACAATCAGCAATTGGCTATGACTGCACCTATCAACATCGCATTTTTTGATCTCGACGAAACCCTGATCGCCACCGATACCAAACAAGCGTGGCTGGATTATTTATACCAACAAGGGCACGCGTCGAGTGATCGAGTCGCTCAAGAGCAGCAAGCCTATATCGACTTTAAAAAGGGTCGAATTAACCTTGAACAATATATGCACGTTCAGCTTACCCCACTCAAAGGCCGCTCAACCCAAACGGTCGATGGTTGGGCCACGGACTTTATCGATAGGCTCGTCGCCCCAGTGGTGGTACCGCAAGCGTTAGAACGCATTGAATGGCATCGCAACCGTGGCGACCACTGCGTGCTGGTTTCTAATACCGCCGCACACTTAGCAAGACCGATTGGCGCATTACTCAAACTCGACACTGTGATCGCAATTGAGCTCGAAACCATTAACGGTGTTTATACGGGCAGTATTTCTCATTGTGTGCGTGATTTTCGTGGTAAACATGACTATATGCAGGCATGGCTCTCTGACCGCCACGACACCGTGGGCCACACCTACGGCTACAGTGATTCGCACTGGGATGTGCCGCTTCTCGAACAAGTTGATAATGCGTTTGCAGTGAACCCCGATCCACACCTAAGTCTGCACGCACAAAAGAAAGATTGGACCATCATGGAGTGGGCGAGACACGATACCATTCGCGATTAATCTGTCATGTACCTTACGTGCAAATACACAAATGCAATCTCTCACGGGCGCTATCGGCGTCCTTTTTAACAACACTTACTTGAGAATGATTATCATAACCGTTATCTTTAACTTATGATCGGCTGGCGGCACCGCGCCGTAGTCACACGCATCGTTAAAGAGATAAAGGCTTATGAAGAAGAACATCATCATTATCGTCGCGCTCTTGCTCTCTCCACTGGCGCACGCCGACCAATTAAAACACGCGGACAAGTTAAAAGTGGTGACCAGCTTTACCATTCTCGCTGATATGGCCGCTAACGTAGCGGGCGAGCATGCCGAGGTAGTGTCGCTTACTAAACCCGGTGCTGAGATCCACAACTACCAACCCACCCCGGGGGATATTCTGCGTGCGCAAGGTGCGGATGTGGTGATGTGGAACGGATTAGGCCTAGAGCGTTGGTTCGAACGCTTTTTCCAGCACATCGATAAAGTGCCGAATGTGATCTTATCTGAGGGAGTGGAGCCGATTGTGATTGCCTCGGGCCCGTATCGCGGCAAACCCAATCCGCACGCGTGGATGTCGCCCTCTGATGCAATGCGATACGTTGATAATATCGAGCAAGCCCTGATTAAGTACGATCCTGCCAATCAAACGCACTACCAAGCCAATGCCAAAGCCTACAAGGCACAAATTCAAGCCGTGTTCGCGCGTGCGCAAGATGCCTTATCCGCTGTCCCCGAATCCCAGCGTTGGCTAGTAAGCAGCGAAGGCGCTTTCTCTTATCTGGCGCGTGATTTAAACCTCAACGAAGCCTATTTATGGCCGATCAACGCTGAGCGTCAGGGCACACCGCAACAAGTGCGTTCGCTGATTGATACCGTACGAGAGCACCAAGTGCGTGCTGTCTTCTCTGAAAGTACCGTGTCCGATGCGCCCGCTAAACAAGTCGCCGCGGAAACCGACGCGCACTATGGCGGCATTTTATATGTCGATTCGCTCAGTCAAGCTGACGGACCCGTGCCTGACTATCTATCCTTACTGACAGTTACCACAGAAACCGTCTTAGCGGGGTTGCGCCATGACGCACTATGATTTAACCGACGACACGCCCAGTGTGTTAGATGTCAACAAGGTGCGTGTCGTCTATCGAAACGGCCTGTGTGCCCTTGAGCACGCCAGTTTCTCGCTGCCAGCGCAAACCATCACTGCCTTGGTGGGTGCCAATGGCAGCGGCAAATCCACCTTGTTTAAAGCGATCATGGGGTTTGTGAATCCCGGCAGTGGCAGCATTGCGGTCAACGGTACCCCCATTAAGCAAGCGCAAAAAGCAGGCTTGGTCGCTTATGTCCCTCAATCCGAAGAGATCGATTGGTCGTTCCCGGTGTTAGTGGAAGATGTGGTAATGATGGGCCGCTACGGCAAGATGTCATTTATGCGTCGCCCCAAAGCGGAGGATCATCAGGCAGTGGATGAGGCCTTAGCCCGCGTGGGTATGACAGCCTTTCGCCAGCGGCAAATTGGTGAACTGTCCGGCGGACAGAAAAAACGCGTTTTTCTCGCCCGCGCCTTGGCTCAGCATAGCCCGCTGATTTTACTGGATGAGCCCTTTACTGGCGTAGATGTTACCAGTGAAGAGTCAATTATGCGTTTGCTGCTCGAGCTCAAAGACGAAGGCAAAACCATTTTGATTGCCACCCATAACCTCGGTACCGTACCCGACTTTTGCGATCGCACCGTGTTGGTCAATCGCGCGGTGGTGGCTGGCGGACGCACTGAGCATGTGTTTACCACCGAGAACCTCAGTGCCATTTTTGGCGGCAAACTGCGCCAGTATGTGATGCCTAGCGATCAGCTCCACCAAGACGCCGATCCGCGCGAGCTATCGGTGATTTCCGACGACGAGCGGCCCTTGGTGGTGTATGGCAAGCGCGAACAAAGCGCGCAGGAGCGGCGCGAATGAGCTTACTCGATCCCCTCGCCTATCAATACATGCAAAAAGCATTGCTGGTCACCACCTTGATTGGCGGCGTGTGCGGCTTGCTCTCCGCCTTTTTGATGCTCAAAGGCTGGTCGCTGATGGGCGATGCCCTCTCCCATGCGATTGTACCGGGCGTTGCCGGCGCTTATATGCTAGGCCTGCCCTTTTCGCTCGGCGCCTTTGTTGCTGGCGGCATGGCCGCGAGCGTGATGCTGTTTTTGCATCAACGCAGCCACATCAAACAAGATGCGATCATCGGTTTAATTTTTTCGAGCTTTTTCGCCTTCGGGCTCTTTTTAGTCTCCATTTCGCCCGTCGCGGTCGATATTCAACAAATTATGCTGGGTAATTTGCTCGCCATTGCCCCACTCGATGCGGTGCAAATGCTAGTCATTGCCTTGGTGAGCCTCACCGTACTGGCGGTGAAATGGCGTGATTTTATGCTGACCTTTTTTGATGAAAGCCACGCCCGCTGCATTGGTTTACCCGTGGTGGGGCTTAAAGTGCTGTTTTTTGCGCTGCTCAGCGCTTGCACCATGGCAGCACTTAAAAGTGTCGGTGCCTTTTTGGTGATTTGCTTGGTGATCGCTCCCGGCGCCACCGCCTATTTATTGAGTGATCGCTTCGGGCCCGTGTTGGTATTGAGTGGTGTCATCGGCACACTCACCTCACTATTTGGGGTGTACATCAGCTATTTCGCCAACCTTAACGCCGGCGCACTGATTGTGCTGGCCCAAGTGGGACTCTTCCTAGCCGCCTTTGTGTTTGGCCCTAAACACGGTTTACTCGCGCGGCGCGCCAAACGTCAGGAGGCACTGCAATGAATCCGTATCAACTGACTTTTATGCAAGATGCACTGCTGATGTCCGTCTTGGTCGCGCTGCCCTGCGCGCTGCTTTCTTGCTATTTAGTATTAAAAGGCTGGTCGTTAATTGGCGATGCGGTGGCTCACGCGGTGCTGCCGGGATTGGTGTTGGCAAACTTATTTGGCCTGCCGCTGATTGTTGGCGCCTTTGCCGCCGGCTCCGCATGCGCCACCAGTGTGCATTGGCTCAAACAAAATAGCCGTGTGAAAGAAGACACCTTGCTGGGGATTGTGTTTTCTGGCTTTTTCGCGCTGGGGCTGATTTTGCAAGGCCAGTTCCCGTCTGATTTGCACCTTGACCATATTCTATTTGGCAACCTATTGGGGATTAACCACCAACAGCTGCTCACCGCCGCCATCACCGGCTTAGTCGTGCTCGCGCTCGTGCTGCTTAAAGGGCGAGATTTAATGCTGCTATCGTTCGACCCGGCGCAAGCCAGCGTGCTCGGGCTCCCCGTACAAAAGCTTCACTGGCTTCTGCTCTCGGTGATGATTGCTACCATTGTTGCGGGGTTACACGCAGTGGGGATTATCTTAGTGGTGGCGATGTTGATTGCACCGGGCGTCACCGCCTTTATGCTCAGCAAACAATTTAGCCGCATGCTATGGATTGCCTGTGCGATCGCCTTAGTCACCGCCGTGGGCGGCGTGACTCTGTCGTTTTACCTTGACAGCGCACCCGGCCCGACCATTGTATTGCTCCTCACCGGCTGCTTTGTGGTGACCTTTGCGTGGCAGCAATATCAAATCCACCGCAACCAACAACGCCCGCAGCCGACGCAACAAGCAACAAAAGCAACGCGCCCATCCACCACCCATTCGGCGCAATCACGTTAATCGGTACCGATGGACACAACCGCATCCCAACCTGAGCAGTGCGCAAGATAGAGCTCGCGCACATTGCTCGTCGCATAGGTTTTATCGCCCATGGCCGTCATCTTGCCTTCACGCACGCCAACTACCATAATTAGGTATATATTGGTATCAACGAGTTCTAACCATGGCAAAGAATACAAGTATTACCCTAGGTGAACACTTCGATGGCTTTATCGCTAGCCAAATCGAAACAGGGCGTTACAGCTCGACAAGTGAAGTCGTTCGCGCCGCACTGCGTTTACTCGAAAACCAAGAGACAAAACTGCATACACTGCGTCAACTTCTCGTTGAGGGCGAACAGAGTGGCGATGCTGAGTACGACATCGATAACTTTATCCACGAAATCGATGCCGAAGACACACAATGAAGCCATTTACGCTGACTATCGCCGCCAAAACGGACTTAAGGAGTATCGCGTTGTTTACCCAGCGCCGTTGGGGAAAAGAGCAACGCAATCTATATATAAAACAGTTCGATGACACCTTTTGGTTATTGGCTGAAAACCCAGACATGGGGAAACCGTGTGATGACATCCGATCAGAGTATCGTAAATTTCCTCTTGGCAGCCATATTGTTTTTTACCAACCCAAGGGTAATCATCACATTAAAGTCGTTCGAATCTTGCATAAAAGCATGGATGTGAATCCAGCACTGGGTGTTTAGTCCACCGTAGTCACTTATACGGTCTCTGTCGACGGACACAGCAACACCCCATCCTCAGCAGTGCGCGAGACAGAGCCTCTTTCTAATCGCGCACCGCCCCACCAACCCGACTCGCCCCTTGTGTTCTAGCCAACTTATTGTACTCACCTCACAAAACATGGTTTATCTAACACTTTGGACAATAGCGCACGAAAACCAAAACAGCGCTTGATAGACTAATCCCAAATCTGCCCACTCTATGGCGTGTTAGATGCCGACAACTAACTGGCGGTAGCGTGGCAAAATACAGGGTGGTTAACCTGTTTATCGGCCAGATAAACGCAAAAGCGTGCGCGTTTATCCATGACAGATGCACACTATCTCTGAATGGATGAAAAAAAGAGTTTATTAGTCATGTGTTTACAGATTCACGCTTGGGGATAGTGTGAATTCCTGAGTAGAGATAGGCGGCATGCACACTTTCGCGGAAGAGCAATATCCATTAGAGGTGAGAAATTCTATTGGTAACAGCCAGTTAGGTAGAAAAGAGTGCGGATAACGGTTTTGGGAAATCGTGCATGCGCACTAATGCAATGTTAACTTTTTAGTGAGGACTCAATGAAGGCTATCATAATTGGAGCTACTTCAGGAATTGGGCGTGAGCTCGCTAAGCAAATGTCAGTTTATGGCTATGTTGTTGGAATAACAGGTCGGAGGTCTGAACTATTGGATTCGCTTGAGGAAGAGTTACCTGGAGAATGCTTCAAGACTACCATGGATCTAGCTGAAATTTCTGAAGCCGTGAAAGCATTTAAAGAATTGCTTAGAGAGATGGATGATGTCAGCGTTGTCGTAATCAACTCAGGGACTGGAAATGTCGATCCAACATTTCCTCTTTCTGGTGAGCTTGAAGCAGTGGCGGTAAATGTGGCGGGTTTTACCGCCTTGGCGAGTGTAGCATACCACTACTTCGCTAACAAAAAAGAAGGGCATATTGTGGGTACATCTTCGATTATGGCTTTGAGAGGTGGGCCGTGTCCATCTTATAATGCATCAAAAGCTTATATGTCCAATTATTTGGAAGGTGTTCTTTGTAGATCTCGTATGGAAGGTCACAATATTGTTGTTACAGATGTCAGGCCAGGGTTTGTTGACACTGCTATGGCCAAAGGCGAAGGTATTTTTTGGATGGCTCCAGTTGAAAAAGCGGCAAGACAAATATTCAAGGCAATTAAGAAAAGGAGAAGAATTGTCTATATTACGAAAAGATGGAGGCTTGTTGGATTCCTTGTATCGTGCATGCCATTTAAACTTTATCTTAAAGTCATCAGTTAACAAGCCAATGCACGCGACAGGCGCGTGATTGGAGCGTTATAAGCTTAAGTGGTTAAATAAGCAGAGGAAGTATGAATCAAGAAATGCAAGATCAACTCAACGGCGCTAGGAACCTATTCTTTGGTTTTCTAAAAGGCGTTGATAATCGATTCAATATCGAGCTTCCCGATTATATCTATCATTACACGTCGGTTGAGAGTTTTTACTCCATGGTCGAGTCCGATACAATTCGTATGTTCACTATTAGTAATTTTGAAGATCAATTAGAACGGAAAGTTAAGTTAGATATCGAAAGCAGAATTAGTGGTTGTATCACGAATAATGAGACTCTTGAAAAGCACGACTTTGCAAATGTAGTCAATTCTGCATTGTCCAATGATCACGTTTTCATCCAATCTAACACTACGACAAGTCGTAATGAGTACTTATGGGAAAATTATGGTAACGCAGGCAAAGGGATATGTCTTCGTATCTCGACAGCCAAATATATAGCCTACTTAGAAGAGACTCTTGAAGACTTTGAATTACTCCCAGATTATCTGAAGTGCTGCTACATATCATACGACGATGCTTGGTTAAATTCGTTTTTGGAGATGTTACTTCCTGCAATACAGGCAGCTAATCCTAAGTTAAATAATATGGCGACTACAATCTGGTTTTTCTTCTTGGAGTACTGGAGAAACTTTATCAAATCTCCAAAACCGTACGAAAAAGAAAAAGAGTTTCGTTTCGTAGTTTCTGACAACTTTTCGCTGTTCTTATTTTTTTGCAGTCAGTTAGCACGGTGGGGCTTGTTTAATACGAAAGACTCTGATGCATTGGCAGACGCTTTCTTTAGTGAATACAGTAAACGAAAGCAAGAATTACATAAGAAATTAGGTTTTACGCTTACAGAACATTCAAGTTATGTGACTATCCCGTTTTCAAGTGTCGTTGATTCTGTATTAATTGGACCAAACTCAACAATGACAAAGTCTGAGATATCGAAAGGTACAAACTACAAAATTAGAAAAAATCAGATCGAGCGAATGTTGGGTCGCTTATAACACATATGGGCCCTTCTCCGGTCAATAGGCAATAGCATTTTTTGGCTGCGACAGCAGCCAATGCTCTCGAACAACAAAGTCGTCTACTTCGTTCTGTCATTTCCACCATTAAGTCATTGCTTACGGCAAACACATATAGAAGATCTCTTACCGCGGTCTCACCGCTGCCTGCCAATCATGTGACAGGGCCATTAGACATTATTCGGTTAACCCAAGCAGGCGCTATTCAAAAAGAAGGCTAAACGTTTGTTTTCCAGTTATCTTCAGGCTCAGTTTGGGTGTAAGCAACTTTGTTGTTCGCTTGGATGCGCAACAATGGGGCGGCTAATCAAAGCAAAGGGGCTTGGACAACCATTGGCACAGCAGACCATTGGGGCATAATGCCCAGTGATCTCAGTCAGCGGCGTGCTCCTTCTCAGCACCAGTTAGATGTTCAGCTCACCCCATTGTGCGACTTACTCGGGTAAGAACTTGTGTTCGTCAAACACGGTTTTGTTCCTCAACATGAAGTAAACGCAACGCCCCAGGTTGTGGGCGAGTGCAGAGAGTGCTTTGGCTTTACTCATTCGCCTTTGTAATCAGTTTAGGTATTTCCTAGCCTTTTCATTGCCGCGAAGATAAAGCACCGCCGCTTCAGAGAACGCCCATTTAAGGTGTGCGTTACCGATTTTGTTGCCATTGGTCCCGTATTGTTTTCCCACAGATTCGGCTTTGCATTTAATCAGTCGCGAATAAGATGCGAACTGTTTTCTCGTTCCCACGCTCCCGCGTGGGAATGCATATCTAGTTATCATTCAGACACTGAATGTTCCATAACCTGAGTAAAATCACACCGCCTAGAGTATTGAACCGGCTTGTTCGCTAAAGATATTGACGCTGTCCGCGAATGTTAGAACAGATCAAGTGCAGTTCGGTGATCTTTTGGCGAATCCTGCCCATGATTCAAAATCCATATACATTCCCACGCAGGAGCGTGGGAACGAGTTAAAAGAAGAAGTAAAAAAATTAGTCTTAGACCGATTAGTCTTCAGGGCGAGCGCATGAGTGTTTATTTTTCAACCATCGCCGGTATACCTGCGGCTAAAACCTTTTCTAAGAAGCTGGGATTCATGAGACAGCGCTTCTGTTTGGCCACCAAGCTGATCTTGGTCGGCTCAGCCCGCACCATGTTTTCTCGTTCCCACGCTCCCGCGTGGGAATGCATATCTAGTTATCATTCAGACACTGAATGTTCCATAACCTGAGTAAAATCACGCCGCCTAGAGTATTGAACCGGCTTGTTCGCTAAAGATATTGACGCTGTCCGCGAGTGTTAGAACAGAGATCAAGTGCAGTTCGGTGATCTTTTGGCGAATCCTGCCCATAATTCAAAATCCATATACATTCCCACGCAGGAGCGTGGGAACGAGTTAATTATCGCAACATGCGCAATGATCTTATTGGCTGCTTCAATTGGTCTGGCTGTTTGGTGTGCCATCAATCGCCTCCGGGATTTTCGTGCTACCACGCAAATTGCACGTTGCCGCTACAAAAATGAGCCAGTAAGTTCCTGTGACCGTCAAGAAACCAAAGCGTTGGGAATCTTATCGTGGCGTTTGTTTTGGTAGCAGGCTGTTTTTATTTGGTATTGGTGCAGGTGGGGTAGCCATTACGATTATCGTACAAATGCGGTCATAGCCAATGCCCATTAACACAGAATCAACCCCAACTCCTTGCTCAAAACGGTTAATTGAACTATAGTTCGTACGTTACTTTGTACAACTTGAGGTTCAATATGAGTCGTATTCATTTCGATCAAGATATTCAGCCGTTATCTGAATTTCGTGCAGGTGTGGCTTCTTACATCAAACAAATCAATGAGACTCGCCGTCCATTGGTCATCACACAGCATGGCAAAGGCGTAGCTGTTGTTCTCGATGTTGCAGAGTATGAAGCAATGCAAGAGAAGATCGAGTTACTGGAAGAAATGCGTACAGCTGAAGCTCAATTAGCTTCAGGCCTTGGTGTTTCAAATGATGATGCTCGTGCTCAAGTACTGGGGCGCATTAAGAAATGAAAGTAGTTTGGTCTCCATTAGCGCTTCAGAAATTAGGCGATGCAGCGGAATTTATATCTTTGGATAATCCATCTGCGGCAGAAAACTGGGTAAACGAAGTTTTTGACAAAACTGAACTACTTGGAAGTATGCCTGAAATGGGGCGCTTTGTTCCTGAACTGCCCAATACTAACTATCGTGAAATAATTTTTGGTCACTATCGTATTATCTATAGCTTAAGCCATGAGATCCGCGTACTAACAGTTCGTAATTGTCGTCAAATGTTGTCGGAAGATGACGTGTAAAACTGTGTTATAACGAGTATGTCTTCAATCACTAAATTTTAGCGAATTTTTCATCCCACATCACGTCGTCTCTAAGCATCGAATTTAAGATCACCACCATATTGCGTACTACAAGGCATTGTAGATCAAAGCGCTGAGCCTATCGATGCACCTCTGTCGACTGACACAACTGCATCCAAGCTTCGGCGGTGCGTGAGACATAGCGCTCGCCGTGCCAGACTAAGCCGAGTTGCCATTCAATCGCCGGGCTTATCGTTTTCACTAGCAATAACTCACTGTCTTCCAAGCTGGCGCTGAGGCGCTGGCATAGAGGCGCGGGTAAAAACGCCACCCCAGCACCACTTTTCACCAAGGCGGCTAAAAAGTCCCACTGACTGCTACGCGCGGCAATAGTCGGCTGATAGCCATGCTCTTCACAGCGGGCAATAATCCGATCGCTTAGAGTAAATTCAGCGCTATACAGATAAAACGGCTCGTCTTTAACAGCCTGCCACGTCAGGCTTTTTTGCGCGCGCCACACGGCTTGGTTGGGCAGCACTGCATAAATGGGGTGAGTTTGTAAGGGTAAGCTTTGCAAGCACTCAGGCTGAGTGTCGGTGAGCATGGTGATTGCCACATCAATCTCACCATTGATCAGCGCTTGTTCGGTGCGCCGCCCGCCGTATTCGACAATACTGAGCGCCACGTTTGGGTAGCGTTGTCGGTACTCACGCAACACGTTGGCATACAGCGGCCCTATCATCGGTGGCATCCCCAACCTGAGTTGGCCGCGCGCCAGTTGGTTGAGATCGTCGAGCTCAGTATTTAGCTGCTCGAACTCAGCAATAATGCTCTGCGCGCGCTGATACACCACCTCACCAGCATCAGTTAACCAAAATCGCCTTCCCTCTCGGTGCAACAACGGCTGACCCACATCTTGCTCAAGGTTACGCACCATTTTACTGATTGTCGGTTGCGTCACATGCAACGACGCCGAGGCGGCAGTAAAGCTCTGCTTTTCCACCAAGGCAATAAAATAGCGCAACGCACGAATATCCATAAACGGCCCTTAAAAGCTAATCGTTAACCATGCCATTTTGGCATAGTTGATGGCGAAAAAAGCAGAGGAACTGGCACTTGTTACCATGCGTCACTAGGTTACACTTTCGGTAGCATGAAGCAGTCTCTCATTAAGTCTCGCTCACCGCGTTTGATACCTGCTCCTTTTGCCAAGCGCTCCCATTTAGACACGGCCTGGGCGACTTGACGATAAATTTTGTCAGCTGTTTTCACATCAAGTTGAAAGTACTCTGCCACCTCAAACGCTAGGTCAATATCTAAAGCATTATCTTTGTCGTCAATATTTAAGTGCAGACCGTGGGCATGTTGTGTTGAATTGATGTCGTAGGCGGGTGACAGTCGCCAACCTGTCATGTCAAAAATAAAGCCATGATTACGTAGGTGATCGTCACTATTGGCAACCATGATATTAAACAGCATACGTCTCCAAAGCTGTGCCAAGTCCGCCCGCGTATTAGAACCATTCTGGATAAGAAATTCCGCTAACTCTAGGTAGCTCGCTCCATCATCATTGCCATCGAAATATTCAAGCTGTGTCATTGCTGACGTAAATTGCAGTCTCCTGCCGTCATCGGTACGATCAAATCGCTTAGTCAGGAAAATATGGTGGTCTGAACCAATGGCCTGCACTTTACATTCAGCCATATTGATCCCAGAGTCCAAGGCCATTTGGTACACCAAGTATTCCCACAGGCCAATATCATAATCGTCATACCGACTTGGAAACTTTGCCAGCCATAAAGTACCATCGACATCTCTTACAGAAGCTTTCGGCCTAGCTCCGCCCAACGATGACCCTGGCGAGATAAGCATATTCAACCATTTAAGGTAGTCAGGATTATCAAAGTCGGGTTTGTCCTCGATGCCTTGCGCTGCACATTCTAGCTCCGCGAGTGAAGTCATAGCTGGAGTCGCCAGATCGTCATTGTCGTCAAGAAAATTGCCACCATGCTCGGTGCAAAATCTTAAAGCGCCCATTCTAAAAGAGTCATGAACACCGAGGAGATAATCGGTTTCGTATAATGTGCTCGCTCTACGTCCCTCAATGCGGGCTATAACAGCCTCTCGACGTTGCATCAGCAAGCGCCCCCATCGATCAGGGCAAGAATCCAAGAATATCTTGAAGTTTTTGTCGTCTTCAGCGTGCTGCTCGCCACTATATAGATGAAGGCAAGGGTCGATTTGAGAAGCATACTTAGATTTAAGCCAGGTCTTGTCATAGCAAAAGCTGAAATGCTCTTTACCACGGATTCGCGATGCTCTCAGTGTCCCAATAAACAAGGGCGGCTCAGTTTCAATCCAATCGGCGTAGACAAAGATTTCCATTCGTTTGATGCCCTATCGTCTCGTTTTCAACAACTCGATATCTTGCAGTTTCCTACCAAGTTCATCATCGAGCGCGACTTTACCTAGATCGTCTAACAAACCTAGTACGGCGAGCACATTAACATAATGGCCTAACGACACTGTCGGATCACCTTTTGTGATTTTTCGTAGCGTTGGTTTCGAGATCCCTGTGCGCTGATGCATTCTATCTTGACTGATCCCTCGACGTTTCATCGCCAATAAGATGTTTTCACCCAATTGATGCAATATTTTCATCTGCCGCGGGAACACGGTGGCACCGCGCTTGGGCGGCGATTCCTTATCACACTTCACCATAATGAAATTAAAACTAGATAAAAACTCAGTATATAAATGAAATTAAAACTAGATAAAAACTCAGTATATAAA